>NZ_WMDN01000032.1:0-26451 GCF_021236965.1 Photobacterium carnosum | reverse complement strand
ATTGGTTAGTTAATTAAATGTTCACTTTAGAGTTAATTTAAGACCAATTCTAAAGTCAACAACACTGGATCAATGTCTCAATAATTCACTTCAGAGTAGTTTTTATGCCCATCTAAAGTGGACGTTGACAACAAACTCTAAGGTCAATGTATGATGTTTTACTCTAAAGTGAATAACTAATATTAAGCTCTAATGTGAAGTTCTAACTAGCAACTCTAATCTTAAAATGTTATGTATAACTCTAAAGTGAATCTATGACATAATACTCTAATGTGAATTTACTGCTGTATTCGCAATTCTACTTCATAAAAAACAGCATATTTTCAACTTAACTTGGATATCCCTGTGGATAACGTGTTGTTAAACTGTTAGTTACATATAAGATCAGCTGTTGTAAATCTAAGATCAGTAACTATAAAATAGAGATCAGCACATCTAAATCACTGATCAGTAGGTATATTTATCAGATCAGAAAGGTTTGATTCATTGATCAGTAGAAAGGTTGAGTTTCAAGGTGTTGATTTATAGTGTTTTTTTGAGGTTTTACAAATGACCTATATCTTATGTAGAGATCAAAGATCAAAAATAAATATCTTTTTAATGGAAAATAGAAATGATTTTGTTTAATCAAGAAAATGGTTTATTCGAAGAAAAATTAAGACCAGCAAACCACGGTCCTGTCCTCTATTTTCCTAAAGAGCTATCTAGTATCGAATCAATTGATACTGCATCACTAAATAAGAATGTTGTAAAAAAGTTAACAACATTATTTGAAATTATCAAAGAAACAGAAAAGAGATGTTTTTCTGCACAAGAAATTTCGCAACTTTTTAATGTACAATTTAACACCGCAAGAGCATTTCTTCACAAACTTAAAAACTCAAATATTAGCCAAACAGCAAGTAATTTTAAACATTTCAATAACTCAAAGAATGCTTCACTCTATTTAGTAAATAGTAAATCTACTACTTATAGTAAAA
Organism: Photobacterium carnosum; assembly: GCF_021236965.1. Classification (NCBI taxonomy): domain Bacteria; kingdom Pseudomonadati; phylum Pseudomonadota; class Gammaproteobacteria; order Vibrionales; family Vibrionaceae; genus Photobacterium; species Photobacterium carnosum. The sequence continues at coordinate 25,471 of NZ_WMDN01000032.1, read as the reverse complement.
CTGTTCTGAAAAATGGTGAAATGACAACTATTAGTAACGAAAATCGACATTTACTAATAACAAGTGATTCTAATCCATTGATTACACCGAATTTATCTGTTAATGATAATGGATTATTAAAAGCATTTTTTAATTCCACTCAAGTTCCCGATCACACACGTTTATCTAACATTTTACCGATATCGGGTATTAAATTTGATAATCAATCCTCTTTTGAGGTTCGTCATAGTGAAACATTTTCGTCTAGAATTCTTGCTGCTGACCCAACTACTGAAATAGCAGATATTGAACATATTCGTTTTCTATATTTAATTATTAATTTAACGATGTCTTACTTTGAATATCATAAACAAGCATTTATATTAAAAAATCACGTTGAGGCAATTTGCAGTATTAATCGTGATCAAATTCTAACGTGGTTAATGGTCGATAAAGATAGCGAACACTGGAAAAGTTTTGTAGATAAAAACTTAGCGATATGGGCTAACACGTTATTTTGTTGTAGCGAACTAATTGAGAGTCAATGGATCAGTGAAGCAACTAAACCTCTATTCCGTATTGAAAAAAAATTAGCACATCGAAAATCATCAAAATTCCCACAGGTTTATGTACTACGGTGGGATGTTGACGCACTAAAATTTATTCTTAAGTCAAAAGGGCCATATTTATTACCGTGGTCAGTCATCAGTGGTAGTGATTTTAGTTTCCTTTTATATCTCGATGCTCGTCTTAAATGGCCAGGTAAGAAGTCTGCTTCTCAAAGAATAAATTATTCAGCAAAAGAACTAAAAAAAATATTCCCGATGGTGATTGGTAGGGAACAAGTACCTCAAAGTTCAGAAAAGTTTGCTCATTATATTGTTACAGCACTACATGAACATGCGACTCGTTTTAAAAATTTCACGAAAAAAAATCCATCTTTTTTATTTAAAAATGAAGATGTAATCAGTTTTTATGACAGAAATCATAACGAAGTTGAACTTCTCTCTGTATTAAAAAAGAAGCACTATATATCGCAAATAAAAGCCTATATTGGTGGAATTTGGTTTGATTTTATAATGGATGGAATAGGGGCTAATAAAGAAGCATATTTGGAAGTGCACTATAAATCTAAAAATGTAATACGCAGCTCATTACCTGCTAGAATTTTACCGTCTATCATTGATAACGACAATGAATGTGATTCGACAAAATTGAAAGCAAAAGGGTATTACTCGTATTCTCCTCAATATTATTTTTCTGAAGAGTTAACATTACATGCTGATAAACTTGTAAATCCTGGTTTTAATTACAATACAACAGCAGGGGATCAATCTTTAAACAATGTACCTGATGATATTGTTGATATTATCGTCGATCAATATCAAAACACTGATTTAGGATTAGCCGGGCCACTCTTAAATGAACATACAGTTGATCTACCAAATTTTCTTAATGGTGATATGCCTCCCATTTTAGATCCAAAAATTATACGTAATGTAGAAGCACGTAAATTTGTGATTGCAAGATTTCCTGCAGGTAAGAATGTCGTCATTCATTACCATATCTGGATCACTATTACTAAAGATGAACCTAAATTGCTGCTGAGCTATTATTCTACAGATGATGATATAAATAAAACTGTAGATGAATTAGTGCAACGGACTGGGGATTTTAAAGATCGTATTCTGGAGAGGATTAAAGCCAGTTACAGTACATTACAACCGATTTCTGTCGGCGAGTATTTAATTGATCGTGTCTCTATGAGCAATATAAAAGAAGCATTAAATACATTCTTAGAGGATGATCTTAAACTTGCTAGTAATGATCAACTTTATGCTCTCATTACTAACAATAAACGTCATATAGTGAGATACAGCCAATCAGTGAGTCCAATTGCTGATCCTCTAGGTTTTGCGTCAAAATTTAAGCATTATATTAAATAGTGATGTTTACTTTAATGTCAAAAACTCTATCATGCTAAAAAAAAGCGATCCACTGCGCTAACAGTTAATCGCTTGAACACTAAAATGTGCGCTAACACATTTTAGTAAAGGGTTATTTCTGTTTTAATGCTTTAATTAAAGCTGCTAGTGCACCGACTAAAGTAGCTATAGCTAAAATTAAATCGATCCAGTCTTTCAAGAATGGACTCCTTTAATAACCCCTGTCCCCCAGCAGTCAGTCAATTCTGGGGCCTTCAATATATTATCAAATACCCCTCAATCATCACTATAAGATTATGATTTTTTTTATATTTTTAAGCTTATTTAATCCATTAAATATATTTGCTGTCATTGAATAAAACTAATTTCTGGACTGGAAGTTGGTATGGTCTACATGACACTATTGTTGATTTAGTTGACGTAGAATCGACTCAATAGTAAGCGATCGTATCTACTACGATATTTAAAAAATCCCTCAATTTTGTCATTTTTAAAGTAGATAGCGGGGGATATGTGGATAAAAATAATTACTATCTCATTGTGGCATATAACCCTATAAGCAAAAACAGCCTCACAGGACTACCTCTGCACATGCTGACGTTATCATTAGCGGCACCTTAATATCCCAATACAAGCATGTTGAGTGGATAATTAAGGGACTCGCTAACACAATCAGAAAAGATTAAAAGCGCATCCAGTGAATATAGCTCATTCTTAATCAGGCACATTTGAAGTAAGCCACTAACAACCGATAATGGTCGTTAATCTTTTGACGGTGGCATCAATAGTTATTGATCAATTGTGATATTACTTTTTAACGTAACAACTTTTGATATAAACGCTCCAGCATCGACTTCAAAATCCAGATTTTTATCTAGCATCATTTCTCCAATCATTTTCAGAGCATAATTCAAAGTATCTTCGGTGTACTCGATATCAATTCCAGACATAATATCTTTATAGATTGATACAGCATCAAAATATGTGAATTCATTTGATGGTTTTACACTTTTAGTCGCGGATGTTCGCCACGAGAATAAGAATTCTAGACCTGAAATCTTTCGACCTTCTTTAGTGTACTTAAATCCAAAATTACCGGTCTGACTATCAATCAAAAATTCTATATTTTTATCTCGTTCTGAAATTTCTTTGATTGCGGGTTTAATGATCCGCAGGATGAAATTAGCGGTAATTTCATAGGTTTTTTTCTTTAATTTACCTCGTTCATCAAGTAAACCGAAGATCCCATGTAATTCCGTTAGAGAAAACGGGTGTAGTCGTCCGAACGATCGCCATCTTGATAAGATTGTATACAAACGTTTTGATGACTCCAGGTTTAAATCACGAAATTCTTTATGAGATATTAAAGAGTATCCATTTGAGGCCCCAACGAACACATCAACGAGTTTGTAATTGGGTGTCAGCGTTAATACACCACCTTTGTACGTGATATCGCTAAAAAGAGGTCGGTATTGAAAATCGCCTTTTTTCTCCATAGGAATGCCGATAGAAACACTAGCTAGCATTTGACATGGTTTTTTCAAAGTTGAATACAAATTAATTTTTGCCGTTTGAAACCAATCACTCAAAAGGTCATTATTAAATTCATAAGATGGAACATCTTTTAGATTTCCATTATTTTTATAATTGTCCCAATTTTCTTTTTCAATCCTAGCGAGGAAGAGTGCAAAAATATCATGTTGAATTGGTGTTAATGATAATTGGCTGAAAACTAACTCGTGACTTTTTTTAAAAAAATTTGAGCTAATTATTTTAGTATTACTTTTAATTATGTTTCCCATGCGATCTCATCCCTAACTGTGAACTATTACTACCTCTTTGGCTTAACCACCAAAGAAGCAGTAATAATACGAATATAACGGGTAAAAGCAACAACAAAAACCAAAGAGATAGTAATAGTTAGATACCAACGGCAAAGGTTTAGTAATAATTGGAATTTAGGGGGTGATATCAATGTTATTTTGTCCACAACTTATAATTAACACCAAAGACTTAGTAATAGTTAACCAGAATTTTCGTAATAGTTAACCAAAGATTTAGTAATGGTTCACCAAAGATTTAGTAATGGCTTACCAAATAGATAGTAATGGTTCACCAAAGATTTAGTAATAGTTAATCTCTCAACATTATGATTTTAAATGAAAAAACGATACCCTATATCTCTTTATATCTCTTTATATCTTTTTATATCTCTTATAAAGATCTATATTATTTTATAGTGGGGGATATGTGGATAAAAATAATTACTACCTCATTGTGGCATATAACCCTATAAGCAAAAAACAGCCTCACAGGACTACCTCTGCACATACTGACGTTATCATTAGCGGCACCTTAATATCCCAATACAAGCATGTTGAGTGGATAATTAAGGGACTCGCTAACACAATCAGAAAAGATTAAAAGCGCATCCAGTGAATACAGCTCATTCTTAATCAGGCATCTTTGAAGTAAGCCACCAACAGCACCAGCTCATTCTTAATCAGGCATCTTTGAAGTAAGCCACCAACAGCACCATCTCATTCTTGATCAGGCACATTTGAAGTAAGCCACCAACACTAATAACGGGCATCTTTGAAGTAGGTCACCAACAGAAAAACTATTAATGTAATTGGATAACAGCATAAATAACAGATAGTTACCGAAATGGAGGGGGTGGCGCGTATCAAAAACCGTGAGACAATATTCACACGAAATGAAGATGGTTACTTCATTAATTAGATGTTTTATAGGTGATAAAAATGGAAATCAAAGCGACTAATAATCTTGAGTTACTTAAATTTTGTGGTCACGCATGTAGCAATGCTGATTCTCGTCAAACTGGTATTGATGCTTTTAATTTTGTACTTATCGTGAACGATGAATCAGGTTTATCTATAACTGCATCAAACGGGAATCAATCATTTATTCGTAAGTGCGAAGCTGATGATGTTACAGCTACAGAATACGGTGCAATTTGTCTCGATGCCGCTAAATTTTTTCAAGTAGTACGCTCGCTTCCAAAAAACACACCTGTAAAACTTAAAACTGTGTCTGACAAAGATCGCGCACTTGTATCTTGTGGTCGCTCTCGATTACAGATCAAAACCATCGACAGCAGCACTTATCCAACAATCCCGTTGCTAGATAATGAGCAACAACATTTTACAGCAAACGCTAATCTTTTAATCGACATGCTCAAGCGAACAATGTATGCGACAGGAAAAAAGGACGTTAGGGCGTATTTAAACAGCGTTATGATGCAAACGATTAATAACTGTTTATTTGTTGTTGGTACTGATGGACACCGCCTTGCAGCTAATCGACATATGCTAAATGGCGAAACAGTTAATGACAGTCAAATTTTAATCCCAGTTAATGCCGTTTCTGTATTAACTCGACTAAGTGAAGATGCTGAAAATATTGGTATATCTATATCTGATAATCGAGTCGAATTTACGTGGGGATCATTAATCTATCGCACGAATCTTGTGGATGCTAAATATCCAGACATTCGTAGAGTTTTACCAGCCCCATCAAATAAACGAGCAACAGTCAGCCGTATTGGTTTTATCGAAGTATTAAACCGTTTATTAGTCATGTTGGCTGGCGAAAACGCGCCAAAAGTTAAAATGACATTCAATCAAAACTCTATTCAATTAACCACGGTTAACTCCGAGCTTGGCAAAGATACTGATGATAACGAAAATTTGGGATGTGACGAGATCACAGCAACCATTACCGAAGAAATCGGTTTTAATTATCACGTAAATCCGCGTTATTTAATTGATGCTTTGAGTAATACACCTGATGATTTTGTCTGCATTGAATTAACTGATGTTACATCACCAGCTTTGATTATTCCGTCTACTCAACGTTCATCACTTAATCTTGTAATGCCGTTCAGAGTTTAAGAATTAGGGCGGTAAGTTCTTTACCGCCTCGTTTTTATTCACATATCAATGAAATAGGTTCTCAATGTTTGAAGCACAGAAATATTTAGCAGCAACTAAACCAGCTTCTATCATGGTTGAAAAAAAACACTTCAATATCGTTATTGAAGATCAAAAGGTAACTGTTTATCACGAAACTCGCGGGATTAGTGCAGTTCTGTATAACTCTGACATAAAAAATTTAGGCGTAGCCAAAATTATACTAAGCGCCTCAAAAAAGCGTTGTGCTATTAGCTTGGCTAATAACAATAGTTACATTGAATTGCAGACCGTGACGGGTAATTTAGTTGTATCGTTATTTAATATCAGAGGGGAAATACTAACTCAGTTATTAATAAAAGAATAAATCCATTATCACAGCATCTAACTAATGCGCTGCCTAACCAGCAGCCGACTGACGATAACTATTATTGTCAGTCAATTACAACAAACTAAACTTTCGGACTAAAAAAATGTGTAAAGAAATTAAAGTGATACGCGCTAATGCAATTGAAAAAATAAAAGCATCCATAAACACAGCATTAATTATCGTACTTGATAATATCGACATTTCTCATGAACTACAGCAGCAAAAGGACGTTGTAATTTGTACTGACGATGTGTTTTGTGGAGAGCAAAGTTCTTACTGGAACAAATTTGGTTTCGTTGCAGATATTGTTGCAGATGATATTGATTACGATGTAATGGACATACAGCAAACATCATCAAAGGAATTTGAGTTTTATTATAATAATCGTTTTCGCAAAGAACATGCACAACGCATTCATCAATATTTTGAGCGTATAGATGCCTTACCCGCTATAAATACAATATATGTTGCATGTGTTTCGCGTACATCAAGAGCAGCAGCTATTGCTCGGTATTATCAATTAACGCATAAAATGCCATTAATCGGAGATTATCGAAGAATAAATCAATCAGTGATGAATCTGCTTAATGACCCTTGTTGTTTTGACGATGCGTTTGCAAATAAAAAATTCGATGAAAAGCATCCCGTTGTCGCAAGCATTAAATCGTTGTTGCATAACATCATAACTCCAATAGATATGTCGCCAATCCATAATTTATAGTTTTAGTTCAATAGTTAACCCACTCATCAAAAGAGGTGAGGGGGTTAACTACGTTTATTTAAAAGTGGACGCCAACACCCAAATAAATATTGTTATAAATTTTATTTTTTGGTGTTTGGCTTACAGCAATATCGAACAAGCCATTCACGTAGGGAATGTTAATCTGTACTCCAGCGCTGTATGTTAACAACATCATTGAACCTGACGATGTAGAGCGTTCGTTAATATTATGAATCGTTGTAGCACCAACTAGCACGTATGGACGTAACCAATTTAAAAGGGCTGGCTGATAAATCGGTCCGAACCCCATGCTAAAGATATTCTGTGTTACACCGCGATCTTTGTTATTTTTTAGCGTTGCCCCAGCAGACACAATTACCCCAACCGTTTTCAACTCAGAGCTAATTGCCGCGAGGTGGATTGTCGCACCAAATAATTTTTCGGTCTTATTGATCGTTGTAATCGAGGTTCCCAAACTAAGGATTGTACTTTCACTTAACTCATCAGCACTTATCATCGATGAGAACAAACCCGTCGTTAAGGAGACGAGAATCAATATAGTGCTGAATATTAAATGCCAGTTCACTGAAATAATTGTAGCTAACTGACTATTTTTACCTCTTGATTTAGCTAACAATTCATACCCCCAACGAAATCTGGCAAGGTAACGTAATCATTGTCTAAATATTTAACACGGATTATTTGTAAATTTCGTTTAGCAGCTGATATAGATGCTAAACGTTGACCTTCAGCACTATTCGTCAGACTATCAACTGATCCTTTAGGTGCGAAAATGAAATAAATGTTTTTACAACATGCCAAATTACGAAGAATATAATTAACTGTATATTTGTATTCTGACTTTGTAATACGTGATGTATTTAACGTACTACCAGATCGTAACGCGTAAATAAAATTAATGAGATTTTCATCTTCAATGATGATACCAATTGTCTTTCCTTGTTTTCGCTGATGATATTTTCTTATGCACCAAACGATATCACTCAACGTATTTATCATACTATTTTCCGATGAAGCTTGAAGATACGCGCCCTTCCATAGCTCATCATTGTTGACACCCCACACGGATAAACCCTTAGTGCAGGATGAGTTATTAATAACATCAACTGTGCTGTACGCAAAAAGTTCACCTTGAAAGTTTTGTATTAAGCGGTTAAAACCAAATGATTGTTTATTAATAATTAATACGTCTAAACCAAAGAATGGCGGAAATTTAACACCTTGTTTTTCATCTGATAAGAGGTTAGTTGACATATATAGACCATCATTAAAAAGAAAACCAACTATATTGGCATGTTGTAATTTCGTTCTTAATTGATTGCAACTGAACTCTCTATTCGTACTAATATGATCAGAGTTGAGGTAGCTAAGTCGTTCTGCTGTAGCTATCTCTGAATAATAATCGCAGTTGTTAATCGAACGGTAATCAGATGCATGAATATCACTATCTAAAAACACCAACGTATAGCGATGTCTAATATCATTATAACGACGCTGCAGGAAACAAAGACACTCTAGCCAATTTAAGCCGTTTGTTTTATCGCCAGGATCACCTTCAAAAATATTATTACTAATTTTAGTTAAGATATTAATCAGAAGTGGATGATTAACAACAAGTGTCACTTTCCCTGCAGGACAGTCCACATCTAAACGGTGGAATATAGAAATTAGGAATTTAACAAATATCAATGCCGAATTTGAACAGCCACAAAATGGGTGTCCTGTTGATAAATTAGGTAGTCCATCATCATTAATACGTGAAATTGTTAACCCAAATTTTGCAACGGCTGCATTTTTATTGTAATCATCATCCCATCCACCAACACAAAAGGCTGACAAGAAAGCTAACGAGCTGGTGGTCTTTGTTTGTTCGTAATGCTTATTTAGCTTCCTTACCGATGCACCCCTAAGATCAACAATATTACTATTGTGTTCACTGGCGGATAAAATTAACTCTCGTCGTATAAAACCTAAAGAGTCATCAATTTGTTCTTTTGTTTCAAGGAGGAAAGGAACGCTTGATAACTCAGGGATTAAAATTGATTTTAAAGCACCATTTTCATTAACACATATAGTTGATCTAAGTTCTTTCATTGCATAACTCTAACTGTTGAAATCGTAGTAGGTTAACAACTATTAACGGCTGCATCCATGATTATAATGTGATTTGTGTATTTCCATATCATAATAAACGATCAATCTACAACACCATTGTTTGTTAATTACATTTACTCATCACGCTATTTTATATAAAACGCCATTCATTCTTAATGCGTGTTTGCCTTACAATTAATTAGTTACCGTATTTTAGTAACAATATTTGGGGGATATTTGGATTACGAGGCATTCACCGACTATTCACCGACTATTCACCGACTATTCATCAACTATTCATCAACTACTCACCAGAACTGATATTTAGACCTAATGTATTTAAAAACAATCAATTATAACAACTTTATATTCATAATCCGTCAGTAAAAACAACTAAATACCAGTAAGTAATAGGTTATTACCTTATTTTGAACTTTATCTATTGACATATTTATGTGGTGGATTAATAATGCAGCCAACCAAAAGGAACAAGGAAAACATGTATTACCTTTCTTGTTTTAAACTTTACACATGCAACTTGGAGAATTAAAAATGGCAGATATTTTGCGTGCATTTATTGATGATGGCTCAACTGGAACTAAAATTACTTTAGTTAAAAATGATGAGCTTAAAACAGCTACAATTAGTAACCGCGCTGAATTTGGTATGGGTGTACTAGATACCACTGATAAATATGGCGGCACTTATACTGTTACAACACCTGATCGTAATGTCGTTTACACTTTCTACCCTGAATGTCGCGCAATTCGTACAGCAAACGTTGAGTATCAATATAGTAATCTGAGTGTGGCAGCTATTCATCACGCGCTACATTCTATGGGTTGTAGTGGCCACGAAGTAGAAGTCTGTGTAACACTTCCAATTTCTGAGTTTTATGATAATGGTCGTATCAATAAAACAAATATAAAACGCAAATGTGATAACGTTAAAGTTCCAGTCACATGTGAAGGGAAAAAAGACATCATCATCACTCAAGTCAGCGTTTATCCGGAAGGAATACCTGCTTCATATATCAAACTGACTGAGGGCGGAAAATCTGCATCTGACGACGATATAACATTTTTAGCAGATATGGGTGGTACTACATTAGACCTTGCATTATTCGCTGGTCCTGCAACTCGTATCATGAAATGTGCAAGTTATCCTGTCGGCATGTATAAGACATACAATGCAGTTAAACAAGCGATTAATGTTCCAGATTGTCGAGACGCTCGAATTGAGGCATTACTGGTAACAGGTGAAGCGAGCAATGGACGATTTACTATTAATCGTAACGATGTTACCGATCAAGTAATGAGCGAGGCATTTAATTACATTCAAGACTTCATCTATGCTGAGGGTCGTATTGACCGATTCTTGTTAATTGGCGGCGGGGCTGAACTGCTTTCTGACTTCTTAACTTTACAGGGTATTGAACACGAACTGATAGAGAATTCAACTACCGCATTAGTAACTGCTATTGCTAAAATTGAATTATCAAAACGTCCATAGATAAAGGTGTCAAATAATGGTATCAACAACTATTAAAGGACCTCAATTCTATTTTCAATCTGACAATACAGCGCATCAACAGATCGTTACTTTCCTTGATGGATTAAAAGCATCACAACGGGGGAGTAAATCTCAAGCCATTACTAGACTGCTACAAGCTGGTTTATATCTTGAGGCGCTGGATAGCACATTACCGGATCTGATTGTGCGAGATTTAGAAAGGGGGTTAGCGCCTGATTTCAGTCGGTTAGCCAAGCTTTATAAAGTGCTTCAAATGTCGAATGTTGATATTGATGAAGCCATGACTAACGAGGTTCTACCTACTGTTAGTCATAAGCCCGAGCCTAAGCCCGAGCCTAAGCCCGAACTTGAACCCAAGCCTAAGCCTAAGCCTGAGCCCGAACTTGAACCTGAGCCTAAGCCTGAAATACAACTAAAAACTGAATCAATACGACCTGCATCTTCAGTAGATAAAGCGAGGGGTACTCAATCAATACCGATTACATCTGAACATATAGTTACGAATCAGAATAATCAACCTTCAGGCTTTTCGGCTCTTGCAATGTCTTTTATGGACGACTAAAAATTTAGTCCGTTACAAAAAAACGCCAATTAGAAATTAATCTAGTTGGCGTTTTTTTTGATGAAAATAAAGGGGGGTAACATTAACTAATGTCTTATTGAAAAAAAACGGTAATAACCATTCCTGGTTATTACCGTTTTTAAGATTAAAGATTTTTTCCCATTTTACTGATTATTGGTTTTGGTAACCCCATCCAGTACGAATTTAGAGTTTCGCTTCTCGCTCTCAGAATGCGTTAAAACATCAACACAGCATAATGATACAGCGAAGCAAGTATAAGTTAACCGTTACGTTGATGCGACTTAATTAATATCACTTGGTTAAATATCAACCTTAATTATGTAAATATTACAAAATTAAGCGTTATTGTTCATTGGTTTTTTGATTCAATTGTTTTATTGATTTCGTTTTGACTTTCAATGTCAACGTGTCACGTTACAATGCGGTGATTCGTCGTGTTTCAATTACGACAAAAAGTTCCGTAATGCGATAACAATAATTTTTTAAGGATTAAATGCATGAAAAAGCACATTATTGCTATAGCTGTGACTACAGCTGCACTTGCACTTTCAAGCGGTGCTTCTGCATCAACCATATTTGCCAATGATGCTTTATCTGTTGATTTAAACGGACGTATTGAAGCAAATAGCATTCTTGCTAATCATGATATGACCGCCACTAAAATTGGTCGAATTGGTATCTTAGCTCAAACTCAAATTACTGATTCTGGTTATAGCGCCCTTGGTTACATCGAAAAAGACTTAGCCGTATCTCAAGATATCGAAAAATTACGTTATCTGTACGTTGGTGCTGGTAATGCAAATAACCAACTGATGTTTGGTAAAACGGATAGTGCCCTTGGCCTTGTGACTGATTTTACTGACATCCAGAATACTGGCTCAAGCTTTGCAGATACCAAGTTGATGGATCGTGAAGATAATCAACTTGCGTACACCGCGACCTTTAACAGTCTTACTGTTGAAACTGCATACAAGTTTGATGGCGGAAAGTCAGAAGATCACAATAATAAAGCTGGTGGATCACTCGCAGCAAAGTATGACATGGGATATGGCGTTACTTTAGGCGCAGCTTATGCGAACAAAACTGTTGACGGTCAATCAGAACAGCGTGATGAACAAACGATGCTTGGTGCATCATATTCACTAGACAATATTTATGCTGCGATTGTTTATCAAGACGCCATCGTTCACGACTTTGGCCCTAATAAGCATATTCGTGGATATGAATTAGCGACGTCATACGCTCTAAACGAGCAAATCGTACTGTCAGGTTCTTATTCATATTTAGAATCAGTACATAATGGTGACGCGGCTAAACTCATAGCTGCAAACGAAGCAACTGTTAACGCATCATATTATTTCAATCCTAATTTCCGCACTTATGCCGGTTACACAATGCAGATCGGTGGTCAACATGACAACGCTCATAACGAACTAGCTCTAGGCGCACGTTTCGATTTCTAATTAATATTTGTATCGCCAAAATTGATTTTTTAAAAGTCGGCATAAAAGTCGGCTTTTTTTACGTTTAAAAACTGTATGGGGTAATACTAAATGAATATTTTTATTTCATTCATAACAATACTAATGCCATTGGCTTTATGTATTTTCTTCGGCTGCTTTGTTGTACTTAAACTACAGAGCATAAAGAAGACACCGACACCGACACCGACACCGACACCAACACCAACACCACAGTCTACGCTTAAAATTAAGATTGGCTTTAATACTGAATGTGAAAAGAATAAGGACGAAAAATAATCATGGATATGACTTTATTGATATTATTTTTAGTTCCACTTTTAATTATTGGTAAGTTAGTACAGATAAAAAGAGATAAGGGGAAAAGGAGAGTCGAAGAACAAGCACCCAATGCTAATTCAATACCAACCAATACCAATAATCCTGGTTCTTCAGTGAACGTAACAATAAAATCCAACTTAACTTCAGAACCAAAAACACAAATATCGTTATCGAATAACGATATTTGTGATCGATGTGGGGGTGCTTTGCATCCTATAACGATAATGAACGGAGAGTTAAAAGGCTTTACTATTTTAATGTGCGAACATATCGCCTGCAAAAGAAACGAAATAGCGTTATCTTCGGCTAAAAATGTTAAAAGACAACAACTAAAATCAAAAAAATTAAAGGTTAAAAAGAAACCAGTAACTAACAAACAATGTCCAGAATGCGGTTCAGGTTTATCGTTCAAAAAAGGAAAAAGAGGGAAACTTTCCGGGGCAACTTTTTGGGGGTGTGACAATTTCCCAAAATGCTGTTATCACAGCATAATCACGTTACCAAAAAATAATGATAAAGATAAATCGATCCCAGTAACTAACAAACAATGCCCAGAATGCGGCTCTGGCTTATCATTTAGACGTGGGAAAAGAGGTAAACTTGCACATATGGATTTTTGGGGATGTGACAACTTTCCCAAATGCCGTCATTACGAAATAGCAGAGTAGTTAACTAATATTAATCGCTGAATGCCCTGCAAATGCATTTAGCGATTAATTGAACACACCTTGATAACGCTCTTTTTCATGTTCAATACTACCAACTTTCCCTGTGATATTTAATGGTCGTTTCTGTTGATTATGGTTCATCCGTAAAGAATAATTTCTGCTCATTAGACGATTTAGACCTACACGCTGAAAATAAGCCCAACCACCAGCCTTTGATCCTCTCAAGAAGTCATAAACAATAACATGGTTATTATCAACGATATCTATTGCTATATCGTCTCCTAAACGTACATCCACACTCTTCATCATATCAAACCCATTAAATCTGTGTTTAATGTATAAATTCGTCTGCACTTCGTTTTTAAACGTGCCAAGCATATCTTCGTAAAAACGATAAACAGGAAATAGTGAGTGTTTTTTAATACCGTAACTATTATCGGCACGAGTAATAAACATTAAAGAATTATCTCTATATGACTCAACGCATTGCTTGCGATAATCGCGGCCACGTTCTTGTAATACAGAGTATTCGTATAAATGTTCCTGAATCATCATTTCTTGATAATTATCGTAAGCTACAAACGATTCCATACTCATATCATGACCACCCCATAAACCAACACACATAGCAGTTAGAATCCCATCCTTTTGGTTCCATAAACGTTGAAAGGATCTTCCTAACTCAGCGTCTTGAGGATATTGACGCTTTATATTAAGTACCGTTGTCGCGTTACCGTATCTAATATCAAAAAAATCTGTTGGTTGAACGTTGGCATAACGTGAATTGTCACTCGTCTTAATGATTTGCCACTGTCCAATTAACGTGGCCATCGCTTGTTGCTTCGATTGAATAATCGCTCCTGCATTACCGATTAATATTCCACCTTGCTGTACTGGTTCAATATTATAGCCACCAAAAGCCAGTGAAACGGAGGGGAGAGACAGAGAGATAGTTATGGCTAATATTTTACAGAGATTATTAGGTATTACGCCCATGCGGAATGGTCCTATAGATTTATAATAATTTTTGTTCACGCTAAGATTCTGATATCGACTAATGAACAACCAATAAATGATGCTGTATTAAACCAACTCCCGTCAAACTCCTGTAGTAATACAGCCAAATATTCTTTTGCCTCATCAATGTCTACAGGATCCTTTGATGCTATCGCTTTATTTATTACGACCTTGTGGTGCTTAAATGCAATTTCATTTAGATTAAACATTAAAATTTTTTCCTTGGTTATGATTTTACGTTATCTACGCTAACGAATGGTAAATAATATTCGAGATAGCTCAAGAGGTCATCTTAAGCGTATGGCGAAAATACCTTGCGAGGGCAATTTTACTTGATATTTGCAACATTAATCAAATACACCTCATTTTTTAATCAATGAAATTGTAAGTTAATGACCCTATTATTATAATCTTCTTACAATTTTAATAAGTAGTGTATAAAAATGATTGAGTTTGTGAATTTTATCCCTTTGCGTGACGGATTAAAGATAACACCACAACCTGATGTAGCATACATATCAATTCATGATGTTAATCATGAGGATACAAGTCGTAAAAATGAAGCTTGGGGGGCTAACTATGAAAAACAGTGGGGTATGTATTATTCATTTGGATTCGAAGATGCTGCGTATGACGAAGAATTGATCAAAGAATTTGGTAAAGATTTTCCGAAATATTATGCGGATTGTTTAATGCCGGATAAAGCGCTCGACATAATCGAAGCTATCATTGCGATCACATCCAATCCTAACATTAAAAGCATTGTTATTAATTGTGATTCAGGACGCTCTCGTTCCGCTGCTGTGGCGTTATTTATTAATACGAAATACAACATCCCGCTTCTACACCCAGTAGAATATCCTAATTCATTAGTCACTAAGCTTCTTAACGACCCAACATGTTATGATCAGGTGTTTGAGGAATTTGTTAACCAACCGTTAGAGGGGATGAAAAAAAAGACAGCCGCATCCAGTAAAAACGACTTCTTTTCAAAATTGAGTAAGTTGCTAACGGTGCTTATGGGTAAATAGTTATTTGTTGCGTCAGGCGGCAGAAAGTAAAAAACCGACAATAAGTAGTCGGTTTTTTCGGTATTTGGCTTACGATTATTTCAATGGGAATTGGTTCGCAACTAGAATATCTACTTTTTTAATCGCTTCATCAGTCACCTTTGGTTGACCTACAAAGCCATCAACACTATAACCAATCAACATGTATAACTGCTCAAAATCTTCGCTGCTAAAATCATCTTTTTTCTGCATAATATCCATCAGAGTTGTACTATTTTGTATTAAAAAATAGTCTAATATCTCGTTGGATTTGAAGTGTACCACGCCATTATCATCCATTATTAATGGTTGCCATGGTGATTTGAAATTTTGCATACCATATTCATCACGTTCAATAATACCTTCAATATTCTTGATTGTATTATTTGATACGTAACCCAACTCAAAATAACCATCAACGCTATAGCCAATCAATTGAGCGAATTGTTGCAAGTCATTTGGGTTGCTATTGAAAAATTCAGCGACAATCTTATTCATGTTAATATTGCCGTTATCCACCCACCACACTACGATCTCGTTTTCTTTGAAACGTAACACGTCATCTAAATAAATAGGCTGCATAGGAAAGCCTGCTTTAGCTGCGTTCATAGAGTTAATCCCTCATCAACAGTTTTTAATTCAAAAATAAATATCGCCTCATTGCCTGACTTATCTTTCAGCGTTATCTCACATTGAGAAGAATACGGATCAACCTGATTATCTATTATCTCAACAGGACAGTGATCATTGGCAAATTGAATTTTGACGGCATCATTTATCGCAGTCTTGAAATCTTCCTTACTGTTTGACCATAGACGCAGGTTTTGAGAGGCATAGTTAGATATCGCTTCGCAGGGTTCGACTGTGATGGGTACTGCAATCCAACAATCCAAAATACCTCTTTGGTTATTATCACTATGCTTCTTAATATGCAGAGCAGGATGTAGCAGTTCTAAAATTAAAGCTGAGTCTTTCATTTTTAACATATTTCCCTTAACTGAGGTCTTGGAAATATTGTTACATGATTTTTAATACCCGCTAGTGCGGCAATTGGTACTGCTAGATGTAATTGGCATACCATTTTATCATTCTGAGCATCATTATCATTTCAGTAATCGTAATTTACTTACGATTTCTTGCTTGACGCGTAAATATATACTCACAAAAAGGTTATTTGTGAATTAATGAGTAATTATTTTTACACTTAACGAGGAATTTGAGATGTGTTATTTGTTGGTGGATGACAATTGTTTTGTGCGACTATAACGATAGAATTAAAACCTGATCACCACTATTCGCTAATGGCTAGTGATTCACCAGTAGCTAGTGAATTGCAGTAATCAGGTACAATTTTACGATTAAATGGTTAGTACAAACTGCGCTGCAACTGTGTAGTTGTTGTCTTGGCCATATTGGGCACCAATATCTACACCAAAAACACCAAATGGTTTAAGACCAATACCGGCACTGATCTTATCTTTAGCGTAATCTGTCATGCTATGACTATAACCAGCACGCAATTGCGCCCAGTCCCAGGCATTTAACTCAACACCGAAATTCGCAAACTGGGTATTCGTCGCAACCTCTTTAAAATAATGTTGTTTGTTAAGGTCTATATCAGCTGCAATAGTAACTAATTCATTAGAGAAGGATGTTCCTAACGTGTATTTTGGCTCAATGATGTAAGTGGCTGACGATTTAACGTTATTCGATACTTCAATGTTTGTTTCCAACTCTTGCTTAATTAAGTTGGTAGCAGCGAAACCAATCGTAACATTTTGCGCTGGCTTATAAGTAAAACCAAAATCTACGTTGAATGCTGATTTTTCAGTGTGATCATCACCAACGTTAAATTTAGAGTCTTCAAATTCGCCCATGTTCTTTTTATATTTAAGAGCGTAAATCTTTTGCATCTTCGGTGATATACCAACGGCAAAAGATTGGCCGTTAAATGGCAGGGTAAAGTTATGCGCAAGAGACAGACCAATATCCGCATAACCACCAGCTAAGGCATTAACGCTTGATTTGAGCTGGTTATTTTCTGGAGCTTTTCCATGTTCTTTAATGTAGTTGATATCAGCCTGATCTACATGAGTAGAAATAAGTCCAGTAGCAACTGCGCGAGTAAATAAAATCGCACTTGCATAATGATTGGGTACTGACACTGCAATACCGGCATTTACATCTACAGATACAGTAGAGTTATCGAGGGCGTTAAGTGCATCTATCCACTTAGCGATATCTGCTTCAGCACTTGTGGTATTAATCGAATGAGTGCCGCTTGTCGTTAAATTATTAATAGTGTCATTAATTGACTGGAATTCATCTATTTTATTGTACAGATCATTTTCGTCATGCACTGACAATACGACTGATGGCAAAATCATCCCGAAATCATCATTATCATGATATTGGGCCGCGAGCGCGGGGTTATAAAACCCAGAACTTAGATAATCGGCAGATGCAACACCAACACCACCCATACCAACACCACGAGCATCGTTACCATTAGCAAAAGCTGCTGAAGAAAGAGTTGCAGTAACGATTAAAGCTATATTTGTTAATTTTGAAATTTTCACTTTCGCGCTTAACTATTGTTTTTGATTTCGTAAGATGTTAATTCAATTTTCGTTAGTTGTCTTGGTTTTATTGTTTGGGTGGGGAAAGGTAGGGGAGTAAACCCCTACCATTTTGATGTCTTTATATTTTCAGTCTGAGGTTTTTCTCTACCTCATTAATAAGGCTTAATGGTACTGCTTGATCTAACGCTAACTCTCTCCATCGAGAAACATGTTCAATTGTCTCATCAATCGTATTATCAATCATTTGCGTTGTAAATCTTGGACTAAGGCGAGACAAATGATGAAAGTCATTTCGAGTAAAATTGTCCCGTTTATTATTCAAGCTCATCCAGTGATTAGCTATCCAACGACTATCTGGTTTGTAAGAATATGCGATGTCATATGCTGGAGCTAATGACCAACGACCATCATCATTCATCATAAAAGAAAAATTTTTCGAGTGATCATCGTGATTTCGAGCAATAACATTAAATACCATTCGCTTAAATAATTGTTCGGCATCTACCGCTGTGAGTTTTAATTGACGGGCAACACTAAATAATTCCTCGTAAGAATATTCCCCTGCCTTTTTGTAGCTAACATGCGCAATAGCATTGAGAGTCTGTGTATGTATGCGTTTATTGGCATTTCGATCAAAACGCTTTGTCAAGAAATGACGGCGGTTACCTTCATTTAGTAATCGCGTTGGCATCATATCGATCCCACAAAGCTCATGAGCAAGTAAGTAATATGTATATTCCATTGCTCCATAACCCAGGGGATCACCAAACGTCTCTTTATTTGTATTATGCTCGCTGACCCCGTCAAATTTCATCAGATAATGAGAAAATCCTGCTGGGGCCTCAACTTGTCCCGAGCGCACTTGTCGAAAGTCTTCGCTAAAAGCGAGTACGGCTTTTGGTCTAGCCCCACCAGCACTCATCCCAACCGACATTAGCGCGAGCATTCCATCTTTATCTTCAGCACCACTTTGATTTAACGCTAAATCAAAATCTTCACGTTCACTTAAAATATCCTGAGCAACAGCGACGAGTGAACTAATCTGAATCTCTTTTGACTGATCAAATCCGTTTGTGTGGCTTGGTGGTGAGTAAGTCAAGGCACCCATTCCACGCAGCCCCGTATACTGGAGTCTTTCTAATGGTGTTATGCTCGTCGGGGCTCTACCGTTACGCGCTACCCAAGCATTAAGCACACTATTACCGAAATCATCTGGCAATGAGTCAGCAAGAAGCCCTGAAAGTCCTTTAAACGTCGCAGGATCTATATTGGGGAATGTGTAAATCTTTTTCGACAAGGGCATCATTAAGGGCGCTAGTTCGATGCCTGAATCAATAAAACGTTTATCATATTCAAATGCACTTTGTTTTGAGTCAGTATCATAGCTCGCCGCCCCAATCATCTTGCTATTATAGCTTACGTCAATATATTGTTTTACCATCCCAAATCATCCTCTTGTTGAGTAGCGTTATCGCCAATTGTTCTTGAACTTGATGCCCTAACTCGTTCTTTCCCTTTCAACTTTGATAGTTGAATTGGAGATATTGGGGTAGGTGGCAGAAAAGAATCTATATAATCAGTCGCATCAAGAGCTAACATCAGGGCCATAAATGTTTCCATAGTGGCTTTACCTGCTTCAGCTCTCGCTATCCTTTGACGTGTAACTCCAGCGATCATGGCTATATCGTCTTGAGATTTATTGCAATTCAATCGGTATTGCTTAATGCGGTCACCCATTAATTCGGCTAATGCCGATGGTGTCATATGAGAGTAATTCATGCTACGCCTTAATGTTCTATTACCTTAACATTATAATCAATATTTGATGGTAATGTTATATTTTTAAAACATTAATTATAATTAGTCACATGAGGCGGGTTGGGATGCTTAACGTTTCATTATTATAACCGTATCAATACTATATGCTAACTAAGTTGTAATTCTGTAACATTAATTATGAATATTAACGTAATGCACTCAAGACATGGTTGAGTCATGGCTTATAGTAAAATTGCTGTGTGTTGTATTGGTAAATCGTAACGTACTTACAATTTTATGGTTTTTAATAATCACGCCTACAGCAACTTGCAGATGTTTTTTAAGCGAATCAACTTATTACTAACATCGTCTCTGATTTCATCGTTAAACAGATCATGAGCAACCATAAAGTTAAACGTGTCACTTAATCTACGCAATTCAACTCGATAACGCTTTTGATTCTCTTTTGATTGAGTCGATAGTTCCGTTACTCGCCGTGATAGACACTCACTGAATTGTTGAAGTAATGCACTTACAGCAAGTTCAACTTCCCCTGTACATTCCGACGTGGTTCTGTATTGAATAACTGACTCTAATTCGCAGATATATTTTTCGTGGAATATGGTTCCCCACACACACATGCTCAAAGTTGGGTACCAAGCACGTATCTCACTGTCTTTTTTTAGTAAGTTTGAGCTAAAACCTTGTTTCCGAGTAGTTCGTTTTATCTGCCGTGACTGACGCGTAAGTTCTTCGACTCGTCTCTTTTGTTCGATAGGGTAGTTAACGTATTTTAATATTTCAGCATTCACTCTCTTTACTGAGCCATCTAATGATTTACGAGTACGATGACTCAGCTTCACATCCAATAAATCTGCCTTTATTTGCTTATTGAGCTGGCGAACATTTCTTCGTAACTCCTTAACAGCAATAGATTGGTCAGATGACCAATTATCAGTAGTTGATATACACCATAAACCCCGTAGCTTTATATGGATATCTGTAAGTGCATTACGATAACTTCGTAACAGGGATGATATGGCATGACGTCGTTCTTTATTTACAACTTTTGGTTCGTACCGATTAACGTAATTAGTGATTTGTTTATAACAGTCGTCACCACGCTTAGATGCTATGCCATTTAGACTCGGCATTAATTCGTATTCCGCAATAACACCTTTCATTACGGATAGTAGTTGTAACGAAGTAAACCTTACGTCGGTATATTTATGTGTGAGTTGGGCGCCATAATGGACAGCCCGTAGACGCTTGGCTAACCACGAACGGTAACCTGCAATGTTAGTACCGGTATTAACTCCAATAGGGAGACGTTCCCTGGGGCATAGTGATAAGTTATTTATTCGCATTTGTCGTTCGTGCATTACAACACCAACATTGCTATTGACTTGCTTTGTGATCACAGGGTAATTCACTGTAAGCCATACGGTATTCTTCAATTCACTTTTGAGTAGGTCCGACTCTCCAAAACTAAAAAAATTATTAGATGGTCGCTGGTGGTTTGTTTGTAACTCATAAGCTCCACTATTTGAACCATAAAGGATATATGACGCAATATTTTGGGAGCCTTTTATACTGTCATCACAATCAGGGAATAGCCAAATTAAATTGATACCGCATTCACGAAAAAATTGCTCCCTTTGCATTACAGCTACCGGTGTTAACCACGACCGATATAATTCAATAACAAATTCATGGCCATCATGATCAGCAAAATATAAATCAGGTTTCCGCTTGGCATTATCATTGTCATCAGAATACATAAAGCGGCTCATTGATATAGACTCTCTTTGGATATTTGCATCCAAATGCAAAACATCATAGATCCCATATTTCGTATCGACACGCCATTGACGCTCTGTAATTGAGCCGTATCTATCACTATCGTCATTACTGCTTGTATAGTAAGGGCATTGGCTCATCACTAAGGCGTTATCAGCAGAGACAGCATCATGCACAAATACGAATTTATATAGGGACAATGGAGAGGATTCTTTCTGACTAAATGCTGTAGATAGCCGCTTCATAAATAATGGCGTATTACAATACGCGCAACGAGCATAATGTTTATGCTTCAGTCTTGCGTCTGCTATCTTTCGTCTTATCTGCTCAAAATTAATATCAATATCTAAATTATTAGCAGTAAGTAATCTTTTAACTGTTGTAACCGTTTTCTGTCGTTCGTTACTAACAATTATTTCCCAGTTTTCACGACTGATGTGATTATGTTTTTTACATTCCTGAGTCAGCGACATGAATAGCGTCTTACACTTAATTAATGATTAGCGTTATTCTAACTTATCATGGGCGCATAAATTATTTTGAAAACGTTCCGTACTGATAGTTCGGTTATCTTATTTAATATTTTTTATCAGTTTTCGTGTTTATTAGATAACTGGTAAATGATGCAGGATAACTGGTAAATGATGCAGGATAACTGGTAAATGATGCAGGATAACTGGTAAATAATGCGGGATAACTGGTAAATGATGTCATTACATCGAAAGTTACAAACGAAAAAAAGCCCCTAAGAAATGGTCAGTTCCATATCATTAGAGGCTTCATCACTCACGCTAAGATGTACGACACCCATCGATTATCAGGAACCATTACCTATCACCCGACAATACATCTTGTTCGTTGTCCACCCTTGGCGGATAGAACAATATAATGATATTAGCTTACATATTTTACGTCAATTATTTTTGCTATCATGTAAGAAATGTAATAACTCTTTAAGTTGGTTTTTTTGCAAAAAAAAGCTCGTAACTAATGGTAGTTACGAGCAGAGCACCTTACGAAAGTTGATCCAAACAAACATAAGGAAGCTTGGAGGAAGACAAAAAACCAAGCTATTTTAACACCTTAAATATATGAAAAACCAAAAAGGTTAAATTGGGTTTACATGAATATATTTGCTTACGATAACGTTGTCAATATGTGCTGTGGTTTTTATCTGTCATCCTACTACATAATTAAAATATTGCGTTGGTGTGGTTGGCATACGATAATACTTGATATTTGTTGCGAGATTCAAATTGATGAGAAAGATTAAACATAACCCAAACCAAATTTCAATCATTGACACCTTACAACTACCTTTGGGTCATGGGGGAAAGCGCGATGGGGCAGGACGAAAAAAAAGTGAACCAACGACAACCATTAGAGTTCCAGTCTCTCTAATTCCAACTATTAACAAATTGGTAATGGAACATAAAGGAAAAGCTTAACATGGTCAATGTGACAGCAAAATATCTCATCGATGGTGACCAATTATCACCGATCCAATTACAACGCTTATTAGGTGATATAGGTTACAAAGACGGGGTAGGGATCACCATTTTCCATAATGGAACGTTCGGGAAATATAATATTGAATTTTGTCGTCAGTGCAAAACGACAGGGGTGACCACGATAGAAGCACCAAACATTAAAAACGGTGCCGATTTTTTGTTGATTTCGGAATTGACACTCATCTTATGTAATGCGCGTACCGCAAATATATTCGTCTACACTAATGATAAATCATTGGCCATGGCTGCCAAGTTCATTGGATCGCGGTATTTCACTGAAATCAATATCAAACCAATCTGTATTGTCGCAGTCTAAATACTACGACGTTAAATGGCTATTTTTTAGCATATCTTTTCCAAAACTATACTTTCTAAAGTTCACGGTGTGATTCTCTTTTTTAAACGCTTTCTTATTGATTCTTGGGTGACGGGGCTAATTCGTCGCAAACCGGTTCTGACGCACTGCTCATTATGCTTTACCAACTTGTCCAATACTTCGGATTGGTGTCGGCTGCGCAACACCTATCCTTATTTGTTATATCGTTATATAGACCGCAGCAATAGCACTAAATAGACCTAAAACCACAACAACAAAAAGTAGATCTCTAATTTAACGGTTGTAGATGGTGCTCGCAGTCAATAGGACCGATGATATTAAGAGGTATTGGATCCCTTACGTCTCCAATCAAGCAAATACCTCCCTTATTATGACTGTATATTATATAACTGCAGCCTAATGAGCCACAATCCGCTAAACTCGATATCAATATCTCATCATGACCATCATGATTCAGATCCCTATGTGTTACCGATATAGAATCATTATACTCATCACCGAAATCAAGACTTACTCTCTTTTGATAATGAGATACCGCAATACTATCCCAACTATCCGATGTTATAACCGCTGGTGGTAGTGCACCCATTGCGAGGGTTGTTGCTACTAATAAATAAGAGAACATCTCTAATTCCATTTTAAGGCGCTTTGAAACCTTTTTATCGTTTTACTGTATGTGCATTACCGGAATAAACTATTAAAGATTGAATCAATAAATTCGTAAATATCTTGGAATATGGCCACATCACACCTCCAGTACCGGTTGGCTAAGTTTGTCATACAATACAAAATTGTTATGGCCACCTTGACGGAAATCGTAAATTAAAATTTGGTGGTCATTGATGATGTCTATCAAATGTGTCTCTCCAATCCTTAAATCACTAATCGATTGAAGATCAAGTCCATAATGACCTTTGTAAAAGGTATTATTTACTATAGCTTTATCTCGTAAATGCCAACCACTCAACCTTCCTGCTAACATCGTACTCCCTATAGCAACATCCGTTGTGACTTCCTTACCATCATCACCTTCACTTAACGACCTCACCGTAAGTAAGTCATTATCCTTCATAGCCAAGCGACACTCGTAAAAAAAACTTTGACGCTTTTTAGCTAAATCCATCGTTATCGACTTACGATTATGCGATGTTTTTTCATTACGGGCGTGAGAACGCATCTTGTCGCTATAACTATCCCAATGCGCAAAATCACCAACAGTCATATCAAAAGCAGACCAGCGATTATCACAAGATAGGTCCAATAGAGAATCCAAACTCTTTATCTTGTGTCGATACAACTCCCACTGGTGCCTGTCTCTAATTAAACTTTTACGAAAACCTTTAACGTCGCCTTCTTGGGCTAAAGTGATCTTTAATACTTCAGGTTCATCACCGCGCTGGCGTGATGAGTATCTCCAATGCCATTCACCAATCATTAACTTCATACCATTAGTTCTTGATGATACCTGGAGACCATTATTACGCTCAAAAGGGATAACATCTGATGGCAGTGTGTTCCCAATTAATGTGTCCGTTGTTAATACGCCAAATGAAAATGGAACATCAATATCTTCAGCACCAACTGCAGTATTCGATGCCATCATCATTACTATCGCTACTCCAAACCGTTTCATACTCTTCTCGGGGGTGTTTAATCGTTATCGCAATACGATATTGTCAGTGACAAACGATAATTATTCTTTGGATATGAAATAACCGATCATTTGACCGGTTCCCAATATTAAATCGTTTACAACTCGGCCGTCTCT
>NZ_WMDN01000031.1:0-35784 GCF_021236965.1 Photobacterium carnosum | reverse complement strand
ACACGACCAAAACGGCAAGGTAATGAATTTAAAAAACTAGCAACAAGACTAATTCCATCATCTTCCGGACGAGGTGATGGCCAAGTGATAATGTTATCAATCCAAGTACTAGCCATACCACTAGCTCCAATCTCTGGAATAATTGCAGTAGGCTTACCTTCGGCGGGAATAATTAAGAACCAAGGACGCGTAGGACTATGCCAAAATTGAGTGTGAAACCCCGTAAAATAACGAACATTTGGTTCAGTGGTTAATAACATTGCATCTAATTTCAACTCACGCATAATCTGCTGAGCTTTCATTGTACGTAGTTCAAACTCAGCGACTTCAAAACCACGCATTAAATAATCGTTCATTACCTTATTCCCTATTACATTCAGTCTTTTTAATTACAACTCGTCGATCAAGTTGTAATAAAGTTAACGATTGTTGACGTTGATAATAAGTTTACGCATTTAAACGCAAAATAACGTGACCAAACCAACATAGTTAACTTTTGTGACCTTACTGTTTGATTGTTGAATAAAATTGGTGACGAAAGTCAACTTTTGTAAACTTTGATGATTTTAATTATTGCTTATAGTCTAAAAATAGCTTCTTATAGCTCACGAATTTAGATTTTAGAGTTGATATATACTTTTCTTTACATCAAACTTAAGTCAACTTAAGTTAACCAAAGTGCGCAATGATGAATAAAAAAACAGCAAATTCACTAGTAACAATATTCAGTGAAAGAGACAAAGAAATTTTATGTTCTTATTTTCGACTCGCCGATACGATTGCTGATTTTATTGGACCTCATAGCGAGGTTGTTATTCATTCATTTGAAAATATTGAAAAATCAGTCGTTAAAATTGTAAACGGTCATCACACAGGAAGAAAACTGGGCTCGCCGTTAACAGATTTGGGATTGAGGATGCTAAGCGCATTTGAAAAAACGGGAGAAGTAACACCTAAAAGTTATTTTACTCAAAGTAAAGATGGCGCTTTACTGAAATCAACAACATGTATGTTGATGGGAGAAAATGAAAAACCTATTGGTATGTTTTGTATTAATATGAATCTTTCTTTTCCTTTCCCTGAAATAATAAAAACACTCATGCCTGATATGAGTCACCCTAATATTACAGTTAATGAAAATTTCAGTGCCTGCGCTAATGATGTTATTAATCATGCTTTAGAACACGCCATTATTGATGTTGAAAACGATACCTCTATAAATCTAAAAACAAAGAATAAAACGATAACGAAAATATTGTTTGAAAATGGCATCTTTGAATTAAAAGAAGCTACAGCAATAGTTTCAGAACGATTAGGTATAACTCGACACGCTATTTATAAATATTTGCGTGAGTTTAAATCATAAAAAGAGATAAATAATGAAAACTCAAATACACACAGATTCAGCACCAGCAGCAATTGGTCCATACTCTCAAGCACTTATATTTCAAGATATTATATTTACTTCAGGTCAATTACCTCTTGATCCTGCGACAATGACATTTGCAGACGGTGATATTAAAGCACAAGCTCGCCAATCACTAACGAATTTAAAAGCTATTTTAGAACAATCAGGCGCATCAATGGATAGTGTATTAAAAACAACATGCTTCCTCTCTGATATGGAAAATTTTGCGGCATTCAATGAGGTCTATACTGAATTTTTTGGTACAGAAATGGCACCAGCTCGCTCATGTATTGAAGCTGCTCGCTTGCCTAAAGATGCACTTGTTGAAGTAGAAGCAATTGCTTTTATTAATAAGTAAGCATTTATAAAGGCAAATAGACACTGCTATTTACCTCTTTCTTCTACGTATTTATTATAAAGTGAACGCCATGCTAAAAGTATCAGCTAACCAACATTATAACGGCAATAAAAGTGTTTTATTTACTCAAAAAATAGCTCAGGAAACACGTGCTTTTCATCAACAAATTGAAGGCTATACACCAACGCCATTAATTTCACTGCCGCATTTGGCTGCCTTTCTTGGTATTAAAGCTATTTTAGTAAAAGATGAATCAAAACGTTTCGGCTTAAATGCTTTTAAAGTGCTGGGTGGATCTTATGCATTAGGTCGTATTTTAGCTGATCATTTAAATATTAATATTAATGAAATTGATTTAAAAACAGTAGCTAATAAATTAACCCAGCCATTAGTCTTTACCACGGCAACAGCAGGAAACCATGGTACCGGGGTTGCTTGGGCTGCAAGGGAGATGGGACAAAAAGCGGTTGTCTATATGCCAAAAGGCTCCCCCCAAGCAAGTGTTGAACGTATCCGTGGATTAGGTGCTGAATGCATCGTTACAGATGTTAATTACGACGATACAGTGCGTTTAGCCAATAAAACAGCTGAAGATAATGGTTGGATGCTGGTTCAAGATACAGCTTGGGATGGTTATGAACAAATTCCCACCTGGATTTCTCAAGGTTATATGACAATGGCAGACGAAGCGATTGATCAAGCAGAGGATACCAACGAAGGCTTACCAACTCATGTCATACTGCAAGCAGGTGTTGGTGCAATGGCGGGAGGCGTATTAGGTTACTTAGTGGATCGTTTAGGTTCTGAAAATATAAAAACAATTATTAGTGAACCATCCGTCGCTGATTGCATTTACCGTTCAGGAAATAAGGGGGAAATAGTTAATGTAACAGGGGATCTATCTTCTATTATGGCAGGTCTTGCTTGTGGCGAGCCAAACCCAATAACATGGCCAATTTTACGAGACAGTAGTCATACATTTATCTCAGCAGAAGACCGTATTGCTGCTTTAGGTATGCGTATTTTAGGTAACCCATTACAAGGTGATAACTGCATTATTAGTGGTGAATCTGGTGCATTATCAATGGGCATTCTTTATCAATTAATGACAACAGAATCAGGTAAAATTGAAGCTAAAAAGATGGGCTTAAATAAAGATGCTGTGGTTATGATCTTTAGCACTGAAGGTGACACCAATCCAACCCGTTATCGACGTATTGTTTGGGAAGGTCATAATATCTAATCAATAGCGTCATTAAATAAAACCCCTCTAACCTGCAAGCTAGAGGGGTTTCTTTTTTAGCGTAAAGCAGCCATTGCAGCTTCATAATTAGGTTTATGTTTGATCTCAGCAACACGTTCACTGTAAGTCACTTGACCATCTTCATTTAAAATAATCACAGCACGCGCAGCTAAACCTTTTAATGGCCCTTCATTAATATTTACACCATATGCTTGTGTAAACTGAGGCTCGCGGAAAAATGATGCTGTTTTAACATTTTCAAGCCCTTCAGCAGCACAGAAACGACTTGCGGCAAATGGCAGATCGGCTGAAATACAAAGCACAACTGTATTATCAATATCAGTCGCCATTTTATTAAATGCACGCACACTCATCGCACAAACAGGTGTATCAACACTTGGAAAAATATTTAAAACAACTTTTTTTCCTTTAAGTGACGTTAATGTTAAATCACTAAGATCTGCACCACAAAGTGTAAACTCTGGCGCTTGTTGTCCAACGAGTGGAAATTGACCTAATACTGATAGTTTTTTACCTTCGACAGTTACTGACATAACATTCACCTTATTTATTATTTTTAAATTATTTATCACATTTAAAGTGCCAAAATATACTGTGCTACTTTTATCAATATAACAACCCTTAAAAATTAAATACATACGCCAAAGGGATGTTTATAATGAAGAATAAAATATAAACCACATATAAAAAGTGGCATTAAAATAAGAACCAAAAATAGATAACCAAATGAAAATAAACAATTTAATCTTATTGCATAGAAACTAATATTAACATAAAAACCAAAAGAAAAGAGAATGATAACTATTATTAAAAACAGCGATAACACAAAAAAGAATGCAATATGGCTGGTATCTAGCCTTATATTAATCAATATAGCAGTGTGGATTGTTGCGGTACTTGCCTTCTATCAACACCCCACAATGCTAGGTATGTCATTACTCGCGTGGTCTTTAGGTTTACGCCATGCCGTCGATGCTGACCATATTGCCGCCATTGATACCACTACTCGAAAAATGATGGAACAGGGCAAAAAACCCATCACCATTGGTACTTTTTTCTCATTAGGTCATTCAACTATTGTAATGTTAGCGGCGGCAGCTATTGCATTAACCGTTGGCACATTTAAGTCAAAAATCCCTTTTATCAGTGATATTGGCGGCATTATAGGCACCAGTGTTTCTATTCTATTTTTATTAATTATGGCTTATATCAACCTTAGAATTTTTCTTTCTGTCTATAAAAAATTCAATGCTTATAAAAAAGGTGTTCGTCCAACAGATGCGGATTTAAATATTCAATTAAGCGGCCCATTAAATAAACTATTCCATTTTTCATTTAAATTTATCAATAAAAGCTGGCACATGTATTTTATTGGTTTTCTGTTTGGCTTAGGCTTTGATACCGCTACCGAAATTACCTTATTAGCACTTTCAGCGACTAATGCTTCTCAAGGAATGAATATTTGGCTGATCATGATCTTCCCGATCTTATTTACTGTCGGCATGTCGTTAATTGATACTCTAGATAATCTAGTTATGATCGGTGCTTATGGTTGGGCATTCTCAAAACCGTCGCGTAAGCTTTACTACAACATGACCATTACGGGCATTTCTGTGATTGTGGCGTTAATCATTGGTGGCTTAGAAGCACTAAGTGCTATCGCATCAAGTTTGAAATTAAGCGGTTCGTTTTGGGATGGCATTAATACCATGACCGATCATTTTGGAATGGTTGGTATTGGTGTTATCGCGATATTTGTTGGTTGCTGGGTTCTGTCGATCATCAATTATAAGCTACGTAGTTACGACAAACTTGATCAGCCAATTTAGTGTTTAATTAACGTTAATAACTCTCTTTTCTAGCCTATAACGGTCGCACTCATTGCGACCGTTATATTATCTAAACAACCTTGTTTTTATTAAATAAAACCAACGCGATAAGTAATATTCTAGATTTATTTTAAATCCACCTCGCATACAAAAATACCGTCACGATGGACGGTATTTAACAGTTAATCTATTTATGCGTACTGACAGATCTTAACTATTGATTAGTCATAAACGAGTTGTCGGGGACTTTGAATAATTAATTTAGTTCGAAAGGTAAATAGCATTAATCGTATTCTGAACTATTTTAAGTCTTTCTCCTTTCGCTGGCGGCGACCAATCATTAAAACACCTGCAAATGTAATCATCCCATACCTCTATTTTTTCAGGATCATTTGGTATGAAAAGATCATTATTATATCTACATTCCGTACCTAGAATTGCAATTAAAACTTCATAATGAACCGGACGGCGGTCAGATCCTCCTTTATAATTAGGAAGGTTTTCTACGCCTAAAAAATCACCTAGTCGTTTTGCATCTAATTGATTTAACGATATATCCTTTGCTAGGTCCGGCTTAATACTCACTAACAATACACCTAGTAGATGTATTAGCTTATATAACCAATGCGTACCCTTATCTAATCCATTACAAACGGTCTGATAGATTTCTAAATAACGAACTAATGTCTCTACTTCACGTAACGAAAGATTATTTGTAGTAATAACCTGTTTCACTAGATCCCAGCAAGAATTTTGATCTAACTCGAGCCCCTTAATTATTTCACTTTTTGCAATACTATTTCTGTAATGACTAACTGATGCCATAGTGATTTCATGGCTATTTTTATTAGTTGTATTTGGTAAAGTAAATGTGAATTTTAGGAACTTATCCAGATAACGCTGAGCATCAATGTTATTCCCATAACAATGATTAATAGAAGCTTTAAGTTGATTTGTATTTGTAACTAAAACAAATTGAACGCCATCTACATCAAATGTATGTTTGATTGTTTCAAGCATTAAGACAGAAAAATCAGGACGACAGCGGTCAAGTTCATCAATAAACAGCACTATAGGCTTCTGCTTCGCAATAGTTTTTAAGGCCTCCTGTAATGCCTTTAGATTTTTTTCAGCCTCAATATGATCTTTTAGCAAGGATTCTACTGATGCATCTATAGCTTTGTCGGCGACCTTCCGAACTTCATCTTCAAAACCATCGATAATAGAATCGGCATCTTGACGAAGGAGATGAGAAACAAGGGCTTTACCTCCAACTTTCAGACTGTATCGCAATGCTGGCATGGCTTTTTTGGTAAATCTTTTTTTCTGAGCGTCATCAGAAAGAACTTCTAAAACTTTCGCTAACACTGTAAGTAGTGGCTCATCCGCATGATCTGCTTTGAATGCATCAATGTAGATAAGATGATGAGTGTCATCTCCACCCATTAAATGAATTAATTTATGACAAAACTCCGTCTTACCTAAGCCCCATGAGCCATCGATCACTAAAGGAGAAACTTGGATTTCAGATCTAAGCAGTTTAATAACTTTTAGAGCAATATCTTCTCGATTGAATTCATCACGTAGTTTAAACGTGATTAAAGTATCTTCAGCCATTCTCACCTGATACATCATTATTAATTGTTTCGTAATAATATCACGATCTATGAAAACGATACTGATAATGGTCACATAGTTAAATATGATGTATCAAACTTGAAATAGTGTTGATATTCTAATTTTATTGTGAGCTTTTATACCTAAGCATGAGATGTTTTTTACTTTATTGAGGTTTTATTTTGGAAAAGATTTATCGATATTATCGTAATGTACAACATGACATTGATAGCCTAGCCAATAGCTACTTATGGGCGAGTAAGTTATCTGATTTTAATGATCCATTTGAAGGTAGTGATTATAATAATATAGACTTTAGTTGTTATAGTAAGCTTACAAATTCTGAAGCCATTACAATATGGAAAAACATACATAAAGAAAAAAAGCATTCAATGATAAAGACTGAAAAGGTACTTCTAAAGTATTTCATTGATGAACCTGATGGATATAATATTAAAGCGGATATTGAAGACGCTGCTAGACGTATGATAATTACACAATGTAATTATGCAAATAAACATTATTATGTGTCTTTTGTTAAAGATGGTGATAATAAAACAGCTTTAGAAAACAAGCTTATGTGGTCTCATTACTCTGATGGATTACGGGGTTATGTTATTGAATTTTCAATAGAAAATTTATCACGCAGTATTCGTGAAAATAATTCAAACTTTGGACGGTTCTTTAATATACATTATCATGACAATATCAGTTTTGATTTCTCTAAATTTCATGCTACAAAAGATTTTAATTATAATTCAGAGCGTTTTGTTTTCAGAAAAACTATTGATTGGAACTATGAGAATGAATTACGGTTAATGTCTACAGAGCAAAAAGTTAAATATAGCCCAAATTCAATTAATAAAATTATAATTGGTGAAAGAATGGGAGATTGTCAGCGTGTAACACTAATAACCATATTAAAAGGTATTTTTCCTAATGAATGGGGAAAAAAGTTATATGAAAGTTATATTGATAAAAAAACACTTAAAATATTAATTAGACCTTATGAAGTTTAGAGTTCAGCACGGGTAATTTAGAATATTTCGACATGCGTGACATTATTAACTTGCACTAACAGATACGCGGTAACGTCCAGATACAACAAAGGTCACCATTAGCGACCTTATGACTTAGATTTAAAATAAATCTAAGTTTAGGTAAACCCCCTAGAAATAGATTTATTTTAAATCTACCAGTTTTCATCAATCCATCTCGCCATAAATCGCTTATCAGTCTAACATGACCAAAATACCCATTAAATCGCCCCTAGAAACGATTTTAAGACCACAAATACAGATCATTCAGCTCGTAGTATAACTTTGCGCTAAAAACAGCTGTATTTAACGGTATCCATCTTATCCGCTACGTGATCACCTTTTATGGAAAAACAACCCCATAAGTGCTGTTTTGAATCCTTTTAAGTGCCAATAATCGCCATAAACCGAGATTGTTATTTTGTTAACTATATTACGACATTCATCAATTACTGTTTCTACGACCATTTACACTCAACCGACGAAAATTACTCATAACTTATATATCCGCAATAGTTAAAGCGGCTTTTATCCCTCGCCACTAGAAAGCTCGACCCTCACCATTATTATCTCTATACGGTAATAATCTTTTGCAATTATCTTATATTGTATTGTTTTTAGTAATTGTTAATATAACCCCATCGAAACGCAGACAGCGTTGAAAAACAATTATAAAGATAAGGTTATACAACTCATGAAAATAGTTATTAAAGCAATTATCGCTACCGCTATTATCGCAACGTCTTACACTGCCTCTGCACGTGACGGTGCATTTACTGGAAATATTAGCTTTAATAATCATATGGATAATACAGTTTCAGCGAACCATTACATCATTAATAGTACTGCTGATAAATCTCATTCAGGAATAGTGTTAACCACTAAGAACACCCACATGACATTTTCAGAAAAATTATTGTCAGCGGCTGATAAGTAATCGTTAACCAATATACAAAACAAACAGTTTACCCACGATTTAATTATTACATATAGGTAAAAGTGTTTTAGTTTTATATCTATTGTTACTGAATGAGCGGGGTGTAGAATGACCGCATCGACACAAATAACAATCAATAAGTTCGATATGGCACATTACATAACCACCAATTAATAACAAAACATCAAACAGATTCAGACTTATGGCTATCGCGGTAAGTCATTATAAATTAATCAATAATTATCGGAGTTTTACTATGAGCAATGTATTTTACATGCCACCTGTAACCTTAATGGGTCCTAATGCTATTCAATCTCTAGGTGCTGAATTAGCGTCAAAAGAATTGAAAAAAGCACTTATCGTTACTGATGGTGTGTTAATTGAAGTGGGTCTGGTTAGTAAGCTAACAGATGAGCTAACAGCACATAACCTTGATTACGTTATCTATGATGGTGTGCAGCCTAATCCCACTGAGAAAAATATCGAAGATGGTCTTGCCCTATTAGCTGAAAGCAAAGCAGACTTCGTGATTTCATTCGGTGGTGGTTCTTCTCACGATACTGCAAAAGGTATTGCGCTAGTTGCGGCTAATGGTGGTCATATTCGTGATTACTCTAAAGGTGTTCACTTATCGAAAAAACCACAACTGCCATTGGTAACAGTGAATACAACAGCGGGTACGGCATCAGAAATGACTGTATTTGCAATCATCACTAACCAACAAGATCAAACTAAATACCCAGTAGTTGATAAGCACTTCACACCTATTATTGCCGTTAATGATTCAGAACTAATGGTCGCAATGCCTAAGTTCCTAACCGCAACCACAGGTATGGACGCATTAACTCACGCTGTTGAAGCCTATGTTTCAACCGCTGCAACACCAATCACGGATGCATCAGCAATCAAAGCCATTGAGTTGATTGTTAATAACTTAGAAGCAGTCGTAAACAACGGTCAAGATCGTGCCGCTCGTGATGCAATGCAGTATGGTGAGTACCTTGCTGGTATGGCATTCTCAAATGCTTCTCTAGGTTACGTGCACTCAATGGCGCACCAACTAGGTGGTGTTTATGACCTGTCACACGGTTTGTGTAACGCAATCTTGTTAGCTGAAGTATCTCGCTTTAACGCCAAACAAGTACCTGAACGTTTTGTTGATATCGCCAAAGCAATGGGGATTGATACAACAGCAATGACACAAGAACAAGCAGTAGATGCAGCCCTTGAAGCGATGGATGCATTATCTGAAAAGGTAGGTACTAAGCAACGTTTAGCTGACCTAGGTGTGACTGAAGATAAGCTCGCATTTATGGCGCAAAATGCCCTAAACGATGCATGTTCTTTAACTAACCCTCGTACTGCAAGTCTTGATGAAATTGTTGAAATCTTCAAAGCTCGCATGTAACTTGATAAATAATAACGTTAAATTAATACAAAGACGGTTAGCACTCAATATATCGAAGCTAACAAGAGAAAAATTCTTATCTCTATTACGTAAAAAATAATTATTACGCGCTTTGAAAAACAAAAGACCACAGATTTAATTATCAGTGGTCTTTTTTTGATCTAATATCACAACTAAATATTTTTCTTTAACTACATTAAGACGACTTAGCCATTACTTCAAAACTACTGATACCAAAAAGGCCTTTCACATCATGATCGCCAAGCTGCTTATTCATTTCCTCAAAGGTACGCTCAGGATTGAGATCGTTAAATAATTCAGGGTGGATCCATTTAGCGAAATACTCAAGTGCCACAAGGTTATAAGGAGAGTTATAAAACGGTTTATAAACAGCGTAAACATCCTTAGTTTGGAATGCTTTGGTTGCTTTTAACCAATCACGAGACATCAACAGTTTAGTTTGATCCGCAATTGCTTGGTTATTCATTGCATAGCCCAAAGGGATCCCATGAGTCGCTTTGCCCGTTTTCTTATCGATCCACCCTGCTGATTGCATGATATAAACATCCGTGTTGGCAGTAATGATCGTTTCGGGAGACATCACCCCTTTATGTGCCCCTTTTAGCGGCTTTGTTGCAATATTTTCAGCTTTTAACAGAGTAATAAAATCACTCATGTTGCCACCAGAATAGGTATCACAACAAGATTCAAAGGTATAACCAGCAGCAGTTTCAAGAAAAACATTTTTTGATTTAATATCAGGATGTTGTGCAATCACTTCCTTAATATGGTTCAAATGTTTAAGGTAATAATCAGAGAAGGCTTGACCCCGTTGCTGTTGACCTAATGCCGTCGCAACAGTGGTAACTGAATTTAAAGTATTCGCAATGGTTTTGTCACGGAAATCAGCAGTGATCACCTGAATACCCGCCGCATCTAGCTTGTTAATCAATCCCGTTGACTGGGCTTTTTTAGCACTGTCTAAACCAATAATCAGCACATCAGGTTTAGGCTTCATATTAATAAAGGCTTCAGCATCAAACTGTCCTTTACTGATTTTACCAATGTTATGTGCCTTCGCTAACGATGGATAACGTTTAACATAAATATCATACATGCTAGGGGCTGAATTTTTCATATCGTCACGCATCGCGACTAAATGCTTACCTGCATCTTTACCATAAACAATTTCTAATAAAGGAAAATTTCGGGCAGTGCCTAATGCAATATACTCGGGTTGATGATCTAATGTGATGGAACGGCCTGTAATATCGGTCACTGTCATTGGATAATCAGCAGCAAAGGCAGAGCAAGAAACAATAGCGCCAAGGGCAAGAGTTAACGTCTTTAAGCGAGTTTTCATAATAAAACCTTTTGAGAATTAGAAGTCGTAGCGAATACCGATCATTTCTTGCACGTCGTTCTTTATGGTGTCGACATTAATGGCAGCATAGGTTCTAAACTGGCTATTCCACCTTGCGGTAATATCAACATTGGCAGCACGAGTGTCATCCGCATTATCAAAATTCAATTCACCAAATCCGATAGTCGCGGTATATATTGAACTGAATTTATACGCTGCAACAACATCATAGCCGTTGCCCGTTTTACCCTTAACTTTCTGTTTGGTATACAAAGTACCAAGATATAGTTTATTTAATTGGTAACCTAAACCAATATCAAATTGTTGTTTTGATTGCTGCTGAACCTTAGCTTGTTTAGCGAAACCAATGGCCGAAATAAAACCCGTATCGCCGATTTTTTGAGAGCCCGCGACAGAAAAACCGCCATCAAAATCGCCTTTTTCTTTACCTTCTGCTCCGGCATAATTTGCGCTTAAAGTGGTTCCGAAGTCGTTGGTATAAGTAGTGGCAAGACTGTTAGCGATACGCTTACCGACTTTAAATTTGTCAGCTGCAACCGCACCATAAACCGCTTGAATATCGGTAATATCAGTAACAACGCTCATCGCACCGTCTGTCTTACCATAAACAAGGGTTGCATAACCGTTATCTAAAGCCGCTTTAATACCGACGTATAGATGACGTGTTTTTTGTGATTCCTCTTTAAATTCCTGTTCAAAAACACCAATACCGCTAATGGTATCTGTCAATTTAGTTTCACCAGAAATCT
Organism: Photobacterium carnosum; assembly: GCF_021236965.1. Classification (NCBI taxonomy): domain Bacteria; kingdom Pseudomonadati; phylum Pseudomonadota; class Gammaproteobacteria; order Vibrionales; family Vibrionaceae; genus Photobacterium; species Photobacterium carnosum. The sequence continues at coordinate 23,793 of NZ_WMDN01000031.1, read as the reverse complement.
TAACTCTAACTCGACTTAAATCGTTAACATCATGATCAACATTTTCAGCTCGCGCTTCGATTCGACCGCCAATATTTAGTTTTGAATCATCGGTTTTATAAATAGTTGCAGCATTTACTGTTCCACTTGCTGTTGCCAGATATAACAACCCCAGAGCAAGTTTATTTTTATTAATCAAAAATCACCTCAGTCAATCAACCATCATTTGATGCTACCTTTCGGTAAAAGAGAATGAGAATAATAATCATTTAATTATAGTTGTCAAATTTTGTTACACTTTTTATGCCTTGAAAACATAACCATCCATTGTTAGTAATGGCTAAAACAAGACGATCTTAAAAACACAAAAATTCAAATTCAACAGCTAGCGTATATAAATATGGTTATCTATATGAGCGAAAATCATATCGTCCACCAGCAAATATTTTATAACGATCATGCTAAAAAACAGGTGTCATAATGTCGCAGTATTTTTAACAATACCACAGATTAAAATTATTCAATTCAACAAGATATACCTGATACTTTGAGTCTTAATTGACGCAAAAAAAATGACAAATAGCCATCAAGGTAGGCATTAATAATTGTTGTTATTTTGAGTAGATAGACAGGAAATAGAACTAAAGAAGAGGACTGCCTCATAAGCTAATTGTTCAGGATTAACTTAACGAGGCATAAGATTTTCGTAGCCAAATAAATTTATTATTAATAATTGTGCTTAACAATAACGGTTGTTTTATTTTGTGGTATTGGCCTCATAATCGGGGGATTTTAAATAAAAAAAATCCGAACACTCTAACGAGTTGCTCGGATTTTAATCACATAAAATCAAGATCTAATCTAAATTAATTACGCTTTCGCGGCATGTTTATCTAAAAATTCTAAAACAAGTTTACGATCTGCTGCATTCAAACCTGCACGAGGGAACATACTTTCGGTGATCCCAGCCCATTGGGCGCGAGTATGCGCTGATGGATTTGGTGCGGCATGACACATAGTACAGGTTGCATAGAAGATTTCTTGACCACGACTGACCTTCGGTGCTTTTTTACCTGAATTTGCTTTATGAAGTAATGCGATACGGCCATCGATATTAAGATCAACCATTGGCAAAATAGAACCATCATTTGGCCCTGTTGGTTGTTCAATCATTGGTGGTTCATAGGCTTTATTCGGTGAACATGGATCGGTACATTTTTTATAGTATGCTAAACAAGTATTAGCACTGGTACCTTGGCTAAGTCCGCCACACGATTGATCTGATGTAATAATATTAATCTGACCACTATTACAACGACCCAACTTATCAAGTTGTAACCATGCGCCTTCATGTAGACATGCTACGCCACGACGTACTTCATTGGATAATTTAGCACCACACAATAACGCACCACGTTCATTGTGTAACTCAACAAGATCCCCATTCGCAATACCTTGAGCATGCGCATCTTGGTCGTTAATCAATAAATATTGACGTCCATCAACACACTCATAGCTATTGGTATCTGAGTTTGCCATTTGTGAGTGCAAACGCATCCAAGGGTGTGGACTTAAAATATGCAGTTGACCTTCTTTAGCGTTACCCAAAAATTCAAATGGCGGCAAGTAAGTCGGTACAGGAGGACAATCGTCCAGTTTCATCTTAGCAATTGATTCACTGTATAGTTCAATTTTGCCTGATGGTGTATGTAGTGGGTGCTTTTCTGGATCATCATAGAATGCACCATGACGTTGCCAGTAATCCGCTTTTTCTGGGGTTGGCATAACAGTAACGCCATCTTTCCAGAATTCATCAAACGGTTTAACTTTAGCGGCAGTTGATGACTCATAAGCTGTTTTCAGCAAGGTCATCATATCTTTACCCGTAGTGTATTTTTCTTCTACGTGGAAAATCTTCGCTAAACGACGGAAAATCTCATAGTCATCTAAGCTTTCACCATAAGGTTCAATCACTTGCTGCATAGCATAAACTTTATTATTGCTATATGTGCCGCCAGAAGTAATATCAACCCGTTCTAATGCACTGGTCGCTGGTAAAACAATATCTGCAAATCGAGCTGACGCACACCACCATGTATCTTGACAAACATAAGTCTCAACTTTGTCATTCATGGCTTTAATTAAAGCATTAAGGTTTTGTTGGTGTGAGAATAAGTTATTACCTGAGTTATATACCATTGATATATCAGGGAATTTCAACGTTTGACCATTGTAAGTAAATGACTTACCAGGATTACGTAACATTTCAGATTGAAGAACAACCGGACAACCCGCAGAGACAGGGTTAAAGCCTTGGCCTAATGTTACAGGTAATGATGCTCCTGATTGTGGCATACCGCCGTTACCATAGTGCCAGCTAAAACCAAAACCTTCGCCCGGCTTACCAATTTTACCCGCCATTGCGGCAAAGTTAATGATAGCCCAGTGAATCATCTCACCATGGTCAGCACGTTGAACTGCCCAACCAGCGGCAATTTGGGTTTTTTTAGATTTAAATAATACGGCTAGTTTTTTGATTTCATCGGCTGGAATACCGGTAATTTTAGCTGCCCATTCCGGTGTTTTAGCAACACCATCTTGTTTACCTAATAAATAATCAAGGTACTGCTCATAACCAACGGTATATTTTTTCAAATATTCAAGATCAGCTAATTTTTGATCTTGTAAATGGAAAGCCATCGCATTAAACAGTGCAGTATCAGTACCTGGAATAATTGATACCCATTCACTGTCTAAATTACGATCAGTTGTGGTACGTTTAGGGTTAATTGAAATAAACTTAATCCCTTTTTGTTTCCACTTCAGCCAATGGCTTTGCATTTGATGATCAGCAACACGGAATTCAACTCGGTTGGTTTTCCAAGGGTCACTACCCACTAAAACAAACACTTCAGTATTCTTTTCAATAACAGGCCAAGCTGTTTGTGGTGAATACACTTCCATATCACCGACAATATGCGGCAGAATAACTGTTGAAGCACCTGCTGAATAGTCACCAATGGTTGTACTACAACCACCAATAAGGTTAAAGAAACGACCTTGAACAACAGGTGGGCGTAACAAACCCGTATTTGACCAACCATCATAAGATGAGTCAAAGATACCTTGGTTACCTTTGTTTTCAATAGTATGTAAGATTGCGCTTGCTGTTAATTGCAAGGCAGTGTCCCAACTTACTCTAACAAACGGTTCTTTACCGCGTAATTCAGGTTTAGTGTCACCACCTAAATTTTCTAAATATGATTTACGTACCATTGGGTATTGGATACGTGTTTTATTATAAGTTCGGCTTAATAAGCCTTCTAATAACATTTCAGTTGGCAGTGGATCAATTTCTTTACGAGGTTGAATACCCACTAATTTACCGTCTTTTACTACACCGTAAAAAGCACCCCAGTGGCTTGCACTAGGAATTAGAAGAGTATCATCAGCAAATGCAAAATTAGCGGGGAATAGTGTTAAACCATTTGCTGCAATAGCCGTTGCGATAGCAGATTTAAGAAAGTCACGACGAGAAATAGGCATAATATCTCCAATTGCCATTTATAATCTAAGCGACTTGAAAATAATGATATCAAACGCATTGAACTCAATACTTATTAGTGACAACTATTTACTTTTCGTCAATAATATTTATTAAAAATGCATAATCTGTCAAATATTTTAAATAGCTTTGTTTTTTTTATTTATATTATAATTCTTAGTAATATTACGCCTTATTTGAATTTAAAATAAATAATAAAACATCAAACAGTGATTTTATAAATGACTTTATAATCAATCCAATATTTGATGTTGATTATGATTTGAATATAAATAGCAGAAATAAAAAAATCCTACGATATTTACCGTAGGATTTTTAAAGCAATAGATATAACTAATTCTTATGCTTACTTACATTGCTGAATCACTATCTTGCCCCCATACATAATCTCATCATGAGTAAGATACGTACGGTTAAACGCTTTGCTATATAAAGTGACCATCCATAACCCGCGCACAAAAATGCTAGTTATTCATATTAATACGAGCCTATAAAGCAATGAGATCCCTATCACGGTTGGTTATTACGGTTACAAATGTCCTATAAAAGCGTCGTTTCTCTTCTATCTTGCACGCTATTAACTGCTTATATTTATGTCATTGCCCTAGCACTAGATTATTTAACAACAGGAGAGACACATGAGAGTTGTCGCGATCACCGCATGTCCAACCGGAATTGCACACACCTATATGGCAGCCGACAAGCTCACTGAGACAGCGAAAAAACTCGGTATAACAATAAAAGTCGAAACCCAAGGAGCTATGGGAGTAGAAAATCGCCTCACCGACCAGGATGTTGAGCGTGCTGATATTGTTATCCTCGCGGCCGATATTAATATCGAGCAAAGTGACCGTTTTACAAAACATCGCTGTCTAGAAGTTTCTATTCAAGATGCATTACAGCGTCCACGACGTGTTTTTTCTCAATGTCAGCAACTGTTGTTAGCTCACCAATAACATTAAATAAATTTAAGGCGTATTATTTATGGCTCACCAATTTCAGTTTCAATGTGTATTACCTAATGGCATTCATGCGCGTCCAGCCAACCATTTAGAACAACAGTGCCGTCAGTTTGAGTGTCAAATTAGCTTAACCAATCACCGCACTAATAATTCAGGTGATGCGAAAAGTGTTTTGGCATTAGTGGGTACAGATACGCTATTCAATGATAACTGCACATTAAACTTTGAAGGCGCAGACAGTGAACAAGCCTGTCAGGCACTTCAAACTTACATTGAACAACAATTTCCACATTGTGATGAAGCATTAGAAACGTTATCAAATGATAGCGAGATCGTGTTACCGCAATCATTATTACGTCATCAACCACATTTAATCACCGGTAAGCGTCTTGCTGCGGGTATTGGTCACGGTGTATTAACCGCAATGAGCCAAATTGATCCACAGCAGTTTGCAACAGCAGCCCACGATGACAATGAAGCGCAACGGTTTGAACAAGCACGAGCGCAAGTAAGTACTAACTTAGATTACACCATTGCAAACGGCTCACACCACGAACAAGAAATTACCAGTGCGCATTTAGCGATCATTAACGATTCAAGTTTTATTGATGGTGTCACAACCCTGCTAACCACCCATTCAACGGCTAATGCTATTTTGGCGGTGATGGAAAAACTGTGTCATCAACTTGAACAGTCAGCAAGCAGTTACTTACGTGAACGCGTACTGGATATCAAAGATGTATCAATCCAGTTATTAACGGCGGCTTACCCTACTGTATTAGATACTCAAACCGCATTTTCGCTACAACAGCCAAGTATTATTATCGCAAACGATTTAACCCCAAGTCAGTTTTTAGGGCTGGATAAAGCGTTATTGCAAGGTTTAGTATTAACTCATGCAGGTAGCACTTCACATACGGTAATTTTGGCACGCGCATTTAATATTCCCACCCTCTCAGGTATTGAAATCAAAGAGTGTGCAGCGGCCTTAGATCATCATGTTTACCTTGATGCTCAATTAGGCGTACTGGCTATCAAGCCTAGCATCGAAGTAAGTGGCTACTTCAACCGTGCTATCACATTAGCTAACACTCTTAAACAACAACAAAGTTTATATGCTCACCAGCAAGCAACCACCAAAGATGGTCACACTATCGAAGTGGCTGCCAATATTGCTTGTTCAGTTGAAGCAGATAACGCATTTGCACAAGGGGCTGAAGGTATTGGTTTGTTCCGTACTGAAATGCTGTTTATGGATCGTCAACAAGCACCCGATGAAGAAGAGCAGTTTAATCATTACTGTGAAGTACTCACAGCAGCCAATGGTAAACCGGTGATCATTCGTACCATGGATATTGGTGGTGATAAGCCGATTGATTACCTTGCCCTACCCCATGAAAATAACCCGTTCCTAGGTTACCGCGCAGTCCGTATTTATCCGCAATTCTTAGCACTGTTCCATACCCAACTAACCGCGATTTTACGTGCCTCGGTACATGGCAAAGCCAAAATCATGATCCCAATGATTCAAAGCATTGAAGAAATCCGTTGGGTTAAGCAACAACTAGAAATTGTTAAACAGCAACTGACTGAGCAAAACATTGCTTTTGATGCTGATCTGCAATTGGGCATCATGGTTGAAATCCCATCAGTGGCATTTATTGTTGATTTGTTCTGTAAAGAAGTCGATTTCTTCAGTATTGGCTCAAACGATATGACCCAGTATTTATTAGCGGTTGATCGTGATAATGCCAGCGTATCAAAACTGTATAACAGCTTAGCTCCTGCGTTCCTTCGCTTATTAAAGCAAGTGGTTACTACCGCGCATGCTCACGGTAAATGGGTAGGCTTATGTGGTGAACTTGGCGCAGACAGTAAAGTATTACCATTATTAGTTGGTGCTGGTTTAAATGAAATCAGCATGAGTGCACCAAAAATTGCTGCCACCAAAGCACAGCTAACTGAGATTAACTTTGCAGATAGCCAAACGTTATTTGCAGAAGCATGTGAGTGCGCCACCATTGAAGAGGTTGAAGCACTACTTGAACAACGTCATGCTCAAGCACAAGTTAAACCCATCTTGGTTCAGCAATGTGTATTTAAAGCCGCCGATTTTGCTAACAAAGAAGAAGTGATCCAAGCATTGGTCGGCAACTTAGGTATTCAAGGCCGTACTGATGATGTGTATAAACTTGAAGAAGATGTTTGGGCACGTGAAGCGGTATTCTCTACCGGTTTAGGGCATGGATTTGCAATTCCACATACTAAGTCTGAGCATATTCGTCATTCTAGTATCAGTATTGCGCATCTCGATAAACCGATTGATTGGATGTCAGATTCTGGTGAGGTTGATTTCGTTATCATGCTAACCCTAAATAAAGACCAAGGCGATCAACACATGCGTATCTTTGCAGGCCTAGCCCGTAAACTTATCCATGAGAGTTTCCGCGATAGCTTACGCCAAGCTGAATCGCCAGAGGCTATCATTGCCATTATTTCCGAACAAATTGGTTTATAATTCCGACTTCAGATTATCAATATAAAGCTCCTCTCTTGAGGGGCTTTGTCATTTTAAAACACGACCAAATTATCAATTCCCCTCCCCTTTCCGGCTTAACGTCTAAAAATGACCCAGATCTCATTTAAAAATAGAAAGCGTTTATTGGTTATTTTATAGCAGCTTTTAGCTAGTCCATTAACTAAAAATCATCAATTATTATCATTAATAAATAGTTAGCATTTCATTTAATTACTCCCGCTTCTTAAACATAAGGAAAGAGTAATGCCAACAGGTTATTGGACAATTGATGCTTTTATTATTGCCAATATCATCCTCTGGATCACTGTCACTGGTGTTTTTATTTATCAACAGTCTTCCGATGGTGGATCATTGGTTAACCCATCAAATAGTACCCATTCAAGGAGTAGAAAATGAACCCTAAAACGCTTGGATATACCACGATGATTGTTTCTGCCACACTGATGGGCTGTGTTGGCTTATTTTCTCGAAATATTAATACCAGTGGGGATGTTATTGCATTTACTCGTATGATCGTTGGTGCAGTCTGTATTTTTGCTATTATGATCTACCAAGGTAAAGCGCAACAACTAAAAAGCATCAAACTCACCCCCGCAGTAATCACCAGTGGCGTGTGCTTAGGATTATGTTTAGCCGCTTATGTCTCCGCGACCCAATATACAACCTTAGCCAATGCAGTATTTTTAATTTATACCGGCCCTGTTTTCTCTACTATTTTAGCGGCTATTTTCTTAAAAGAGAAAATTTCAGCCCTTACAGCATCGATGTTAACCGCCGTATTTATTGGCTGTTTATTTATTATCGGCATTATTAGTTATACCCCTCAAACTGGGTTAACTTTATCGTTGTCGTTTTCTAAAGAAAATATGGTCGGTGATATTCTAGGATTAATATCAGGTATTGGTTATGGCTTGTATTTATTCTTTAGTCGTTACCGTACCGATATTGGTTCAGACTCTCGTTCATTATTTAACTTTTCATTTGGTGCGATTGCGATTGCGATCTGCTTTGTTATTAATCCTCCATCACTCGCAACAATGGATGGCACCTCATGGTTATGGCTAATTTCAATGGGGTTCTTTATTGGTTTTGGCGCATTGTCATTATTAACCATTGCCGCTAAACATTTAAAAGCCGCTGAACTGGCGTGTATTTCTTATTTAGAGACTGTTGTCGGTGCAGGGCTGGGGATTCTTGTCTTTAGTGAATCATTAACAGTTTTACAAGCCATTGGTGGCGTATTGGTTATTGGGGGTGGTATGGGAGAGATCGTGATTAATATCATCAAGAAACGGGCATTGTCTCATAATCCGCAATCTCACAAACCATTACCACTATCATAAGGTGACACTATGAATACCTCACTCAACTGGGGCTTACTATTAGTGACCGTGACTATTATGGTCGGTTTAGCCCTTTACAGTAATAAAGTGATGCACAGTAGCAAGGGTGAGGGTGGTTTTTTATTGGCCGCTAATTGTTTAGGCCCTTTTGTGGGGGCATCTACTATCGTTGCAACGGCGTTTTCTGGCTGGGGATTTATGGGATCGCCTGGGGTTGCGTATAAATATGGTGTAATTGAATTATTAGGTAATTTTTTCTTTGCGCCAGCGATGATTTTAGCGGTCCTTTTTTGTGCGCGGTTTCTACACCAAAAAGCCCAAACAATGGGGACATTAACGATTGCTGAATATATTGCCGTCAGCCATGACGGTCCACAAAGTGTAAAACGTATTACCCAAGCATTCTGTGCCATTATAACCATTGTGCTATTACTGATTTTTCTCGTCGGTCAAATTAAAGCATTAGGGTTATTAGCCGGACAATGGCTGGGTATCAGCCAAACAACCGCCTCGTTTATTATGGTCGCGATTATTATTCTCTACACCTCTATTGGGGGACTTGCCGCCGTCGCGTTTACGGATACCTTTATGGTGTTAGGTATGTGTTTATCCGCCATTATTATTATGGTGACTATTTTTACAGATCTTCCTCCGCAACAATTAATAGAACAACTTAATAGCATCGACACAAACTTGTTAGATCCACAAGATTCAGGGCCTTATGGTGACAGTCGTTGGCATGTTTTAATGGTACTGCCCTATGCGTTTATTTACAGTGCAACCCTACCTTATATGTCCGTACGTTTTATGGCATTTGCTAACACCACTAAATTGCATCATGTTGCGGCTTACATGATGCCAATGGCATGTTTATTAAGCCTTGTTCCTATTGTAGGCTGTTATATTCGTGTAAAAGTCCCCACCCTTACCAACCCTGACGATGCCATGCCAGTCTTTCTGACCCAATTTCTCTCACCTTATTTATCTGCAATTGTGACCCTGTTTATTTTATTTGCGATGAAATCAACGGCCAACTCGGTTCTTCATGCCATTGCAGGTGCCGTATCTCATGATTTACGCCAAGCATTGTGGCCACATTCCTCCCTGACAGCGAAGCAACTATTACTGCTTAATCGTAGTGCCGTGTTTGGCCTTGGAGGGTTAGGGTTTATTATCATGCTGTTTGCTCCACCTTTTATGCTGTCAATGTTGGCTATTTTAGGGTCTGGTACTTTAATGGCAGCATTGGTCGCCCCAACGTTATTAGCCCATTGGTTTCCTGGTAATATTTATGCGGCGCTCAGTGCATTAGTAATTGGCTTTTTTAGTGGGTGCTTATTGTTTGTTGAGTTTCATTTAGGCTGGGTTGAGGCTCCACTTTATGCTTCACTATTGGCATGTTGTAGTTATGCGTTAGTGGCAAAATGTTGCCAATATCAGTTAATTGCAGACTATCTACGTTAATCATAACAAGAGAATAATTTCACCGTTATTCTCTTATTATTTATACAACCACATTGGTTTGCCACTGATGAAATTGTTTTTGTAATTGGCCTTGTATCGATTGTGAGTTATCAATATTTTCCCGTAGCGACAAATGATTGGCTCGATAATGCCGAGGCGTTACGTGCAATAACGTTTTAAATTTTTCATTAAAGTTGGATAACGATGAAAAACCCACTTCGGCCCCAATATAAGCAATCGTCCAATCTGTTGACACCAAATATCTTGCCGCTTGTTTCACCCGCTGTTCAATTAAATATTGTCGAAATGTCACCCCTAAATGAGTATGGAAAAAACGTGAGAACGTACTTTCAGCCATATGCAATTGTTGAGCAACAATCGTCACAGTTAACGGTTCTGCAAGATTTGTCGTAATGTACTGCAATACAAGATCAACCCTATTTTCGGTTCTTTTAGTGGTAGCAAAAGCAAGTTGGTGAGTTTCTAATATTTGCTGAGGTTTGGTTTTTGTTAATTGATCAAGTAACATCAATATATTAAGCAGTTGCTTAAAATCAAAAGTGTTCTCGATGTTATCCATAATTTCAAATAATGATTCTAGCTCCTCACTTTCAAACAACAAGCCTTGTTTAGCATGATCTAACATGTTTTTTATATTATTAAACTGAATACTATCAATAAACGTTTGCCCCAATGCATTTAAACGAAAATGCAATGCATCCCCCACTGTTATTTTATTATTAACTGCCTCAACACTAATTTTAAAAGGGTTAAAAGGCGCTAATAAAACTAATTGCCCAACAGCTAAGGGAATTTGAGTGGATGATAAATGTAATATGCAGCCATTTTTTTTAGGGCGAATCAATATATAATCAGCGCCAAAAATAAAATTCTTATTATCAATCAGTGGTTGTAAATCAAACATCAAAAATTTAGGCGTATTTGCTACTATCTTTTGATACATAACCAGCTCTCCTTTACTCTGCCTATTATTACAACTTTATGCCACAGAACTAGATGCTTTAATTAAAAATGAGCAGTTATTTACTGACCCAATAAATTCTTTTTTCAAATATGTGATATTCCATCAAGCTTTTTAAGCAATAACTGAAATTAGCATATTAATTGTGCCATAAAAATCGGAATTACTGATTGTTCTTTATTATTCATAGCCCAAAGTTGTAATAACCACTATAAATACCATTCTCAGCATATAATCGACATTTATCAGCAGAACTTCGCTATAAAATGAATTTTAAAGGCGCATTATAAAGTCATTGAAGAGCACAACACATGGCCTTCAACAGCGAGAGGCAGCGACATAACACATTGTTAAATAACAATAATAAATGTCTGTTATAGATCATTTAACGAACAATGTGTCAATAAACACTGTTTCAATACAACTATTCGTTCTCATGGAGAATTTGCAATGAGTATTTCTAACGACTTTTATCCAAATGCTTCTTTACCTCTTGAGCGTAAAGAATCTGGTGTACCTTATGTTAGACCGGGCCTACATGTTGAATCTTATAACGATTTCGATCCTCTTCGCCATGTGATTGTTGGTATTGCAGATAACCAACATATTCCAGAAGCTTGTCCTGCAAGTAATGAAAAAATTCCGGCCAACTCACCAATGCGTGGAAGCAAAGCGGGACGTCGTACTCAAGAATCCATTGATCGTGCAAATGAGTGTTTAAATGGCTTTGCTCAGATCCTTGAAAATCGCGGTATTATCGTTGATCGTCCAGGAGCTGTTGACTGGCATAATAGTATCAATACCCCTGATTTTTCGATTAGCTCTGGCTTTGGCTGTATGCCTCCTCGTGACTGCTTGCTTACCATGGGTAAAAGCATCTTAATGGCACCAATGAGCTTCCGTAGCCGCTATTTTGAATATTTGGCATACACTGATCTTCTTCGTGAGTATTTTGAATCAGATCAGCAGTGCATGATCGAGCAAGCACCACGCCCTCGCTTATCTGACGATAGTTTCCGTATGGATTATGTTGCTGCCTATGAATATTTATCTGATGAAGAAACAATGGCGCGTTCATTAAATAAAGAATACAGCACCAGAGAAACAGATATTCTCTTTGATGCCGCAGATGTAATGCGTTTAGGTAAAGATATCTTTGTCCAACATGGCCTTACAACTAACTTAGCGGGTATTCACTGGATCAAGCGTAAATATGAGCCAATGGGATATCGTATTCACACGTTAAGCTTTGCTGATAACCATCCAATTCATATTGACGCAACATTCTGTCCTTTACGTCCAGGCTTAATGTTACTTAACCCACACCGTCCGTTATTTGCCGGTCAACGTGAAATTTTTGAAAAGAATGATTGGCAGATTGTTGAAGCCGTTAAACCTTCATGGGATAACCCTCCAGCACTTTGTTATTCAAGCACATGGCTATCAATGAATACTTTAATCATTGATCATAAAACAGTCTGTGTTGAAGCCAGTGAAAAAGCACAAATGGAGCAATTTGATAAACTAGGCTTTAATGTGATTCCAGTTGATTTACGTGATGCTTATGCATTTGGTGGTGGTCTACACTGCGCAACAGCTGATGTGTGGCGTGAAGGTAAGTGTGAAGATTATTTCCCTAATCAATTTAGTGGTTCACATAATGTTTCACACTGGGAATATTAAATAATCATTTAATCTCTATAGCCCCTTAATAATTATATTTTATTAAGGGGCTTAATTATTTAAGCAATTTTTATAATGTTCCACCTAATGAAAGATAGAATGAGCTTTTCCCTGTCGATGTTTGACCATAACTCAAATAAACAGGACCTAAAATAGAATCTACAGCAACATACACACTGCCAGCGGTAATTGCACTGTCCCAACTTATCGCAGAGGTACGATCCCACACACCGCCTTTTTCAAGCGATCCACCGATATATATCGGTAATTTAATTGCCCCAAAGTTATTATCAATAACTCGATAACGATAAACTAAGCTCGTTAAAGCACTATAACGGCCATTTAATTCATAACGATGGTAACCAGATAAATTAAACAACCCACCAAGATCTTGCGCATAAATCGGTAATAAATTATCAGCATCTGAGCCTGCCGTTTTCATTGAAAATACGACGGTATGTTTATCATATGTAAACGGTTTTATTATCGATAAATTATAATAGACAGTCTCACCTGCTTCAGATTCACCAAAATCAGGCCGACGTACAGTATTACTGTATCCTATTTCACTATTAAAATAAGAACCATAAGATGGAAAGAAAAAGCTGTCTAAATCATCATAAGTAAGATCTAAATATGGCCCATATAAATTATAATTTTCTTTACGATCAAGAGCTGATACGGTAATACTTCCAGTTTGACCTTTATAACCTAAAGTGAACGCTGCCCATGGTTTAATATTCCAACCCATTTTTACATAAGCATTTGTTTGATTATATTTAGCATCAATATTTTTTAATTCTTCATCTGCATTATAATAAGTAAAATCATCAAATTGACGAATTTCATTACTCGTTTCAGCACCAAATGCAGTAAAAAAATGTTGTTGATAATCTATAGGAAAATAAAATTCAGTGGTGATATTTTTCCAACTACCCAATTTCCATTCCAACAACCACTCACCGCCTTTATCAGTAAGATCGGTATAAACATATTGTGCGCCAAAAGAAAAATCAGAACGACTTTCAAAATCATCTTCAAATGCAAGGGTGAAATTTAAATATCCAGGCCCCCACGATTTTTCATTAATATCCATAACAAGAATGTTTTTATTATTTTTTTGTTTTATTGAATAATTAATTCGACCATAAATATCTTCACTTTGTAATCGTTTTACTGCCTGTTCTAGTTCATTATTAGAAATTATTTTTCCTGTTTTTAATTCTAATTGAGCTAATAACGTTTTATCTGGTAAATTTGTATTATTGATAATTTCAATATCATCAATAAAATAAGAATCATGTGCGGATAACCGTGATCGTCGAATATTTTTCTGTTTATTATATTCAGCATATTCTGATAGTGATAACTGATAACGTAATAAACGAGGCAATGATGCAAGTGCTATTTTTCGACCCGCTTGATAAGCTTGTTCAAGTTTATCGAAATCAGCTGCGGTCATGAAAGAGACATTAGGTTGTAAATAAATATCACTCGATTTCATTAAACTTTTTTGAAAATCTGCACTGGCATTAGTCATGAATGTCGTTAACTGTGAAACAATATTTAATGCACTGTCTAAATCTTTTTTCGGCATTAGACTATCACGCAGATCCACTGCAATAATAACATCCGCACCAAGTTGCTTCGCAACATCAACCGGCATGTTATTAACGACCCCACCATCAACAAGTAATTTATTATCTAAATGAACGGGTTTTAATGCCCCAGGGACGGTCATTGAAGCTTGCATTGCCGTAGCTAAATGGCCAGAACTTATAACAACTAGCGTAACTTTAGTAATGTCAGTTGCAACACTACGATAAGGAATAGCCAGCCGATCAAAGGTTTTTAATGCGGGTAAATTAGCAGTCAGTTTACGTAAAATAACAGCTAGACCTTGTCCTTGAAAGGCACCAGGACGAGATTTAAACTCACCATTAATATCTAAACCTAAATCAGTATGTAATTGATAAGTATCATTTTGTTTTTTTCTACGTAACGATAAATCATTACGACTCGCGCGATCTATATAACCCGTATTCCAATTAATATTAAAAGTACGCTGTTTTACTTCTTGTGCCGAAAGCCCCATGGCATACATACCACCAACATAAGCGCCCATACTCGTGCCTGTCACAATATCAACAGGAATACGGTTTTCTTCTAAAACTTCAAGGACACCAATATGTGCTGCACCTTTAGCTCCTCCACCACTAAGAACTAAACCAATTTTGGGGCGATCAATAATCGGACGATCTGCTTTAGCGGCATAGACATTAACAGTGGGTGTACTAATAACAATACAAAATAAAACCCTGCTAAAATTCTTGTTACTAAACAACATCGTTTAACTCCGCTAGCAATAATACCAAATATCACACGATACACGGTAAAGATTATACGTTAACTCTTTGATGTGTATTAAAACAAAAAGAGCGTAGATAAACACGCTCTTTCTCTATTCTGCAGCCGCTATTGCTATTTAAATGCCTTTAGCTACATCATCTAATGTGGTTAATACTTGATCGGTTATATGACCTTCATGAACTAATTTACACACTTTTCGGCGTACAGCTAAACCTGAAATTAAACGTTCAATCGATAAATGGCGTTCATCTTGACGGCTATTGTATAACTCAACCGTTTTGCTAAGCGTTTCATAACTAACACGCTCACCAGCGACATGGAGCCAATCAAGCTTCTCTAAATAGCCCTGACACTCTTCTGTAATTGTTGATATAGGATGACCAGTCATTGCTGATAACGCGGTAATACTGCGTTGTAGTGCTTCTGAAGAGGTATATTTAGATAAAACAATAGTAAGTTCATCTGCATTAATTTCAACTAGATGCTTACGCAATTTAATTCGACGACCTAAACGTCCTCGAGGACGAGGTTCTTTACGCTGGATCGGTTCAAATTCACCATCAATAATTGCCGATAATTGATCCAATGCTTGTTTAGGCATGATCTCATTACGCAATGGATTTGGCATGGTGGGTGCCATATTGCGTTTGCCTTCATTAGTTGTTTTTGCTCGAGAATAACGAATAACTTCTTCCGCATCCGATTTAATATCAATTCGATAGTCGGTATAACGCTTATCAATATCGTCAGCAGAAATTGTTAAATGATAGCCCCATAAATTAACCGCAAACAAGGCTTCAGTCACTTTACCTTCAGCCAATTTTTTTAATTCACGAATAATATCAGAAGAAAAACGACGCCATTCAATATTCCTAGCAAGCTTTTGATTTAGCTCACTTAAAAGCATTGAATCAACAACACGCCGAGACATCCTACTTCTAAAAAATGTGTATAACTGAAACACTAAAGTATGTTGACGTAAAATCTCTGGCGGGAATAAGAAAAAATAATCACGGGTTAACAATTCATCAAAAAAAGACGGTTCCCAGACTAAAATATACAAGTTTGGCTTGATACGAATTTCACCATCGTCACCTTCTTGAGGCGCTTCTTCTGATGCTGTGATCGTACGTGCTATGAATCGAAATCGATCACTTTTAAAACCTTCCGGCATATTGTCACTAAGCCAACGACCCGTTAACTCATGCAATTGAAAATCAGTAAATTCGATACGATCAATACTTTCACGAATAGAATCGCGTGCAGGGCCACTGTCTTTTTTGCCTCGTAAAGCCAAAATATCCGTGATATAGACAGGGGTTTTATTTGCCATTGAGCGGAGTTGGATCTCATAATCCGCAAGATGGTGATCGTGGTATTGTACCGTTAACGTAAATAACGCAAATAGCGTCATAAGATCATCAACGGTCATGATCGATTTTGAAGATCGTGTTTCAATGATCGCTTTAGTGCCACTGATCGCAACCATGGCTTTTTGATAACTTTTCTTTGTACGTGGTGGTGCTAAAGCTTGATCGATAATACCGGCCCAACTTGTTGGCGATACTACAATTTGATCAGCTTCATCTGGCATTGACGGTGGAGTACCTAAACCATATTCGGTCAATAAACGACGATTAACATGATTCTGAGCTAATGCTTTGGAACGCTTCTGTTTTTCACGTTGCCTAAATTGATCTGATAGTAAACTACCTGTACCAAGTTGGGAAATCAGTAATGCTGGATTAATAAAACGATGTAACATGGTTTTACCAGCAAGACCTTCCTCGAATCGTACCGGTTGTTGATTAAATAAACCAACACTAACCGCGGCTCGTAAACGTTGTTGAATAGCCGCTCGTGTTAACTGTCCTTCTGTCGCTTCAATAAGCTCCGTTGTTGAAACCATACCATCTTGGCTTGATAAGCCACGTAATGAAATAATATTCAATAACTCAATAATACTTTTGGTCACGCCTTTAAAATGTTGGTACTGAGGTAGCCAGTCAACTAAATTTGTTGGGATCACAAATAAATGACCATCTTTGTGTGATCTTGGCGCTTCGATCAATATCTTATCAATCGGATTCTTTTTCGTATTTCGAGCGGAATTCATTTGTCATTGGCCGTAGAAGCATCATCTTTCCGTAAAGGTTAATAGAAAAAGATCAAGAAAGAAAGTTTTTTATTTAAAGATTTTAAAACTGATCTTTATGATTAAAACTGATCTAATTGATATTATGATCTAATGATCAGGTTAAATAATTCGCTTTAACACATTGTTTATTATGGTTATTATTTTTGTCTTTATTGGAACGATGATCAAAGAAAACCCAGAAACATGATCATACTAAGAGTGAAAGCATGATCATCATAACGTTGGAACGATGATCATTGTCAGCATGAAAACATGATCATAATAAAGTTGAAAGCATGATCATCATTGATTATCAGCTTTTCCACAAAGTTATCCACAGCGAGAAGAAAATACAGCTTATTTTTATCGTAGAGAGTCACTTTCTATGTTGTGGGTGTCGTTTTTACACTGGAAAGATGATCATGTTAGTGTGTTTTCAACTTTTAAAGGGATATTTAACATTGCTATCATCTTTTCGTTGGATTTTTTTAGTTGAATTGACACGTAATTGAAATGACAGTTAATGGAAAAAGAGAGTGTTTTTCTATGTCTCTGTTATTGGA
This sequence comes from Photobacterium carnosum, assembly GCF_021236965.1. Lineage (NCBI taxonomy): Bacteria > Pseudomonadati > Pseudomonadota > Gammaproteobacteria > Vibrionales > Vibrionaceae > Photobacterium > Photobacterium carnosum. Next base: position 6,206 of record NZ_WMDN01000031.1, on the reverse strand, counting down.
TCAATGATCATCATGTTTTTTATGTATTTCAATCTTTGAAATTAATAAAATTAAGCCTCAATTATATTAATTATAAGTTAAGGTAATTGCGTCGCAACCCTTGTTGAATCAGCGTTAACCGTAGTTTATATGCTATTTTACATGCTTCCGTCATGCAGAAGATAGAATTTTTATTATCGTGACCCGTCTTGATCATTTTTCCGCAGCTAAGAGAATAGAAATAGACTGTTTACAGCACTATTTCTATCATTATTAACGCTTGATCATCGTTTCATACTGAGCGTTATTGTAATGGAACAATGATCAAGTAGAGGGGCATTGTTTAGCTGTTGTCATATTGGATTTCAGCTTGTTTTTGGCTATTTTCTTCTTTTCCTTTGTGTTTATTGATATTTGCTAATGAAATTGAGTGATTTCATTAGCAAATACCATAAAATGGGTAAAGAGAACTCTTTTTTATTGGAATGACATTATCCGTAAACTATCTCTCTTTTTTCATTGTTCCGTTAATAATCATGATAAGTTTGATTTACAATGTAAACTTGTGACGCTGTAACATTTTTATGAAATGGTTTTAATTGGAGTAATTAGCCTGGATAATAAAGGAGATTTAAGTCTATAAATGGTGTTTTTTTTCGCTTTTTGCTTGAAAGTATGTTTTTAGTTGAGATTAGCATCACATGTTTTTGTTCAGCTTTTTATTGTTTACGGCATGATTTATTGTACAATAGAGACAGTCTATTATCATGGCATAGAGTACTAATGAATAGGGAACAGACGATACAAAATTTGCTCAATATTGCAGAGCAGACTAAACAAGTACAAGCTGATCGTATTGAAATTGTGTTAGAAGAACGCCGTGATGAGGTTTTTCCGCCAATGTCAAAAGCATTGATGGAGACACGCTCAGGTTTGACTCGTCGAAAATTAGATGATGCAATTTCACGTATGGAAGCAACTGGGCATCAATTTACTAAAAATAAAGCCAACCATTACTCAATAACCCTTGATGAGGCGCATCAATTGATGGCGTCAGCCAAAAAGCCGGCTTTTTATCAACGTGAAGGCGCTGGACGTAAACCTTGGGTTGTGAACGTCCAGAATCAGAAAGGTGGTACTGGAAAATCAATGACAGCGGTACATATCGCTGCTTGTTTAGCTTTAGATTTAGATAAACGTTACCGAATTTGTCTTATTGACCTTGATCCTCAAGGATCGTTACGTTTATTCCTTAATCCATTGATTAGTATAGGTAAACAAGAAACTATTTATTCAGCTGTAGATGTAATGTTAGATAATGTGCCTGAAGGTGTATTAACTGATAAGCACTTTGTGATGGATAATGTAGTAATGCCAACTCAATATCCTAATCTTAAAACAATTGCAGCTTTCCCTGAAGATGCGATGTTTAATGCCGATGCATGGCAAGATTTGGCTGTAAATCAAGACCTTGATATTGTACGTTTGCTTAAAGAAAAAGTGATTGATCCAATTGCTGAAGAGTTCGATATCATCATGATTGACACGGGTCCTCATATTGATCCATTAGTTTGGAATGCGATGTATGCATCTAATGCGTTGATTATTCCTTGTGCTGCTAAACGTTTAGACTGGGCATCAACCGTTAACTTCTTTCAGCATTTACCCACTGTTTATGAGATGTTTCCAGAAGACTGGCACGGATTAGAGTTCATTCGTCTGATGCCAACGATGTTTGAAGACGATAATAAAAAACAAGTTTCTGTATTAACAGAGATGAATTATTTGTTACGTGAGCAAGTAATGATGGCGACAGTACCACGAAGCCGTGCTTTTGAGACGTGTGCAGATACTTATAGTACTGTTTTTGACCTTACTGCGGCTGAGTTTGAGGGTGGTAAAAAGACCCTTTCAACGGCTCAAGAGGCTATTCAGCGTGTTGGTCTTGAACTAGAACGTGTAATGCACAGCCACTGGGCAAACTTGAACGAGGAATAATTGACAGATGGCAATTAAAACGACAGATCTTAATGCACGTTTATTTGGTAAAGCAGATAAACGTCGCGCAACTAACGTTACAGAAGCCCAAACAGCCGCTCGCGATAAAGCGGCTGTGATTGAATTAGCCGTTGCAGGCGAAGAGACTGTTGCGTTTGAATTAGTAAAAGTAAACGCAGATGATATTGGCACTCAAACCATCGTTTTTGCTGAAAATGCGCGTGAACAAGCGTTTTTAAATGAACATGCTCTAGCTGATATTTTAGTTACATTAAAAGATCGTGGTCAACAATATCCAGCAGTAGGCCGTTGGCTTGATGATGGGCGTATTGAAGTATTAGACGGTAGTCGCCGTCGTATGTCTTGTATTCTTGCTCATAAAGATTTTTTGATTTATGTTGCTAAAGGCATTAATACGGAACATGCAAAATTCTTGTCTGATGTTGCGAATGCGCATAAACCATTATCTTTATTTGAACGTGGTAAAGAAATGCAATCGTTGTTAGATACTGGCAAAGTTGCTGATCAAAAAGAGTTGGCTAAGTATTTACAATGTAGTGAAGCTTTAGTGAGTGGTGCATTAAAAGCCGCTTGTTTACCCATGGAATTATTGATGGCTTACCCTAGTGTTGGCGAACTTGGCCGTCCGACTATTGTGAAACTTCATCGTATTTTCTTTGGTTTAAATCAAGAGCAACAGCAACACATGATTGCTGATTTGAGCGGTGATAACGCATCATTATGGAAGACGATTAACGCACAAGGCATTAGTCGTATTACGCGTGAAGTAACGGGTAAATTAGAGCAATTAGGCGAGCAATTACATCCCAAGATAGTCATTGAGAAGCCAACATCGCAAGATTTAATCAAGGGCAAAGTCTCTTATATGCGCGATGGTGATAAGTTACAGCTTAAATTGAAAAAGATGAGTGATCGTCAAATCAATGATGTACTGGCTTATTTAAATGATTATCTAAAGTAACGTTTATTTTCGTTAATAAAAACCACGTTCTTATACGTGGTTTTTTTATGCCTGTTGTGGCTGTGTTATGATCGGTAGGTCATTTATTTATGGATCTATTTATGTCGGCGCAGTTAGATATTTTCTTCGCTCAACTTCAGCAACAGTTATCACACCATTTTTGTCGTCAATTAATTGTCTTAGAAGGCGATTGCGAATGGGCAACGACAACGGCAACGGTTATTGGTAAGCACTTTTCACAACGATTATGGGCTGGGGATAATGCACCAATGTCATTTGTGTCTTCATCTCTTAAACAGTCAAAGCAATGGCTTGGGCAAGAGTTTGATATGGTGGTTATCAATGCATTACAAGGATTAAGTGCGAACACACTAGGTGCGCTTTCTGGCACCGTTAAAGGTGGCGGTATTCTTGTTATTATTGCGCCACCGGCATGGCGATTCCCTAATATTAGCTCTCCTTTTTATCACCGTTTAGGTCGTTTGTTTTTAGATCCGAATGTGATGCTTATTCAGCAGTCACAGCCTGTCGAGTTATTATCTTTAGCTGCAATACCGGACTACTTTTCTACGGCTCAAATATTTACGGATGTTAACCTTCAACGGGGATGTTTAACTGCTGGTCAAGCGGATGCTGTGGATGCCATTATTAAAGTAGCTACCGGCCATAGTAAGCGTCCATTAGTGTTGTCTGCTGATCGTGGTCGAGGTAAATCGGCGGCGCTTGGTATTGCTGCTGCCGAATTATTACAAACGCGAACAATCAGAATCGCGGTTACGGCTCCGTCTTTTGCTTGTGCGGATACAGTGTTTAAACTCGCTAAATTACGCTTAGTAACCGCGGAGCAACCACAACGACATCAATTATATTATGGTGCTAGTCAGTTGGAATTTGTGGCTGCTGACGAGATAGTTAACCGCGCATCAGAATTTGATTTTATTATGGTAGACGAAGCTGCGGCTATTCCTGCTCCGATCTTAATGGCGTTACTCGCTCATCATAATCGATTAATTTTCGCGACCACTATTCATGGTTATGAAGGTACTGGGCGTGGATTTGAAATTAAATTTAAACAACAATTAACGGCTAAAATGCCACAATGGCGCAGTTATCATTTAGAACAACCTATTCGATGGGCAACAGGGGATCCGCTTGAAGCTTGGACTTTTAAAGCGTTGCTATTATCTGCACAAGCTCCAAATTGTGTTGGGATTGATGTTGTTTCTGACGCTGATGCTATTCACTATTCTGTGTTACCCACTTCTGAATTGGCTGCTAATGAACGCTTGCTGAGTCAATTGTTTGGTTTATTGATTAATGCCCATTACCAAACCTCACCGAATGATATTCAACAATTGTTGGATGACCCTGAGTTATCACTGATTGTTGCTTTACAAGCTAAGACAATTATTGGTTGTTGTGTTGTGTCAAAAGAAGGCGGATTTGATGCCGAGCTTGCTCAATTAGTGATGCAAGGTAAACGTCGTCCGCAAGGGCATTTATTGGCTCAATCTTTAGCGGCTCATCTAGGTTATGCGATTGCGGCTCAGCAGCGTTGCTATCGTATATTACGTATTGCTGTCGCTGATAGTTTTCAGCAGCACGGTATTGGTACAAAATTGGTGGATGCTGTTTTACAACAAGCACAGAATGAAAAGATTGACTATATAGGGACAAGTTTTGGCGCGGCCAATGAGCTTGTTGATTTTTGGTCTCATTGTTCATTACGGCCGTTACGGTTAGGGATCACTAAAGATGCTGCCAGTGGTCTCCATTCATTATTGTTTGTTAAACCATTATCGAGCGCTGCGTTATTATGGTTTGATGATGCGGTAACCTTGTTCAGTGCCTCTTTTATTTGCCAGCGAGTTGAGCAATTTAGTCAGCTTGATAGCCAATTATTTTTTAAATTATATTCTCAAAATGTTCAACAGCCATTGAATTATGGCTTATCACTGACACAGATTGACCATCAGCTACAAATCTTTATTCAGGGCGGACTTGGTTATGATGTTGTAGTCGCAAGTCTTGAAAGTTGGCTCTCTCAGTATTTATTGCAAGATGATTGTACTTGGAATGATGATGTTGGTTTTGTGGTAGCTAAGATTTTGCAAAAACAATCGTGGTCAGTGGTGGGGGAGCGGTATCATTTAGCCAGTCGTAAAATTACTCAGCAGCATTTACGTAATATTGTTGCTCGTTATTATTCTTTATCTTCTCAAGTTTATTAGAGGTTTTTCATTATGCAGATTCAAGTTGATACTCATACACACACATTATCAAGTGGCCATGCTTACAGTACAATTATTGAAAATGCCCAAGCGGCTGCGGCAAAGGGATTAAAAATGTTTTGTAATACTGACCATGCTTCTTTAATGCCGGGTGCTCCGCATTTTTGGTACTTCGCGAATCAACGTGTATTACCTCGATTTCTTGAAGGCGTTGCTGTTTTACGTGGTGTTGAAGCAAATATCATTAATACTGCAGGTGAAGTTGATCTTGATAATACGGTTTTAGCGAAATTAGATTGGGTGATAGCGAGTTTGCATGAGCCCGTTTTTAAACCAATGACGAGAAGTGATCATACTGAAGCATTGATTAATGCTATACAGTCAGGAGTGGTTGATGCGATTGGTCATCCTGGTAACCCTAATTATGATTTCGATTTTGAAACTGTTATTCGTACTGCAGCTAAGAATAATGTTTTAGTTGAAATTAATAACTCATCATTGGGACGTTCTCGTGTTGGTAGTGCGCCTCGATGTGAAGACATTGCGGCTTTAGCAAAAGAACTTGGGGCTCGAATTACGACAGGATCTGACGCCCATTTTGCGGCGGATGTTGGTAACTTTTCTAGCATTAAAACATTGTTAGCGCATGTTGATTTCCCGCAGGAATTAATTGTGACTCAACATCCTGAAACATTATTAGCTTTCTTAACGGAACGTGGAAAATCTGTTGCTGAGCAATATGAAAATCATCAATGGTGATTAGATAATGTTTTGGTTTACAGTGTAAACTGAGACTTGATTATATTTACAGTGTAAATCGATATATTAATTTACACTGTAAATATTATAATTTTAATGTTCTTGATCTCAGCCAACAACTAGCCAACAAGCACAGCCAACAACCACAGCCAATAACCACAGTCAATAACCATAGCTAACCACCATAGCCAATAACCATAGCTAACAACCATAGCTAACAACCATAGCTAACAACCATAGCTAACAACCATAGCTAA
>NZ_WMDN01000030.1:0-40108 GCF_021236965.1 Photobacterium carnosum | reverse complement strand
GTGTCACAGTAAGCGTTTTAAAATAGCTTAGGCTATTCCTCCCCTTTTTTATCCCTCTCCAATTTACGTTTAAAATCAATAAAATATATTTAATTCAAATAGTTGCAGTGACAGTTTCACTTCAAAAATCGGAAAAATGAGACAGTTTAGATGTCCGTAAACTGTCTAAAAATGATTAAAGAGCAATAATCTATTCAATCAAAATAATAAGAGCAGTCTTTTAAAAGTCTTAGATTCTCTATCGCCTTCGCAGGCAGGCATTCACTGGGAGAATGATAATTATTCCAGAAATTTAATGCTCTAATATTAGATGGTTATCTTCTTATTAAATTCAGTTCACTGGTCATTTTCAATTAATTCTTACAAATTCAACAAATAGCGTTAAAAACAATTGACAAACCCCAGTTAAAATGAGATAATTTAATGTTTAAAGATGAGTATAAATTATGTATTGTGGTTTCACATTCCGAACACCACAGTAGATTTATCGATGACAAAACTAAAAATAAATAAATGGGTTCTTTTCGCTATACATAAAATCGGAGATGCTCCTTTCAGAGTAAGAGATCTTTCCAAAATAATAGCAGAAGAAAAAATCTTATATTATTACCATTATAAAAATAAATTGAACCGTGAAATTAAAGCAAATATAAACGTTCTACTGTCAGAAAATCTTCTAATAGTACATCAAGACCATAAATTTTTGGGATGTCAATATTTTCTAAGTACAAATAAATTTAGTAATTCAATGTTTTACATGACATCTTTGGATAATAAAAATATAACTGAACAACTAATACCAAATAAGTATTGTTTCAGCATGCTTAACATACATAAAACTCAACACTGTCAATTAGTTAACTCACAAACAGAACAAAAAGAACTTATTTTTAAATACCTATGAATAAATTATAGGAGATTTTAGTTTTGTCTTTGTTTAAATACCGATGATGATTTGTAGTGGTCAAGTAAAACTGTACACCTTTATAGGTGTTTAAATTAAGCGGCTGCTTCCATCACCATTGGCGATAAATAGTTGTTATAACTATGGCCCCGCTTAGTGTTGTAATATTGCAATATATATTTGAGCGTGTCCCTTTCCGCTTCTTCATAATTGTTATAGCACTCTTTGGGCATCCACTCCGTTTTGAAACTTCTAAAAAATCGTTCCATTGGAGCATTATCCCAACAATTTCCACGTCGACTCATACTTTGAGTTATTTGGTATTTCCACAATGTTGAAGTGGTCAAGTAAAACTGGCCACGGATTTGTATTCATTATTAAATCGGCGTTCTGATTCATTAGGCGTCAAGCCACCGTTATATTGATGGGGCCTGACTTGGTTGTAATATCGGATAATGTATTTAGTGATCGCCACTTTAGCTTCATTCGATGAACGATAACCCGCCGTTGGCATCCATTCTGTTTTAAAACTTCTAAATAATCGTTCCATCGGGGCGTTATCCCAACAATTTCCACGTCGACTCATACTTTGTGTAATTTGATACCGCCAAAGTAATCGGCGAAATTGTTTACTTGTGTAATGACAGCCTTGATCGGAATGAAACATGACACTTTTAGGCACCCCTCGAACTTCATAAGCCATCGAAAGAGCTTTACCTGTTAAATCTGTATTGGGTGAGCCTGATGTTGCCCAACCAATCACTTTACGGGCAAATAAATCAATCACAACAGCAAGGTACAACCAACGTTGTCCTGACCAAATATATGTCACGTCGCCACACCAAACCTGATTAGGCTCAGTAACTGCAAACTGGCGATCTAATGTATTGGGAATATTTAAATGTTCATTTTCTGCTTTTTTATAACGATGCTTCTTAACCTGACAACTAACTAACCCTAATTGTTTCATGATGTTAGTGGCTTTATAGCGACTTAACGGCACGCCTTTAGTTGTAACGATACCTACAATCGTTCTGGCTCCTGTTGAGCCACCACTGGCACGATGTGCAGCCTTCACTTCACTAGATAATAGCACTTGCTCTTTTGACTGCGTTTTAAGCCGTTTAGTCCAATATTTATAGCTACTGCGATGAATATTAAAGACATTGCAAATAATAGATACAGGATAATAAGCTTTTAATTCATCAACTAATATGAAGTTTTGAATGAGTCCGATACCAAAAGAGCGGTTGCTTTTTTTAGTATTTCTTTCTCCATTTCAATCCGTTTAATCTTCTTTTCTAATTCACGAATTTTAAGCTGGTCAGGTGTCATTGGTGTTGCTTTGGGTGTAATCCCACCACGTTCATCTTTAAGCTGTCGAACCCATTTATCCATTGTTGATTTACCGACATTCATCGCTTCAGCAGCTTCTTTTACCGAGTAGCCTTGGTCTGAAGTGGCATAGTTAATTTGGCCACTTCAGTTACTTGAAGATACGCATCAGAGAAATTAATATTGTAAGCTGAACTTTGAGAAAAGAAAGAATCAGCAATTTTTTACTACCTTATGCATCATAAACTCAAAAATATTTTTATTTTTTAAAAAAAAATTCTGGTAAGCACCCCGAATTAGCACCCTTTACCATAATTAGAAATACCACTTATCTGTAATAATAGATATACGTTTTAACTATCGAGTATCTATTATGCCAAAGCATAAATTTATCCAACGATCAGATCTAAATATCACATACCATCCCTTGGTATTAGAGTTGTGTGCCAATGATAAGATCAAAGAACGCCAACATAACGCATCTGAATTACTCGATGCTCAACAAGTTACGCTCGGCATTGAACAAATCACATTATCCGTTACGATTGATCCCTCTGATAGCAACCGTTATTTGCTGTTAGAAAAAAAACCTCTATTTTTTTTGCTATCTCAACATCCTGCTGCACGAAACACAAAAGTGCACTTAAACATTTATAGTAATGATGAATGTGAGAGTGTGATCTTAGGTCTCAATCTAATTTTTCCAGCAATAAATCATTTTTTTACTGCATCAATGCTAAATAATTTATATTGCCGTTTAAAACAACAACACAACATCAATACCTCAGTAGCCCTAACTAAACGTTATCTCGCCAAATTAGCGCAAGTATTACCGTCTGCGATCAGAGCAAGGTCAATCAAGGAGAACCATCGTGGGTAGACTAGCGGCCATTAAAAAAAATAATCGAAAAAATAATAGCGGCGGGATCGCGCCAGATGCCTTGCATGTCGTAAATACCTTACGTATTGCTATTACACATTTTAATAAGTTATTTCACGCCTCTAAGGATAAAGAGCCATTGTTGATCACCTTTATCTACTTATGGATGACACAGCAGCTCGATAGCCTCACCGCTGCCGTCGATATTCCATCTTTATCGCGTGTAACAGGCAAAGAAGCATGTGCCGAACACCGACTACGAATTATCAACATTAATAGGATATCATGGGTTGAATATGCCCAGTGTTATTCAACCTCAACAGGGAGCGTTTGGCTGTGGCAACCTATCCCTACCGCGCTGCATCATATTTTCTACAGCTACGTTAAAACGCTCGCAACAATAGCGCAAAAGCCGTTACTGAATCTAACGCTTAAAGAGCAGCTGTGGCGATTTATCAATAGCTCATGGAAAACACCCAAGCTGTGCGCGCAATTCGGTCGACTTAGAAAAGATGTCTTTTTTCGCTATTTCACAATAATGACTCTACAGAGTCCTTATCTTTCAACCCCAGCCAAATCAGTCTTGTTAGGTGATAAAACGTTGCATCATCACAGCGCAATAGCCTATCAACAGAAAAACAGTGATCAGATCCGTTATGAAATTTTTAAAGCACACAATGATTATTTAGAGCGTATCGTCCAAGCAGGGAGTCGTTATCGCATTAACCTCGCACTGGATAATGCGCATTATAATCTTTCACTCTTGTTAGATACAAAAGTGACATTGCCTGCGTATTTAACCACCGCAGGAAAAATCATTGCTTTTGAACGCCAGAAAAACCCCAATGATCATGGTTATCAATATGTCGAATTATCCACGATTTGGGTAGGATCAGAGCGCGCTTTGCCTTTAGATGACGTACGGACTTTTTTCCTTGCGCTTGATAATAACGTCAAACAACATACCGTTGCTAAGGTCGCGACAAAAACCCAATTAAAAGCCTATTACAATGCATTAACCTATCAGCTCGCGTTTCAGTTTTTGATTTTAACTGGCGCAAGACCCACACACGCGATCTCACTTGAAACGCGTCGATGTTATGGCACTCTTCAATCAACGATCTCGGATAAAGGCCGTTACCGAACACTTTACCTTTGCGACTATTTACAACAAACCATCACGCACTACCTGTCCATTCAACAGAATTTACTAACCCAACTAGGTAGCAATGCCTCATCGCCATTTTTATGGTTTTTATTTGATGAAAACAATCAACCTCAACATCTTAGCGCGCGCAATATACGTCAATTTATGCAACAGCATTGGCCTTATAAGAGCAACCATGTAAAAAATATCGTGCCTTATAATTTACGACATACCTTTGCGCAACTAGCACTATCATCAACCGATCCTCAACTCACCACACAGCAAATTGATCGTTTGATGGGACACTCATCCTTTGGCGAACATCTTGGCAGCGATCAATGTTTTCCCATCAACAAAAAAATATTGTTACTCTTTTTAAACCAGGTATCAAAGAAATTGTACTTCAGTCTAGAGCGTTCAACGTTATTTTCTTTTTCACACATTCATCTATTGCAGGAATAATCGATGCTAGACAATATGATACTTAAATCGGTGAATGACGAGATTATTAATAGTCATCTCCAGCAGGGTTTAGCTTGTGAAACTGAAGAATTTCTTCAATACGTTATTGCTTTGATCAACAAAACGCCTCGTTCAGATCGCAGCATAACAATGGCAGAGCTACGAAACATAAAAAAAACGATCACAACCATTCCGACAGGTCAGCAACGACATTTACTACGGGCGGTTGATAATGTGTTGTTTTACCTGCATCAACATTGTGCATGGCAACTGCCAGAGCCAGAGCTTAAACGTTTTCATGATACCCAATTAGCTTGGATGCAATTAATCAGTCTACAAGCGCCTGATGCATCAGCGCTGTATCAGGCTTATCAAGAATATAAACACACTTTTTTACAACATCGTCCAGAGCTCGACATCGCTTTTATTGCTCTGGCATTAAGTATTGAAGTCGCACCACTATCACTGTGCTACTGGACTGAGGTTTTAAATGATCCAGCCAGTATTGAGATCGTTGATAATCAATTCACACTTGTCGTATATCACCAAACTCCCGCAGCACGACACTCACAACAGCCGCCCTATTTTACTCGTTATGCGTTAACCCCGTTTAGCTGTCGTTTATTAATCAACTATTTTAATAGTAAGTCAGATAAAATAACGCTCAAAACATTACATCATGCGCTGGATCAATTTTTATCACAGGCGCCATTTTATCTTGTCCCAAGAAATGCGGCACAATGGCAACATTGTTTTCAACAAATTTGGCTGGTGCAATACCAATTTCCTTGTGTGCTACTATTAGATATCAGTCAGCCACATCGTCATGTTGCGTTTGTACCACAACTGCCACATCCACAGTACAAACAACACATTAAGCAGATTTATGATCAAGATTGGATAGCACCTGCGTACCACACATTTACAGCCAATAAAGTTAAACGTTGGCCACACCTAGTACTGCTCAAAGCCATTAAAACCCAACCTTCATCTCAATGGCCTACTCTTTTGAGCACCCATTTTGCAACCCCACCACCATGGCCTTACGACGATATTATTGCCAATATCATGTATTACTTTACCTATGATTTAATTAAATTTGGTGGGGTAATAGCGACGACATTAAGTCCAAATAGCATCAGTAAATACACCCATATATACCGTCAACTCGCAGACTATCCGCTTTCTTATGTCGAAGCCTGTGATCACAACGCGCTCATGAACTGGGCAACTAAGGTATATGCACACTTTGATAAAGACACAGAACGTTGGTTAATTTATAACTTTTTGCGTTTTTTGCCTCAGATGTCTGTGACTGAGCATTTTGATATATCGCAATTCTCATCACCATTACTCTCAGCAACAGTTGATCCTTTTCGTCTTAGTGTTGACCAATGTTTACTGACGGTTGAAGCCCTATTATCTCAATCAACAGGGAATCCACTACAACGGTTATTTTGTACCACTGCCTTGATCTTAGGTTTTTATGGTGCACTGCGGCGTGGGGAAGTATTACGGTTACGTTGCCAAGATATTATTGGGGATGTGGATAACAAAAATCAATTTACGTTATGTATCAGTAATACCGCCGAAGGTAACACCAAAAATAAACAAAAACGGTTTGTTTATATTTCATTGCCAGCAGCTATCGCCAAATTAATGAGAATAGTGATCTATATTAAACGTGGCTGCTTACCAACAACGCCCTTATTAGGGTTTAACAATGAATCAATGACATCGCGTCAATTGCATTATTTATTACCGGTGACAAAGGCATTAAAAACGTTATGGGGCGCGAATGTGCGCTTTCATCACCTTCGTCATAGTGGCGCACATTGGTTGATGCAACAAGGACTTCAACTCGCACTCGCCTTACCGCAATCACCCATGCCTTTAGGTAAATCCACCACAGCGATGTTGACCGAACGCCGTTGTCGCGAACGGTTTGATTTTTGGCTTGAAGGACGTCCATTTTCTCACGTCAATGATGGGCTACTGTTTGATGTTATCGGTGATCAACTGGGCCATAGCCACTATACGACAACGCGTTGGAGCTATTTACACGGCATGGAATGGTTAACGCCATTATTTTCAATTAACGAAAATGGCTATAAACAAACTGAACTGCGCTATTTACTCGGGATCGGTCCATTATCTAATGATGTGTCACGATTTTTAAATGCCATCGCCCCAGATTACCGACAAGCAACAACCCATGAAAAGCAACACTACACCTTGATGTTAACCGCGCTTGAATTAACCCCACATCTATTAAAGAAAAAAGGATTTAAACAACTCAAGTCGGTCACACCTCAACAAACAAGTATTAGTGAGCCTGATGATGAAAAACACTTTCTGTCGTTATGGATCGCGCATTGCAGTGATGACATCACCATTGAGGAGAGCAATCAGCCTACAACATACCACTATAACTACCAACCAAAACAGTTATTGGGATCATTAAATCAAGATCAACAGGCATTTTCAGCACTTAGCGAATTTTGGGCACTCTCTGGTGGGCATCAGCCGATCATATTCACCAAACAGCAGCGGCAAGCATTACAACAATTAGGCCCGATGATTGTCGATCTCGATACACGTACTCTGTTATTTACTATTCGCTGCAATAAAAACAATGGCATCTACTTTCAGCAAGTGTTTAGAAGCCCAGTTTTTAAATGCTGCCAATTTTCTTTTGAGCTACAACACAATAGAAAAACTTGCATCAATAAAAATAAAGCGCTGATTGACACGTATTTTGCGACAAATAAAGACACCGTTTCGATACATAAACTAAATACAGGAAGCACACAACTGAGCATTACAGTGCGCTTTATTCCTCAAGCACCGTGGTTATTTCAAATACTGTGTGACTTTTTAACTCATCACTAAGGAATACATGATGAAAACAATATTAATCGACAAACAATATTACCCGCACATTATTAATATGATTAATGCTATTGATAAAAAAGAACGCGCATCGCTGACCACGTTTATTATTGATAAAGCAGCTAATACTATTTCTATTATTGGCGGTAAACGTGATGCACTGAGGATCATCAAGCTAACTTTTAAGGGCCAAGATCCAACATTACAAGATGGTAAATGGTCGATAGATGCCGATATGTTTAAAGACTATTGCCAAGATTGCTTAAAACCCAATACCGATAATAAAGAGATCATTTTAGAGCTTGATGAGCAATCCAAAAATGATAGTTATGTTATTGGGTATGCTAACGATCATGCTGTTCGTCGCTGGCAATGCGTTGTAGCTTGTGAGGAGCACCTTGAATATGTCGCGTCACTTACTCATAAAACCTTTCAAACCGTATCAATATCAGCGCTACAACCCATGCTTGAAGTCGCGAGCAGTCACTGCCCTTTAGAATTTTTTAAAATCGATAAAGCACAACATGAAATTACCGTTCAGCGTGATAGTGATATATCAACAATGGCACTGCCAATAGGTCTTATTCCAGAAATTGACTTAGTCGCTAATCAAGACGGTCTTGATATATTGAAACATACTTGTCAACACACGCAATCAGACACATTAATGATCAATGTTGATAATGAACAGCTGACCGTCACCGATGGTCAACATAGTCAGTCTTGCTCACTTGAATCACTGTCAGATTTTTATAATAAACCCAAAGCCGATTACACAACGGAAGTGAAGTGCGTTGTTGATATCTACGCGCTTAAATCAGAAATTACAACCTATACGCGCATTAACCAAATAAAGCATAACAACATCAGTTTGCTCTATTGTACACAAAACAACGTCTATATTTCAGGCTTTGGCTTTACCGTTGATAGCTTGCAGAATCTCTCGGCATTAGATATTACGGCCAAACAGCCATTACTCTACAACATTAATTTGCGCCAACTACTTAAAGTGCGGATCAAAAATATTACCGATATGAAAGGAATGACGCTACGTATATTGAAAGCAACTGATGGTTCAAGAAAATTAGCTTTTTATAATGAACGCGATCCTAAACGCCCTTATGCCAGCATTCCTATCGAACTCAACACCGATAATAATGATCTGATAGCTATGCAAGCGCTGATGGCTATCTACAATAAACAAAATCAGGGGGATAGTTGTAAACAAGCCGATTTATTAGGCTATGACGATATTTAATAAAACACAGAGTGCATACTGGACAAATAACCAGTATGGGTATAGTTTTATAGACGAACAGTGATTTATCACTGTCTCAGATTGGCAGTTGAGGCGAAGTGGCGGCAACCACTTCGTCTCGTATCGGCTGCTCCCGACGTTTAAACGCGATCCAGCCGATGGGCTTATTGTAACTGAGCACATCGGATATGGGTAGATCTATCTGATGGAGCTCAATTATGGCTAATTACCGCATTCGTCCCAATGGGATCGTTCAATATGATATTCACATCTATGGCAGGCGCTTTCGTGAAACCACAGGCATGCCAGCAACACCTAAAAATATTAAAATAGCCAAAGCAACGGTTAAGCAAATCAATGCTGAAATAAACTTAAATACCTTTCAATACCGTGATTACTTTCCTGATAGCAAAAAAGTTGAGCTGTTTGAAACGCTGCAACAGGAACGATTTCCTGAACGCTTCTCGCCTTACTTTGATAACTTTTCCAATAACTGGCTTGAACGCCAAAAGCCCAAATGGAAGCAAAGTTATTACAATACTGTTGTTCGTAACCTCAATAACTATCTAAAACCAGAATTTGGTAATTTATTGGTGGATGAATTAACGCTAAACCATCTAGAACACTATAGACAAAGATTGAGTCTGATGGAAAAAGAAGATGGTTCACGCCAATTATCTAATGCACGCATCAATAATATTTTGTGGCCGCTAATTTCGATTATGTCGTTAGCTGCTGATGAATATCACTTCCCGTATCCCTTTGCGCGTTACAAAGCACTACGTGAAGAAAAAAGTGATAGTAATCCAATGACATTAGAAGAAGTGAAATGCTTTCTGCACCATGTTGATGCAAAGTGGTATGACTATTTTTTATTACGCTTTATGACCGGAATGCGCAGCTGTGAAGTACATGGATTGCAATTACAGCATATTGATTTTAATCACCGCTTAATTAGAATCCGTCAAAATGTGGTTAATGGTGAAATTACCGATGTAAAAACACCTAAATCACGTCGAGACTTACCCATCAATGATATTTTGTTTGAATCGCTCAAACGAGTGACACAACCATTAAACACACTCGATGCGTTTCTTTTTAGCGATGAAACTGGGCAACCATTAGATACTCGAAAAATCGGACAAAAAGTCTGGCACCCTACGCTCAAAAAAGCAGGACTATCCTCTCGTCGACCGTATGAGACTCGCCATACAGCTGCAGTATTGCATTTAGCGGCTCATGAAAATCCATTATATGTATCAAAGATGCTCGGTCACAGTAGCACCAAGCTACTATTTGAGATTTACGCACCGTATGTTTTTAATGCCGCCCGATGTGATGGCAGTGCATTTTCTAATATGATGGAATCCAATCATGTATTTGATAAACGTTAATGATTTTATAAAAGTTTAAAACGCAAAAAGCCCGTATTGAACCATTTATACAAAAAGTTCAATACGGGCTTTTATTTAGCATTCACCTTCGTCATTCCCTACAGTGAGATTACGAAGAAGCAGAGAATGTGGAACACTTAAAAAACAAGCAATTAATCAATCTAATAGACATTAGTTAAACGTTAGTTTTTTCACTCAATGGCGTTAAATCTAATGAATCAACAAAAGAAGCATTATTTAACGATTGAATATAAGTACTAAACGCTTCGCCTAATACTTTGTCACGCATAGCATATTCAACAAAGGCTTTAGCATAACCAAGCTTGTCACCACAATCATGTGAACGGCCTGTCATGTGGAAAGCTTCAACGGTTTCATCTTTCATCAGCATATCAATAGCATCAGTCAGCTGGATCTCATCTCCAGCCCCTGGTGGTGTCATTGCTAGCTTATCCCAAATGTTGTGAGATAAAACATAACGACCCACAACCGCAAGGTTAGACGGTGCATTCTCAATCGTAGGCTTTTCAACCACACGCGTCATAGGGCATGAGTCACCGCCTTTAAGATCAACACCGTTACAGTCAACCACACCATACTTAGACACATCACTCATTGGCACAGGCTCAACCATAATTTGGCTTGCTCCTTTTTGCTCAAAGTGTGCAATCATCGCCGCGAGGTTTTCTGTTTTTTGATCTGCGGTGTATTCGTCTAAAATCACATCAGGCAACACAACCACAAACGGCTGATCACCAATCAGTGGTTTCGCACACAGAACCGCATGACCTAAACCTTTAGCTTGCCCTTGACGCACATGCATAATCGTCACGTCTTTAGGACAAATTGCTTTTACTTCATCTAACAACTGACGCTTAACACGCGCTTCTAAAGTCGCTTCTAACTCAAAAGAAGTATCAAAGTGGTTTTCAATCGCATTCTTAGAAGAGTGGGTAACAAGAATAATTTCTTTAATACCCGCATTGACACACTCATTAACGATGTATTGAATCAGCGGTTTATCAACAATTGGCAGCATTTCTTTAGGAATTGCTTTGGTTGCAGGCAGCATACGAGTGCCAAGGCCTGCTACAGGAATGACTGCTTTTTTGATTTTAGTGTTCATTTCATATCCATACTTAATAAATTTATAATTTATTGATTATAAAAATCACGATACCACTGCACAAAATTCTCAACACCCTCTTTAATCGGTGTTTCAGGCTTGTAACCTGTCGCTTCAAATAAGCCACTGGTATCTGCATACGTTTTATACACATCACCAGGTTGCATCGGCATAAAGTTTTTCTTCGCTTGAATACCTAAGCTATCTTCTAATGCTTCAATATAATCCATTAGTTTTTCACATTTACCATTACCAATATTATAAATACGGTAAGGGGCAGAACTATCAGCAGCAGAACCCGTCTCAACAGTCCAATCTGGTTGCTTTGCCGGTACAACATCTTGAATACGAACAATACCTTCTACAATATCATCAATATAAGTAAAGTCGCGTTGCATATCACCATTATTGTAAATGTCGATTTCTTCGTCATTCATGATTTTTTTAGTGAATTTAAACAGCGCCATATCTGGACGGCCCCAAGGACCATAAACAGTAAAGAAACGTAACCCTGTTGTTGGCAATCCATATAAATGCGAATAAGTATGCGCCATTAACTCATTGGCTTTTTTACTCGCTGCATATAATGAAATAGGATGATCAACTGAATCACTAGTTTCAAATGGTGTCTTTGCATTTAAGCCATATACAGAACTTGATGATGCATAAATAAGATGTTTAACCTTATTATGGCGACAACCTTCAAGTACATTAACAAAACCAATTAAATTACTATCAGCATATGCTAATGGATTATCGATAGAATAACGAACTCCGGCTTGTGCCGCTAAGTTAATCACTCGATCAAATTGTTGTACTTTAAATAATTCAGCCATTCCTTCACGATCAGCTAAATCTAATTTAATAAATTCAAAATTAACATGCTCGATACGCTTTAAACGAGCTGATTTTAAATTTACATCATAATAATCATTTAAATTATCAATACCAACAACCTGATGACCAAGTGCAGTTAAACGTTCTGTAATTGCACTACCAATAAAACCCGCAACACCTGTTACTAAATATTTCATATAAGACTCATTAAATAAAAATTAGAAATTATATATCGTTTTATTTTTAATATTAATCATTACCAAATAAATCACGGGTATAAACTTTATCTACAACATCAGTAATTTCATCAACCATACGGTTAGATACAATCACATCACATGTTTGTTTAAATTCATCTAAATCGTCAATCACTAATGAATTAAAGAATTCTTTTTCATGTAATACAGGTTCATAAATAACAACTTCGATACCTTTTGCCTTAATACGCTTCATGATCCCTTGAATGCTTGATGCGCGGAAGTTATCAGAACCAGACTTCATGATTAAACGGTAAATACCCACTCGTTGTGGATTTTTAGCAATAATAGAATCAGCAATAAAATCTTTACGAGTAGTATTAGCATCAACAATCGCACCAATAATATTATTTGGTACGTCACGATAATTAGCACGAAGTTGCTTAGTATCTTTAGGCAAACAATAACCGCCATAACCAAATGATGGATTATTATAATGATTACCAATACGAGGGTCTAAACCTACACCTTCAATAATCTGACGAGCATCTAAACCATTAGAAGCAGCATAGGTATCTAATTCATTGAAGTAAGCAACACGCATGGCTAAATAAGTATTAGAGAATAGTTTTACACCTTCAGCTTCAGTAGAATCAGTAAACAGAATTTTAATATCTTGTTTAATCGCACCTTGAGCTAATAAGTTAGCAAAAACTTCTGCACGTTCACTACGCTCACCCACAATAATACGAGATGGATATAGATTATCGTAAAGTGCTCGACCTTCACGTAAAAACTCTGGCGAAAATAAAATATTCTCACAACCAAACTGTTCTTTAATCTGTTTAGTATAACCTACAGGAACCGTTGATTTAATCACCATCACGGCTTCTGGATTAATAGCCATCACATCTTTAATAACCGCTTCAACAGACGAGGTATTAAAAAAGTTATTAACAGAATCATAATCCGTTGGCGTAGCAATAATAACAAAATCAGCATTTTTATAGGCTAATTCTTTATCTAATGTTGCAGTAAAGTTTAATTGTTTATTTTGAAGAAAATCTTCAATTTCCGTATCAACGATTGGCGATATTTTATCATTGAGTAAATTTACTTTTTCTTCAATAATATCTACCGCAACAACTTCATTATGCTGGGATAACAGCATAGCATTAGACAAACCTACATAACCTGTACCAGCAATAGCAATTTTCATTTTATTTCTCTTTTAAAAGGTCATTAATTGCATTCAAATATTTATTGATTACAATTTTTTCATCAAATTCACGTTCGATCTTTTCACGGCTCTTAACACCCATAGCTAACCTTTCTTGATGGGTATGGGTAATCATTTTATCGAGAGCTTGAACTAAACTTGCTGTTGAACGAATTTCACATAAATAACCATTAATATCGTCATCAACTGTTTCTCGGCAACCAACATTATCAGTAGTGACAATAGGTTTACCCATTGCCCCTGCTTCTAACAAAGATTTAGGTACACCTTCTCGATAATAAGATGGAAGCACCATACAATCAGCTTTAGCTATTTCTTTTTCAACTTCATCCGAAACACCAAGATAATTCACAATCCCTTCGTCAACCCAACTCTGCATAGCTTCTTTTGACACTGCCGATGGGTTTTCAACGGCTAAAAAACCTAAAAGGTTAAACTCAACTCTATCGCCATACTTAGCCTTTAACTCACGAGCTGCTTCAGCATAATGACCGATCCCTTTGTCATATAGCATACGTGCAATAAGAAGGAACCTAACCACACCATCATCAGAAGCTGGTGTTAATTCAAAACGACTAAGATCGGCACCAGAACCAGGTAAGCGATCTGTAATTGCTTCTTTCGCTAAACCATGCCGTAAAAAAAGGTGTTTATCGTCCTCGTTTTGAAAAAATATTTTATCAGCTTTTCGCTGACTTATTTTATAAAGTAATCGAGCTATTTTTGACGTTATATTTTCATTTATAAATAAAACACCAAGACCCGCAATATTATTAATGATTTTAATGTTATTTCTTTTTGCCGCTAGTGTACTGTATATATTATTCTTTGGTGTGAAATTTAAAACTACATCATAATTACCAGAAGAATATATCTGATTAAACTTCATAAGAGTTTTTATATCATTAATTGGGTTTGTGCCACCTTGATCAATAGATATATCAATGAATTTTGCACCTAAATTTTCTAATTTTTCCGAATAAGAATCACGAGGAGAAATAGTCGTCACTGAAAACCCATAATTAATAAGACTTAGTATGGTATTTTTTCTAAAGTTATATAGATACCAACTAGTGTTGGCTGATAATATTATATTATTCATATTAATTATTATTAAATAAAGTAGAAATAGATAAAGTCTTTATATCATCATTACCTAAAGAATAGTTAACCTGAAATGGTGAGGTTGCTGAAGTTTTAAAATAATCAGGCCAATATTTTTTAGCCATTGCTGTTATAGGAAACTTAAAAACACCATCTTTTATCGTAAATTTATTATCTAAACCGATAGTATCATTAATAATATTAGTATTTAAAAAAGGCGCTATAATTTCTATATTATATTTACTCGCAAATAAGTATTTTTGCATTTCTCTTGCTGGTAGTATATCAAATAAATACAAAAATCTTAAAACAAAATGCCAATCCTTATAATATTCAAACAAAGATTGTATCCGCGATTCAAGGTATTCACTACCAGACGATGAAGCATTATCACTTTCAGCTAAAGCAATAAGTATAGATTTACCAAAAGATGGCTGTGCTAAACATTTTAATCCTTTTGACAAACGATATATTTTCCTACCAAAAGATGAATTTTTCTTATTATATATTCCTATCTTTGATAGTGGGGATAAAAGAACTCTAAAAGTTGACAGCTTAGACCAATAGCTAAATACTTTATTCAACGGTAAGCCATTTAATAACGAATCCGCACCTTGCCCATCAATTAAATTAACAGTTTCTTGATTATTTACATGTGATATATTCTTAAACATTTCAAGCATAACTATGGATATAGGATCCGAAATTAACTCACCAGAATAACAAATAAATTCTTTTGCTGATTCAGACAAATTAACATCTAAATTAATTAAGTTAAAATCAACAGAAATACTATCACACATCGATTTTGCTTTATTTACCTCATCCATCATACTACTCATTTGACACATGTGCGCTCGATGTATTCCTCCTTTCGAGTTTATAATCCCCAATAAAGCAGAAGAATCAATACCACCACTAACTAAAATATCCTTCTTATCATCTATATCTAAAAAATATTTATTTATTACACCATCTAAAAAATAATCATCAGTTCTTTCAAAATCCGGATAAATATCTTCAAAAGATATATTATTTTCAGTAATAAAAAAACGCCTATGCGGTGTAAGCATGTAAATATTTTCATACTGCGTGAAAGGAGGATGTATATATCCATATTTTTTGTAAAATGAAATCGACTTTTCATCAACAATACAATTTACACGTTTTGAAATATAAGATAAATTATCAGAAATGTATAACACATCATCACTAATAGTAATGAAGAAACGGTCAAGTATAGATTGAGAATTAATAATTAAACGACTCATCTCAATATTAAAAATAGATGATATATTAGAAATAACAAGATCAGAGATACAATTGAATTTTAATTCTTTTTTTTTCTTATAGAAGATTACTTTCATAATGTTTTCTTTAATTTAGATGAAAAATATCGTTTATATTTAAAGTCATTTAATCTTCTTTCAAAAACTCTAATTAATGTAGATATTGATATTCTTTTTAAGAACCAACTTATATCTCTTTTTGAGTTACGGATAGATGATATAGACTTTATTTTATCAACTCGTATTTTATTATAATCACTAAGCGGTAGCTCTAAATACCTTATTGATTCTTTATAAATATCATTTGCAATTTCATTATTTACATACAATTTATCTACACCTTGATAAATTGGTATATATTCCATTTTTATATTTTTCCCATCATCTATCGTAAGTAATAAAATAATAGATGACTTATTATTTTCACTCTGTTTTACAAGTAAATTGGAGGTTCTATCATCATAAACATCATCAAAACAAAAGTTACCCAAACTATAGGCCAAAATAGAGCCTTTATAATTTTCTACACCTTGTAATACATGTGGATGATGACCGTAATATATATAATTATCAATATTAGCCAGATTTCTTGCAAACATCAAATCATCAGAACTACATAAATTAACATGCTCTATTCCAGAATGGATAGCTAATATATTTAAATAACCAGAATCAGAATAATACTTGAATTTATTTTTTACATCATCATAATTTAATGCATTCACACCATATCGTTTTAATTTATTTTTCAAACCTAAAGGGTTAGTATTATATGAACAATAGCCATGAAATGCTAAATTATAATCATCTAAAATTAGATCTTTATTATTTACACCAAACCATTTTATATTTTCACTATTCAATAAATTAATTGTTTCATTTAAGCCATCTAAACCAAAATCATAAATATGGTTATTAGCTAAACATACTGCATTAATATTTAAATATTTCAAAATAGCCACATTAGATGCATCAGATGAAATATATGCTGATTTACTCCCTTTTTTCTTTGCTTTATTTATGAATGGAGCCTCTAGATTACCAATACAATAATCACATGTATCGAGGATAGTTTTTACATCTAAGAAATATTCATTTAAATTTTTGTTTTTATTTCTATCAAATTTACCAAAAAAAGCAATATCACCAACAAAAGCAATTTTCATAGCTATATATGACCTTTTATAATATTGTTAATTTTATCATTCATTGTATTAATAGAAAATTTCTCAAAAAATTCAGATGGTGGCTTAAAACCTTGGCATTTTAAAGTATCTCTAAGCGCTAAATCAAAATCGCAATTACAAATATCATCTAAGATAACCCCAAATTTTTCACTAAATACAATCTCAGCAACACCAGTAGTATTAGCCGCTAAAACAGGAACACCAAGGCTTATTGATTCAATTAAGACTGTTGGCAATCCTTCACTAGCTTTATAAATATTCCTTTTCCCATTAAATTCTATTTCACATTCATCCACAGAACTAAACAATAAAGCATTCGAGTTAAGAATATATTCAGTTGGATTATTTACCCATCCTTTAAAATTAACACTAATATTTGATGGGAGATTATTTATACAGTCTAAAAGATATTTTTTATAATTATCCCCAATATCTCCTACAGGTAAACCTAATACATTTAACTCAATTTCTTCTTTAATCGTAGAACGAATTAATTTATTAATTATTAAATGCAAGCCTTTGTTTGGCACAATAGTTCCAATATAAATTAACTTGTACTTTTTATCACTTTGAAATGATTTACTCTTATTTTTTAGACTAAAATCAAATCCATTATAAACAACATTTAAATCATTACGTAAATGAGCTAAATTATTAGAAATAGATTCTGAAGGAACGATTACTTTATAGGCCAATCTTAATAAGAATTTATTAACTCTTTCACCAAAAGTTAATTTACCATGCAAATGCCAAATAACCTTTATATTAAACAACTTCGCAAACAAACCACAAAGTACAATTCCCTTAGGATCATAACAATAAATTGTTGATATGTTATTTTTTTTTGCTAAACAAATCACTTGAATATTCGAAAACAAAATTGAAAATAACAAAATAATTTTTGAACTAACTTTTAATCTACTTAATGAAAAATCACCAGTACCAAAGTATTTATTAATTATTTTATTAAAAACAAACCGACTCGTATTAAATTTCTTATAATAACCATCGAACAATTCATTATCACTTTTTAAAATGGCATAAATTTCAAAACCACGCTGTGATAATGAATCTAAAATTTTCAATGTGACTTTTTGAGAACCAGCCAATAAACTAGACGCTTCAATAACTAGTATTTTTTTATTTTTCATCAAACCAATCAACTATATTAATATATTTTTCATATTTTCTAAATGAAGTAAAATCAGAAGAAATAATGCCTTTTTCTAGCTTACAATATACTTCATCTTGTAAATAATATTTATTAGCGGTAAAAATAATATTTTTTTTTCCTGGTAATAAATCAAACCTGCTACCGATATTTTTATTAAATCCATCTCTATCTGTCATCAGAAATCTAATATTGTTATAATTAACTTTTTTTTTCCTATTATTCCATTTCTCATACGCATCAGCAAAAGAAGAATAATGTAAAAAATGAATTTCAATATTATCAAGAACCCCAACAGGATAATCTGTTTTATCAATATATTTCGAATACTTTGCTTCCTTTAAATCTAAACTTAAATAATAATCCAGATGCTCGCAAAACTTGATAAAACATTCAGCATAGAAAAATGTATTAATTGTAGGAGACAAGAATTCTTTACCTAAATCACTATAAATACATCCAGCTAAGCAGTTACTAGAAATAATACTTAAATTATTAGTCGTCGTCTGATACTTATATTTAAATTTAACTATCTTTCTAATAAATTGAAATATTGATTTCCTATAAATATATTTGAAAATTCTTTTCATCGTTTAATCTTCTTTATAATATAAAATTAAAAACAAATAGAAAATAAAACCGAAATACATAAAGCTTATTTTTGTCATCAAAATAAGAATAAAAATAACTCTATTAATTGTATTTTTTTTATTTTTAAAAAATAAAAAAACCGCTAATATCAAGCCAAGCAAGCCAATTTTTATAGCCAAAAATAACCACAAACCATTATCATTCAATGCTGCTACACCTGCCCCCCACAAATTACCACTACTCATATAATCTGATAATGATGGAATAATACCTAGCATTCCATTACCAAATAGAACCTCTAATTTAGACTGTTCAAAAAAATAAATGAATAAATTATTTCTTAATGATGTTGCTGAGTCGACAGAGTTCACCCTAGATAATGCAATATAAATAACGAAAACAACAATCACGGGTAAAAATACAGAAAGAATATGTTTTAAATAAGTTCCCTTAGATTTTAAAAAAAGTAGAAAAGCAAACAACATACCATATATAATAGATGCAACAGAAAATGATAGTATAATGCTACCAAGACTCACTTTTAATAATACATCAATACTTTTATCTAAATATATTTTAGATGCTATTAACAGTAATATAAAAGCACTATAAGTAGACGGTTCTTCATATAAACCTGTTGGGCGATATATCACGCCAAGTATAGGTAATGAAAAGTTACTAAAATACCTTTGTCGCTCTCCTGTAAAAAAATATAGAGGATCTATATAATATGAAGTTAAATAAACAGTAAAAAATTGCACAAAGAAAAAACTTACATTGATTATCAATAAAATATTTATCAATTGTAACATTCTTTTTTTATCACCTTTAAATGATAATAATACACATACAGTACATGTTGATTTAAATAGGATACCAAAAAAATAACTATCGAATGTATATCCAAAATTATTTTTGTGGGGATATATGTTATAAAAAGATGGTAACGCTATAAGTAGAGAAAAAAAAGTAAATAAAAACCATATTCTAATAGCTCTTTTATTAATACTTCCATCATAAATTACAAATAATAATAAAATAAAACTTAAAGGCAACATAATCATATACCGAGAGGTACCTAGATTTTCTATAAAGCCAATAAACACTAATAAAAATGACATATAAAATAAAAATGAAGATGAAGACTTCCTAATATACATATTATAATTCCAACATCTTTTCTACTTTTAAAATCTCTTTATAATTATTATTCTCTTCTTTTATCTCAAAGTTTGTATTTATGATATAAGAAATTTTATCACAAAAATCTTCACAATCAAATTTTTCAATAAGGAAACCATTTTCATTATTCCTTATAATTTCTCTTGGTCCACTATCACAATCAAATGAAATAATAGGCGTAGCACAAGCTAGAGACTCAACCAAAACATTAGGATAACCCTCATAATATGAAGTTAATACACAACATCTAGAACGATTATATAGCTCAAGTGTATTATCCGTATTCCTTATATACTCATAAGTTATCCCGAGATTGTTTAATGATGAAAGTAAAATAGATTTTAATTCACCATCACCTACAATAGTTATATTGAAATTTTCACCCTTTACTTTTAACAACTCCATTATTTTTATAAGATTATCTATCCCTTTTTGTTTTTTCAATCTACCTATAAATAATATATCAATATCTTTTTTTAACTCTAATTTTATATATTTCTTAGCTACTGGGTTATGTATTACTTCAATATCAGATCCCCTTACTTTCATATCCTTTTGCATATCTAATTTCATTAGTTCACATTGCGCAATATAACAACCTATTCTGCAATAAAACCGATTCATTAAAAATAAAGTAAGCGCTCTTTTTATACTATTTCCTTTTTTTGCCTTTAAGTCTTGACTTAAATTATTAACATTCCTTGATATTAACTTAAATTTTGAATTTATCTTATTATATAAATATAAAAGAATAGATATTTGATGATTAAAAGCAATGACAATGCTCCCACCAATAAGCAACTTGTTTAATATATTGATTTTCTTAAATAGCCACATACCACTTTTTATATTTAATGATACTATTTGTATATTTCCACTCAACTCATCAATATAAAAATTTTCGTTTCTATTATAACAAATTATAGAAACATCAAGTCCAAGTTCATTTAGTTCATTAGCATAATTGACACAAACCCTTTCGGCTCCTCCTGGGTAAAATGTATCGATAAATAATATCACTTTTTTAGTTTTCATTTCGAACCTTTGAGTATAAATTTAAAATATAATAGCTCACATATGAAAGCATAAATATAAACCTAGAAAATAATAAAGTATAAATTATCGACCATTCTTTTAATGCATCAAATGAAAAAAATAAAAACAAAAGAGAAGATACTACTACAACAGCAGATACTTTTGCTAAGAATTTATCTTTTTTATTAGGTAATAAATAGGCAAATTGTATGCTTTCAGAAACACCTAAAAAGAGAATACCTATTAATGTTACTGATACATATTTATAAGCACCAACATAATCACCACCAAATAATTTACTAATTATTTCCTTACCAAAAAAATAATTAATAATTAACCCTGAAAGTATTACAATAACAATTAATACCATAAGCTTCATTGCATTAAATTTATTATATTTAACACATAGTGAAGGATAAATAGCACGTAAAAAAACATATAGACCGCCACTGACTACCAAGGCTAATCTATTTGCCAAATTAAAAATGGCATACTTATCAATAGATATATAAGATGATATTAAAATAATTGGAATAGTATTATATAAATTAGGAGCAAAATCTGTTATAAATAAATATAAACCAGCCTTCATTTTATTTAGTATTGGATATATATAAAAATCAACTTTAATATTTTTACTTTTCAGAAGATTAAATGTAATAATAAAGCCGATAATAGGATAATATATTACCGAAGAAAAATAGACTATTTTCCAATCTAAAACACCAAAAATATTTACAGATACTAAAACACTAATCAATGACAACAATTTCATCAAAACAAAAAGAAATGTATTCTGCTTCATATTATTAGTTGCTACATAAAACCAACTCACAAAAGAAACATATCCCAACAAACCAAGTAAGGTAACAATAAAATAAAATAAAACATTAGCAATCCCATCAATAGACACAAAATAAATTGTAGCTATTATTGTTGCACTGATAGCTAATAAATACCGTGCAAATTGAACATTCTTTATTGTATCATTTATCTCATCACTGTTTTTTTTGAAAATATTTCTTGCTTCAGTCAAATTAAAGCTAAAATCACATAAAATAAAACAAAAAGTAAAACATGTATATGCTAATGAATAATAGCCATACTCTTCTTGCGTTATGTTATTAGTTATTAGTGGCATTAATATCATTGGAAACAACATATTAAAAATATATGTTGAATACATGAATATTATATTTTTATTCATAAAACAAAACCTTTAGACTTTAAATCTTAACCTAAAATATATTATTAACACCGAAATAAGTAGCTAAAGGTTAATTATTCATAATTAAGTCATTAATGCTTTAATAAACACAAGATTTAAAACACTCTACAACCTGTTTATTGGTACTTATACCATTTATAAAACAAGTAGTTAGTACGATTATCAGAGCAAGCGCATGAGTAGATTTTTTGTTAACAAAACAAATTTAAAATGTAACCGTAAGATAAGTTAGACTATAGACCTTATTTTCAATCACCAAATTTTGGTTAAATGTCAACCAATCAACTCGTCATTAAACATTAGCTTTAGTTAAACAAATGTAATAATTAACTAATTGACAACTCATCCGTTTACTCTGATTATTTGACCCATCTATAAATGTGATTTTAAAAGAGCATAAATAAAGATACGAGCCAAACATATAAAATTTAGTAGCATCCCTGTCATATTTTTATTTGCTTATATCAATATAATCACCAAATATACTTTCTAGTTTTTCTGGTTTCATTATTTCTAACCCGCTCGCCGGATAAAACGTTAACTCGCCAAAATATATTTTTCCAGATAAATTATATAAATCAACTCTAACAAATTTATGTTTTTTTGATAAAAGATTAACTATTTCTAACATCTTATCAAAATTTTCTGGTTTTTCAATTTCACCATTAAAACCATCAACACCATAATAGAAATCCATTCGATTCCATGTTAAATCATAATATGTTTCAGTATGATTATCTGTAAACCTTTCCACATTAACTTGAATAAACTTTGGCTTACCATTAAAACAATAGAATTTATAATCTGTAGGAACATTCTCATCATCACCAAGAAACTCCTCACATATAATTCTTGGTTTAGCATATTTATATGCCCACTCTCTAAATATTTTATATAAAGAGATGGTTAGCCATTTATCAAAATTTTTCTTTGCTTGATTTTTATCAATGTTATTTTTATTTTTACAAATCAAGTTCTGACTAGAACCATGTGTTGTTTTTAAAACAAATCTTTCAGGCAATTTATCAAAATCAATTTGATCAAAATGTTCATAACAACCAACAAGAGGTACTAAATATTCTTCACCGATTGATTTTTTAATATATTCTCGTACTTCATACTTATCAACCAAAGTACTCATTTCTAAATTTCTATTATTAACTTTTAACCATTGAATTTTTTCAGAAAATGTTTGAGGATTAGAAAAGTTAATTTTTTCTCTCCGCCAAAGAAAATAAACTATTTTTAAATAATACTCATCACTTAAAAAGTCCAAATATCCTCTTCTAGCTAGCGCAAATATTACTTTAATTAATTTTGGGTTATATATATTATGCATTATATTTTCTCTTTAAATATTTTTATTTATCTTCATTTTTAAGATTTTTAGTGTTTAAAAAATCAACTTTTCTTTTATTATAATATTCATGAATTGAACAAATTTTTCTAATTGGATTCCCCGCATAAACATTATTTTCTTTCAGCACACCTTTTACCAATGAATTAGCCCCAACTATAACATTATCGCCAATAATCGAACCAGGTAAGATACTAACGCCAAAACCTAAGAAAACATTATCACCAATTGTAATTGGTTTAATTAAATCAACATTTTTACACTCTTGATATAAATTACGTAAGACATTAACACTACCATCATGAGTAATAAATGTAACATTAGATGATGTATATAAGTTATCTCCAATCGTTATCAAATACGGTTCAGACCCAAAACTTTTCGTATTTAATTGAACATTTCGACCGAATTTAACTCCACTTTTTTTTGCGTAATTATTAGGCGATGCTAATACTCTGTAGATTTTATTATATATTTTTTTTATCATAATCATTCCAACTTAAAATTAATCATTACTTGATTTCTTGAATATTAACCTTATATCCAAACAACTTATTAACCCAAGCCGTAATACGCCAAATATGATTGATCGCGGTAAAATAGACCGCAAACATCACCAAGAAACTAATAAACATCGTCGATTCAGCGACACCATTGATATCAGCGACAATACCAACAACCGCACAAATTGAAGCTAACAAGCAGATCACAAATAAAGTCATTAATGATGATAAGCCCATGCGCTGACAGATATGGTGTAGATGTTCACGATCTGGTTTGAACGGTGAATGGCCTTTACGAATACGGCGGATCATAATGGTTGCCATGTCCATTAATGGAATAGCAATCAGCCATAATGCGGTAACGGGTTTAAAGGCATCAATGCTTGGCTCTTGCGTGCCACGGATCAGCATCCAGATCACCGAAAAACCGATAAACATGCTGCCCGCATCGCCCATGAAGATCTTAAACCGACGCCCAAGTGGAAAACCAAGGTTCAGCATGATGTAAGGGATCAATGCCGCTACGATCAGTAAACAAATCTCACCAAGATAATCATTGCCACTGAAATAGAAGGTGACGCCAAGTGCGGTAAACGTTACTGATGCCAAGCCACCTAATAGGCCATCGATACCATCCACCATATTAAAGGCATTGATAGCACCAATCACCGCAATGATGGTGATCAGTGAGCCAAAAAATTCATTAAGCTCAATGGTATCACTGCCCATCAAGTGACCTAAGTGGTGCAGACTGTGTCCACCAACCCAAATCATCGCTAATGAAATTCCTGCTTGCACCAATAAACGGATTTTAAAACTGATATCAAAGTAATCATCAAACGCGCCAAGAACAATTAAAATAGCCGAGCATAAAAGGTAAAGTTCAAGGTTAAGGCTGATGGGTAGAAAAAATGTCAGGCCGATCAATAATGAAATATAAACGGAGATCCCACCGACCAGAGGCACAACCCCTTGGTGTAATTTACGGGCATTGGGTTTATCGACGAGGCCAATTTTTTTGGCTATTTTTCGCATGATAAATAACGTGATAAACGACGTTATAAATACAAACACATAAGCATGATTCATGGGGGCCAACTTGATAAAATGAAATTTACGCTAAAAAAGAGGGTGTAACGGGTGTGAATTATTTGAGCATAATCGGTGTTTTGGGTGTTATTTTTCGTCTATACTACGGTGAAGAAAGTGAATTTGTTCACGCTATCATCTCAGTGATTTTTTGCTTTTGAGACACAAAACCTAAAATTTGAGACACAAAAAAGCATCACCTGTTAATGGCAATGCTTTGATATGAATCGAGTTTACGGGTAATTCAGTAGTTGTGAGGAATAGGTCTAGGGTCTAGGGTCTAGGGAGATTATTCCTGCTCAACCAACAATAATTAAAAATATTAACGCTACAACACGTCGTGAGTAGATTCCCTATCTCGCTCGTAACCTCGCTGTAGAGAATGACGGGTTGGCTCGTACATTCACTGTAGAGAATGACCGTGGTTGGTTCGTATATTCACTATCGATTGCTTCGAGAAAATGACTAAGGTTTAGGCGCACTATCTCGTACCTAAACCCTCGTCACTCTATACCTGTTCTCTATTTCTTATCACTCGCATAACTATAGTTGTAATAACCGTAGTTACCGCCATAAGTTGAGCTTGCTTTACGCTCGACGGCGTTCAGAATACAACCCTTAACTTCAATACCATTTTGTTCAAAACGGTTTTTAGTCACTTCAATTTCTTTGACTGGGTTTAAACCAAAACGTGCCACAATCATGGTTGTGCCTGCATGGGCACCCACAATTGCAGGGTCAGTTACTGCTAGAATTGGTGGGGTATCCACTAACACTAAGTCGTAATTTTCAGAGGCCCAATCTAATAACGTTTTTAAACGCGGGTGCATTAATAACTCAGAGGGGTTAGGTGGCACAGCGCCACGCGCAATAAAATCAAGGTGTTCAACACCGGGGGATTTAATCACTTGCTCAATGGTTTGTTGACCGCTTAAGTAATCCGCTAAACCAGGTTTACTATCAACACACATTTGGCGTTCCATCTTACCTTTACGCATGTCAGCATCAATAATTAATACGCGCTGACCGCCTTTAGCCATAACTGCAGCCATGTTAGCCGTAACAAATGATTTACCAATACTTGGACTCGGGCCTGAAATCATCACGATGTTATTACGTGCTTCCATCATTGCAAAATGAAGGCTAGTACGTAAGCTACGCAGTGCTTCAATTGATAGATCCGCTGGGTTAGCAATTGTCAGTAATGTTTCATTGATGGTATGTTGCTTTTTAAGCTTATATTTTTTATCTAAATCAGACTGTGAATCCGATAAAGGAATTGAGGCATATACAGGCAGCCCTAATGCTTCAATTTCATCAGGATTTTCAACACCACGATGTAAAGCAGCTCGTAGCAATACGATAGCAACAGCTAACATACCGCCTAATAAAGTTGCTAACACAACAATCAGTGATTTTTTCGGTTTCACTGCTTGTGAATATGCTTGAGCATTATCAAGAATTCGTACATTACCGACCGTACTTGCTTTAACAATACTCAGTTCTTGTACTTTATTTAACAGTTGCACATAAATTTGTTGATTAACTTCAACATCACGCGTTAAACGTAATACTGCACGTTGAGTTTTTGGTAGTTTTTCAATACGTTTATTTAAACGTGCTTTTTCTTTCATTAGCGTTTTACGCTTATCAAGCAAAGCAACGTAAGCGGGGTGCTCTTTGGTGTAAAGCTGTGAGATATCACTTTCTTTAAAGGTTAACTGATTCAGTTGCGCCTCTAGTGTTACCATGGTATCTAGCGTCGTTTTAGCTTCTAGCGGTAAATCTACTGATTCATTTTGTTGACGGTAACGGTTTAATTTATCTTCTGCTAACGTTAATTGTTGTTTAATTTTTGGTAAGTGTTGTTTTAAAAAGACTAAACTATTTTCGGCTTCTGCTGAATTACGCGCGACATTTTGTAAAAAATAAGTTTGGCTAATATCATTTAAAATATTTTTGATTTTAGCTCTATTCTCACCCGTCATCGATAATTGCAGAATACCCGTTTGCTTACCTTGTTCAGCAATAGATAAATCTTTTTGTAATGCCTGAATCGCATTCAAGCGGCTAATTTTACTAACACTAAATGTTGCACCATCAGATCCAATTAACTGAGTAACAAATAAGCTATAACCGTTGTTGGTTGCTAATGTACCCACTTTACCCGTTAGTAATTCACGGCCGTCACTGTTTGCTAAACTATATTCACCTTGAGCACTATTAGTGATCGTTAATACATCACCGGCTGATACTGTATTTGCTGGCACCGTAAAACGAGAAACTGAAATTTGATGGCTATCACCTAATAAGCGTGCTAAACCTTTACCAAAAACTGGGGTATAAATAGGGGTAGCAACAGTGGTTAAGTTTAATTTATCAACGGTGTCGCCTAATACCATCCGTGATTTAATGATTTCAATTTCAGTGGTCGCACTTGACTCTGATCCACCAAACATTTCTGCCATATCGCCACCAAGGGCTGGCATACCTGTACTTTTTTGTTCAATTTGAATTAAGGCATCAGCTTTATAAATAGGGGTAGCTAATAATGCATAGCTAATACCGATTAACGCAAAAATAAAAGTGGTGATAATAATCAGCCAACGGCTATCAATTAAAATACCAAACAGTTTACCAAGATCAATCTCATCACTCCCTGAAGAAGTATTGGGTTGAGTGTTTTGAGCAATACTCATTAAGTAAAGATTCCGATGTTAAATTTTTAAAAGATGAGGAAGAGCCAAAGCATCATCCAAAAGTTAAATATGGTTTACAGCGCGTGGTTAGTAGATTCCCTATCGCCTTCCTAACTTCACTTAGCCCATTATTCGTCATCTCGGAAGAGAGGGACGAACTATCCGTGATCTACTCACCACGTCATTGAGCTTTACAGAAGCCAGTGCATTCAATAACTCTACAACGCGTGGATAACAGATTCCCTATCGCCCTCGCGGGCATTCACTGTAGGGAATGACGAGGGTTATGATTAAGCTTTAAAGAAGCCAGTGAATTCAATAACTCTACAACACGTAGATAGTAGATTCCCTATCGCCCTCACGGGCATTCACTGTAGGGAATGACGGAGGGGTATGATTGAGCTTTAAAGAAGGCAGTGCATTCAATAACTCTACAACGCGTGGTTAGTAGATTCCCTATCGCCCTCACGGGCATTCACTGTAGGGAATGACGGAGGGGTATGATTGAGCTTTAAAGAAGCCAGTGGATTCAATAACTCTACAACGCGTGGATAGTAGATTCCCTATCGCCCTCGCGGGCATTCACTGTAGGGAATGACGGAGGTTATAGTCAAGTCTCAAACTGTGACTCTACAACTTCTTCGCCCAAGCTGTTGCAGCTTTCTCGATTAAATCATAAGCATGATCAAATGCTTCTTTACTTAAACGGTATGGATCAGGAATATCTTGCTGGCCAATCCATTGTCCAAACAGCATTGTCTTACCACGAGCTTCCGGTGCTATGCGAGTTACAGCGTCGATATGTCCTTTTTCCATCACTAAAATAAGATCATAATCACGACATAATTCACTGGTCACTTGCTGCGCATGATGACCGTCAAGTGAATAACCATGAGCCAGTGCCACTTCCTCTGCCATTTTGTCAGCAGGTTTTCCTGCTAAGCCACTTTTTTCAGTACCAACACCCGCCGAAGCGATATGTTTATGCGGTAATTTTGCTTGTAGGATACGTTCACCAGAAGGGGAACGACAAATATTACCCACACAAACAACAAGAATTTTATTAAACATAAAGATAGGTTCGAATTAATAGGGTTTAAGGAATGAGAAAAAGCAAGGGCAAGGATTTTAGCAACGAGGAAAAGCAAGGGTAAGGATTTTAGCAACGAGGAGGATTACCCTTACCTTCATTTCCTATCCTTACCTTCTCCTCCTGTCTTTACCTGCCCCCTTAAATCTCTACTTCAAGTTCATGTAGTAGTTCATACCTTCAGATAAATTGTTAAAGCTATTAATCGTTGGTACTAGCTGTTGAATAACACGGTTCCAACGTGCAATTGGTGCAGCGGTAACATACACCACATCATAAGGCTGTAATTCAAATTCAGTACCAATCACTAATGCTGTTGCGTCTTTAATGTTTAATTGGTAGATATTCGCGACTGGTGAATATGGCTTTTGTTTAATATCAGAATGGGTGGCACGAATAACAAACACGCCAGTGGCATCTGCTTGTAGTTCATTAATACCACCGACACTGCTTAGAGCTTCAGTTAAGCTCATGCCTGCGCGATCAATCTTAAGCAGCTTAGGCTCTTTAACTTCACCTAACACAAACACTTTTTGCGCATCATTACGTGGTACGTGAACAATATCACCATTACGTAATAAGCGATTTTGCATTAAATCACCACGTTGCATTAAAGCATACAGTGATAACGTCTGATCTTTGCCATCACGAGTTAATGTTACATTGCGCCAATCAGCGTCAGCATCTAAACCACCTGATTTATTAATCGCATCAAGTAAGGTTAATGGCACATTAGTAATCGCTTGTTGACCTGGGTTTTTAACATCACCAGTAATATATGCTTTCTTCGAACGGAATGAAGCGACATTAACATCAACTTGTGGCTTTTCAATAAATGCCGCTAGACGACGAGCAATATCTTGGCGTACTTCGGTTACTGTTTTACCTGCAACATGCACTTGGCCAATATAAGGATAAAAAATAGTACCGTCTGCATGAACCCAATTACCCGCTTCACTTGCGCTACGGTAAGAGCCTGCAGGAATGGTTAATTCAGGGTGATCCCAAATAGTGACATTTAATATATCACCCGGACCAATATGGTATTGGTAGCCAGATAATTCTTGATCTAGCTTAGGATTAACTTGCGCAACGACTTTAGCTTGTTGAAACTGACTAATATTACTGGCAGTAAGTGGGAAAACATTCACTTCTTGATCAAGTGTAGGTTGTTCCTGATTAGTTTTAGAAACATGCTTACCATCAAGGCTAAGATGGGATCCTGGCATGCTACAGCCAGCTAACATTACAGAAGCAACTGCTGTAATAAGCAATTTTTTTGATAATTCCATTAGATTAAATTCATTTCAGCATTGATTGATGGGAATTCCTGACAAACAAGCATGCTACCGCCCGAAGGTTACAGCTCCTCACTTGCTATAGAAGTATAATTTTTTTGTCATTAATAAAACACAAACCTATTAAACATATAAATGCAGTAATTAGCATTTAAATTACATATATATCTAAAAAAAGTTGAAAATGACATTTTTACTATTTACATTGCTTTAGATTCTACTGAATTTACATATAAAATGAAATATAAAAATTTGCTCATTTACTATCTATAATACTCTTTTTTAAAACTGATAACTATTTGTAATAAAATACATTCATAAAATATTATGGTTTACAATTCATTTGCAAATGAAAAAGCATTTTATGTTTAATTAAAGCGATCTAGATCACAGCGTATACATATAGACACATAAAAGATAAAAAAAACTTACATAGTTATATTCTTTTTATCTGTATAATTATTAAAATTAGTACACTAATAAATCACCACCAATAATCGTCATTTTTTGACGGCCTATATATTATTTTTATCAATAAGGATTTACATCATGAAAAAGAATGCATTAGTTCTTCTAGCAGCTATGGCTATGTCTTCATCAGCATTTGCTGGCGGTTATGTTGTTGATGACGCAGCAACACCTGCAACAACAACGACTGCAACTACAACAGGTACCGCTGCAGGTGCAAGCACTGCTGCTGCTACTGCTACTGGCGTGACAACAGCTGTTGTCGTTGGAGCTGCGGCTGCTGTTGCTGCTGTTGCTGTTGCTGCTTCTGATTCAGGCAACACTAACTCAACATCAGTAACGGCTGGTACTACTAAATAAATTATTCTTATTTAGTCTGTTAATAACCGTGCTCGTCACGGTTATTTCTTTATATAAGCTATTCGATTTCCGAAATCTATAGCTCAACCCTGATAGTCTATCGGAAGTAATTTGGATGCTTAAATTTATAAAGTCATTCCCTTTCAAACTACTATTTATATTTATTCTTTTTTCTTTCATTTCAGGCTGTACCCAAAAAGTAAAGAATGTTAATGATACTGTTCGATTAGCGATTCAAGGCTCTGCTGATATTCACAAATCTCCTTATGAGGTAACTCAACTACCTTATGCCAGCACATACGTCCGTATTGGTAATAATAATCAATTATTTATGGTATTAGCGTTTGCTGAAACACCAGCAGGAAAAACAATAACCCATAGTAATAAAAACAATCCACCACAACTAAAATGGCTTGCTAGTGATAACGGTATGCTAATTACTCAGAGTGGACGAATTATAAAAACAGTTAATTTAAGTGAAGGCAATTTATTAACCACTCACAGCACTAGCCCCGATCCACTGTCTTTAGGACTGCACCTTGCAACAACACCAAAGCAATGGCAACGCACCATTGATTGGCAGCCGGGTTACCACACAGGCTATCAGTTAGATTCTAACTTTGTGTTTGATCACGCAGAAGTATTAACCATTAATGGCAAATCAGTACCTGTACTACGCTTTAATGAAAATGTGTTAGTTAAGCAATTAAATAAACATTACCGCAATACTTTTTGGATTGAACAACAAACTGGTAAAGTCGTAAAGAGCCTACAATATATTGCGCCCTCTTTACCTCGTGTTGAAATGACTATCCTTAAACCTTTTAACTAACGGTAGCGTATTTATGTTTTCACTTTTGTCTCTATTCTCTCGTTATCGCTGTTATGTTCTAGCGAGCCTGTGTTTATTTATTTCCATACCCAGTTTTGCGCAAAGTATAATCACATTGTATGCCAACGGTACTTCTGCAGCGGCAGTAACATTGCACTACGCAGAACCCGTACGCTTGGCGCAAGTTGTTAGCGATAGCCTCAAACAACGTACTGTTTCTGAAACATCTTATTGGCTTGGTAGCAGCTTAAGCACCGCGACTGAACCTAAAACTAAACAAGCATTGATCACCCAACTAACACAATTAAGCCAACAACACCGTGACGATGTCCTTGTTAGCGATAGTTTTGCCAATACTGCGCAATGGTTACAGCAACATATTTATCACCAACGTCTGCCCGTCAATATTGATATTGATAAAGTACGTTTAAATAAAGCCGACAATCCATTATTAAATGGCAATTACCAACTGCAATTAGCTAATCGCCCGACGTCAGTGATCGTTATTGGTGCCATTGAAAAGCCACAAACAATAACCTGGCAACCTCGCATGGCGGCGAAAGAATATTTAACTCAAGTAACGCCGCTTACAATCGCCGCCAATAGTGAAGTAACGGTTATTCAGCCTGATGGCGTGATACAACAACACCCGATTGCGTACTGGAATAATAACCATAATGATATTGCACCAGGAGCGATCATTTTCATTGGCTATCAATCACTATTTCATAATTACAGTGAATTAAACCATGCTATTTCTTCAATGCTAACCAACAGGACGTTGTAATGAATTCTGTCACATCGGCTTCTACTCGCCGCTCTCTATGCCAACGTCCTCTGTTTGCTTTGTCAACATTAGCAATCGCATTACTGCCATTCTGTAATGCTCAAGCGGATGAATTTAGCTACCCTGAAATGCGCTATTCTAATAGTGATTTTGGTGGGGTTGGTTTAATGCAAATGCCAACCGCACGTATGCAACCAGAAGGTGAATTTACTTTTGGCACCACTATTAGCAGTGATTACCACCATTACTGGACATCATTACAACTGTTGCCATGGCTAGAAACCACTATTCGTTATACCCAAGTGCCTGATCTTTATTACAGTAGCGACCAAAGTTTTAGTGGTGACACCTTATATACTGATAAAGGCATTGATGTAAAACTGCGTTTATGGCAAGAGTCTTATTGGTTACCTGAAGTTGCTGTTGGCATTCGTGACCTCGGCGGCACTGGTTTATTTGATGGTGAATTCATTGCCGCCAATAAACGTGTTGGACCTTTAGATTTTACGCTCGGCTTAGGCTGGGGTTATATCGGTCAACGCGGTAACATTACCAATCCATTATGTAAAGTAAGTGATAAATTTTGTGACCGTGATAATGGTTATAAAGGTAACGGTGGTAGTTTTGATACTGGCCGTTGGTTTAAGGGTAATGCAGCCCTTTATGGTGGTATCGAATACCAAACCCCATGGCAGCCATTGCAATTAAAGCTTGAGTATGACGGTAACGATTACACGGATGATTTCCGTGCTAATCGTGACCATAACATGACCCCTAAAACCCCCTTTAATTTTGGTGCGGTTTACCAATTAACGGATTGGGCAACGGCAAATATCAGTTATGAGCGTGGCACTACTGTAAGTTTTGGTTTAAGTGTTAATACAAACTTTAATCAATTAAAAGCCAGTTGGTTAGACGAACCAATGCCAGCAGTGTCTACTACACCTACAGCATCTGATCTTACGCCAGAACAATGGCAACAACTTGCTCACGATATCGATAATATTGCAGGTTATAAAAATCCGACAATTTATCAAAATGGTGATAACAGCATTACAGTGGTTGCCGAGCAGGTTAAATATCGTGATCGTGATCAAGCGCAATTACGCGCAGGGATCCTGCTTAATAACCAAGCACCAGCAGTAGAACAATTCCATATTGTAGAAACAGTTGCTAATCAACCGATTACTGAAACGATGCTTAATCGTCAGCAGTTACTCCAAGTTGCCAATAATGATTATATTGGCAGTAACATTGCAGATAGTCGCACGACTACCGCTCCAACGACGATTGAAGGTCAGCAAGTGGCCGATCTTAACCAAAACTGGAATATCGGACTTGCACCAACGCTACAACAATCATTAGGCAGCTCTGAAGGCTTCTATATGTTTAATGTTGGCGTGACTGGCAGTGCCGATTATTGGTTTAATAATCACTTCACTATCGGCGGCTCGGTGTATTTAAACCTTTACGATACCTACGATAAATTTAAATATAATGTACCACCGGATGGTACCTATAATAAGCGTGTGCGTACTCTTGTTCGACAGTATATTTCTGATAATACATTGCGAATGAATAACCTTCAGCTAACATGGTTAGATCAAGTATCAAGTAATTGGTATGCTCAAGCATATGCAGGTTATTTAGAAACCATGTTTGGAGGTGTGGGTGGCGAGGTACTTTATCGTTCTATTGGCAGTAACTGGGCATTAGGATTAGATGTCAATTATGTCAAGCAACGTGATCCAAGTTCAACTTTTGGCTTCTTTAAAAATCAGCAACAACATGGTTATCAAGTACAAACAGGTACCACAACAGGTAATTTAACTGCGTATTACCAACCGCAATGGCAATGGTTACCAAATACCTTATTAAAAGTCAGTGCTGGACGTTATTTAGCGGAAGATACTGGTGTTACTATCGACTTCTCAAAGCAATTTGATAGCGGCATTATCGCTGGGGCATTTATTACTAAAACCAGTATGTCAGCAGAAGAATATGGCGAAGGCAGTTTTAATAAAGGTTTTTACATCTCGATTCCATTCGATATTTTAACCGTTAAACCAAGTACCAGCCGAGCACAAATATCTTGGGTTCCATTAACGCGAGATGGTGGTCAAATGTTAGATCATCAATATCACTTGTATGATTTAACTGATGGTCGCCAACCATGGAGTGGACGTAAAGCTTTTAATAACTAAAAGTGAAATAACTGAACCGTATTGTGAAGCAATAACTCATTTTTGGGTTGCCAATTTTCATCACAATACGGTTCAATGTTATAAATAAGCACTTTTTACCGTTGTGATTAAAGCAATTTCAACGCAAAAGTATACTAATAAAGGATAGTTAGATTCTTTATTAACAGTTTCTTACCCTAAAACTGACAATTTTAATGAAACAGTGTTTAATTACTATATCATTCAAAAAAAATGCATTATTATATAGGAAAAATATATCCTAATAGCATTTGTTATTGTAGGGTATAGACAAGCACTTTCATATAATAGTGCAAAAATTACCGGCTTAAGTCGGATCTATATACAATTAGGAAAATACGGCAAATATTATGAAAAAAACTTTTCTAGTACTACCTCTTGCTCTTCTTGTATCTGGCGTGGCAAATGCTGCAACAGATAATCCTTTTTATGCTGGTGCTCGTCTAGGTAATAGCTTCTACGACATCAAAGATAGCACTAATAGCATCAATCTTGATGATAAAAACCTTTCAGGTGGTGTTTTCGCTGGTTACCAAATCACACCATGGTTTGCAGCCGAAGTAGGTTACACTAACCTAGGTAGCGCAAGCGTTACTAATGGCCAAGGTAAATTTACTGCACAAGGCGCTGATCTTGTAGGTAAATACTCTTACGCTATCAACGACAAGTTTGACGTATTCGCTAAACTAGGTGTTTTCTACTACGATTGGAACGCTAAAAATGGCGCACAATCTGACGACAAAGGTTGGGCTTCAACTGCTGGTGTTGGTGCTGAGTACTACATCAACAACAACGTATCTACACGTGTAGAATACCAATACTACAAAGATGTAGGCGGTGCTGACATTCAATTCGCTGGCGTTTCTCTAGCATACCACTGGGGCGCTCCAGCTCCTGTTGTTGCTCCAGAAGTTGTTTATGTTGATCAAGTATCTGTAGCAACAATTGACGAGTTAAAGTTAACTGTTCCTTTCGCATTCGATAGCTCTAAAATCACAACAGGTGATGCGGCACAACTAGCGCCTTTCGAAGCACGTCTAGACCAATACCCTGATGCAACAATTACTGTTGTTGGTCACACTGACAGTACTGGTCCTGAAGCATACAACCAAAAGCTATCTCAACAACGTGCAGAAGCAGTTGCTCAAGCACTACGTACTCACCTAAATGTTGGTTCAGATCGCATTCTTAGTGAAGGTCGTGGTGAGCTAGATCCAATCGCACCAAACGATACAACTAAAGGCCGTGCTGAAAACCGTCGTGTTGACATCATTGCTCCTGAGCTAAACATCGAGACAGTTACTCAAGTTGTTGCTAAGTAATTTATACTGACAATCAACTTAGCCTTACATATTAATTATGTAGGCTGTAACTAAAAATCCGCCATACCCTTACGGTTATGGCGGATTTTTTATTTAGGATAAATAGGAAGAAGCCAGGGTTAGGAGCAAGTAACGAGGGAAACAAGTAACGAGCGAAGAGTGTGGGTAGCAACAGCAGCTTTCTTCTTCCATTCTTGCGGGAAATATCCTACGCCATTAATTTATCACTGTATTGCTGCACTAATTGCCAATCACTTGGACTCAACTCACTTCTAGCATCCAATAAGCTTTGTTTTACTTTTTGCTGCATAACGATAATATCATCAATACCTTGCTGTTCACAATCAGCAGCGGCAAGTGAGATATGGCCGCGTAAATAACCACCAGCAAATAGTTCATCATCCGTTGCACTGTCAATATTGTCATCAATAAGTTGCAATAGCTTTTGTTCATAATCGTGGATCATGTTCTATCCTTGCAGTTAAGCATAATCAGTTAATGGAATTGGTTTAGGAAAATCAGCTGCTGTTAACGGTGCAATACCATAAAATTCACGAAACGCATCAGATAACATTTTGGCTCGATCTGGAATACCATTTGTTAGATAATTGATGACTTGCTCTCGTACTTTTGAGGTAAATCCCACTCTATCGGGTTCACAGTTACCACTTAAATTATCGCAACTGACCTGATATTTGAACCCACAGCTAGCAGATAAAATCCACTCTATTGCTTGTGGTTTAATCTCAACCACTTCAAATGCCGCTTGTACTTCAGCACTACGTCCGTCGGGTTGATACCAATAACCATAGTCTTCTAATAACCGTCTTGCTTCACCCGCAATACACCAATGCCCTAATTCATGCATTGCAGAGGCATAATAACCACGTGCAAAGATAATTTGATGGTGAATACGTTCCTCAGAGGCAGGAAGATAAATAGGCTCATCGCCACCTAATAATAGCTCAGTATTTAAACGCTCTAAAAAGACCGTGTTAAACAACCGAATAAGATCGTTATAGTCATGATTCATATGTGTTTTCATTTTATTTATTTGGATACAATTTAAATTAACCAGCGAATTATATATTGTTAGAACATTTAGAGCCATTAAGTAAAAAAGTAGGGCTACAACATACAGATTATTTTACTTGATCTCTGTAATCTCGTTCGTCATCTTCCGGTAAGAAATATCGAAAAAGCTCACATATCCACTATAAATAATAATGAAAGTGTTTCTTGCATGAATTCAATTCATCTGACACTAAATTCTTTTCATTAGAAGTTGATAACTGTCACTATTACAATACCTTATTCTCATAATAAACAACGGCCATCACAGTTCTTATGTTACTTTCTATTTTATACATTATCGGTATTACAGCAGAAGCAATGACAGGCGCATTAGCGGCTGGTAAACGTCATATGGATTGGTTCGGGGTAATGTTAGTAGCAAGCGCAACTGCTATTGGTGGTGGAACGGTTCGTGATATTTTACTCGGTCATTACCCTCTTGGTTGGGTAGCACATCCGCAATATTTAGTCATTACCTGTCTTGCTGGCTTATTAACAACGGTATTAGGCAAATGGGTCGTTCGTTTCCACAAGATTTTTATCATTCTTGATTCTATTGGTTTGATTGTCTTTAGTATTATTGGATGTCAAGTCGCTATCACTATGGGATTATCGCCAATTATCTGTGTTGTAGCTGCGGTTGTAACGGGGGTTTTTGGTGGGTTACTTCGCGATATGATCACTCGTCGCAAGCCAATGGTATTACACAAAGAACTCTATGCGTCAGTGTCTTTCCTTGCTGGTATTATGTATGTCACGATGTTGCACTTTAACGTACCTGCTGATATTACGACACTGGTAACATTGATTGTTGGCTTTAGTTTACGTATGGCAGCCGTATTCTTTAGCTGGAGCTTACCCGTATTTAAGTTCGAAGAAGCAGA
Organism: Photobacterium carnosum; assembly: GCF_021236965.1. Lineage (NCBI taxonomy): Bacteria > Pseudomonadati > Pseudomonadota > Gammaproteobacteria > Vibrionales > Vibrionaceae > Photobacterium > Photobacterium carnosum. The sequence continues at coordinate 1,664 of NZ_WMDN01000030.1, read as the reverse complement.
AGTGTAAAATCTACCTCTTTAGGTATACAAGTTAATTAAGCCACAACAAGTTAAAGTATGAGGCTATCTGAGAGATATTTACTTTTGCTACAACAGAAATAAACTAGCAAAGGGAATGACGATGGATGGTTCGCATTCACTATAAGAAATGACGGAATAAAATTATTCCGTCATTTCAATATTAATTTACAGCGAAACCAAGCTCTAAATCTTTGGCGTTGTTGTGACTACATCTGCATTTTGACCACGATTACGCAATAAGTGATCCATCAGCGTAATTGCTAACATCGCTTCAGCAATCGGAACCGCCCGAAGACCAACACAGGGATCATGACGACCTTTGGTGATCACTTCAGCTGATTCACCTTGCTTAGTGATAGTTTCACCTGGAATACTGATACTTGATGTCGGTTTTAGAGCTATATGCGCAATAACATCTTGCCCTGATGAAATACCCCCCAAAATACCGCCCGCATGATTAGTTTTAAATCCTTGTAATGTCATTGCATCACGGTGCTCACTGCCCCGTTGTTCAACCACATCAAAACCATCACCAATTTCAACCCCTTTAACGGCATTGATACTCATTAATGAATGAGCAATATCCGCATCTAAGCGATCAAATACTGGTTCGCCTAAACCTACCGGTACATTACGAGCAACCACGGTAATCTTAGCGCCAATCGAATCACCATCTTTTTTAAGATTACGGATCAGTTCATCAAAGGCGTCAACTTTATCGACATCAGGGCAGAAAAAGGCATTTTGTTCAATTTGTTGCCAATCAACCTTATCTATTTTTACATCACCCATCTGGGATAAGTAAGCACATACTTCTATGCCATGCGCTTGTTTAAGGTATTTTTTAGCAACAGCACCCGCAGCAACACGCATGGCGGTTTCACGTGCAGATGATCGACCACCACCACGGTAATCACGTACACCATATTTCTGCTGGTAAGTATAATCTGCGTGACCGGGACGGAATAAATTCTGAATATTAGAATAATCTTTTGAGCGTTGATCGGTATTTTCAATCAGTAAACCAATCGATGTACCCGTTGTTTGACCTTCAAATACACCGGATAAAATCTTAACTTCATCCGCTTCGCGACGTTGAGTAGTATATTTTGAGGTGCCTGGGCGGCGACGATCAAGATCGTGTTGCATGTCAGATTCTGTGAGTGCTAATCCTGGTGGGCAACCGTCAATAATACAGCCCAATGCTACCCCATGACTTTCGCCAAAGGTGGTAACGCGAAACAATTGTCCTATGGTATTTCCAGCCATGACTTCCCCTGTGAGATATCTATGCTTACATGCATTTTTAATTATGGTAATGAATACATACTGCAAAGATGTGATTTGAAAAGCAAGGAATACATTCATTCTACGACGCGCGGATAGTAGATTCCCTATCGCCCTCGCGGGCATTCACTGCACGGGATAACTGATTGGATTTGATAACACAAAAAAGCGACAGGCTTTCACCCATCGCTTTTATTCGTACTTATCGTCTTAACCTCAAGACTCGTACCTAAAACACTTATCTCTTACGCTACCGCTAACACTTTATCCGCTTTTGCTTTACGGAATTTCTTCAGTGATACCGCAACCAGCGCTGTAACTACCATACCTGTTGCCATACAGACTAAAGCAAGTAG
>NZ_WMDN01000003.1:0-333569 GCF_021236965.1 Photobacterium carnosum | reverse complement strand
AGGCTGCGTATTTTAAATCTCATCCACGAATATTACGCAGACTTCGGACCCACATTGGCACGTGAAAAACTGATTGAACGCCACAGTATTAAGATCGGATTAGAAACTTTACGTCAATGGATGATCGCTGATGGCCTTTGGGTTCCGCATTTCAAACGTAAGCCTTGCATTTATCAACCTCGTTATCGTCGCGATTGTTATGGTGAGTTAATTCAGATAGATGGTTCACATCATGATTGGTTTGAAGGCCGCAGCGACAAATGTTGTTTGTTGGTTTTCATTGATGATGCCACCGGCAAACTGATGAACTTGCGGTTTAGCGAAACAGAATCTGCGTTTGATTACATGGTGACAACGCGCGAATATGTTGAGCAACATGGCAAGATTGAGACTCAATATGGTCATTGAAAATTAGACTTTAACTATTCTATGAATTTAAGATGCTAACTTCCCTACTCTATAATTCATTTTGATCACAATTAATTACTTCAAATAATAAACCTGATTAGTATCATAAATAGGCACATATTTAAAATTAAGATAATAATGTATAGATAACCGTTCAAATAGAATGAACATTACCATGACATTATAGATTTAATACTGGTTATACTTATTTCACAATTGCATATTTAACGGTTTTGTATAAAATACTAAGATACTTTGTCTGTTTAGATATAGTGTGTTTGATGACAATTTAGCTATTGTTTTATAGCTAAAACTGATAGATAAGAATAAAAATGACCGATGAAATAAACGGCGCTTGTAAACGTCTTGGGCGTTTCGATATTGATTTTTCACGTAGAACTATAACGCGAATTAGTGATGGTGCTTTTATTAAAGCCTCTCGATCAGAGACCTTAATTTTCACTCTTCTTGCTGAGTCAGCTAATAATACGATATATAGAGAGGTCTTATTAGCTGAATGTTGGCAAGGAAAAATTGTAACTAACAATTCACTAACGGTCGCAATCAAAAATTTACGCACTGCTTTTGCGAAAATTGGAGAGCATAAAATAATAACAACAGAGCCTAAATTAGGTTATTGCATTCGACAATTAGCACTCATTGATGATGGCTCTCATCCTCCAAAAAATGATGTAATAAAGAGAGGTAATAAAAACACACTAATTTTAAATGAAGAACAACCTATTGGTAATATGGAAAAAAAAGAAAAGATAATCAGTCAAGAATTGAAAAATGTGACTATTAAAAAAACATCCATATTTAATGTTACATTTTTTGACATTATTATTATTATCATTTTTTTCTTTTCTACATTAATGATTTGTTATCGTTTTCTGTTCTTTATTGATACAACCTCTGTTGAGGGGCTTCCTGTGATTTATAATGGTATCGATTTACCTAAACCAGTACAAAATGCAATATTACAGAATGATAATAGCAATATCAGTCAATGGTATGCATTCCCTATAAGTAAAGGATGTAACTACTATCAATTATTTAGTATGAATAATGATCATTTTGTTGATTACTCTTCTACTATTAAACAGGAAATATGTAGTGTTAAATAAAGCGCTTATTGGCATTCTTACTGCTATTGTTTTTTTAATCACACAAGCAATAATTAGCTCTGTTAATACTAAAGCTACATATCAATTTTCAATAAAAAATAACAATATTACACAAAACACATTGCAGTTAACATTGAATGATGGTTACGCATCTATGTTAATTTCAAGGAAATGTAGTAATAACGATTATTCTAGTCGTCTAAATGGTATATTTTTACGCTTCCAAAATCATTATTATATATTTGGAATGGAACATATAGATGAGAACAATGCTCAGTTAATGTTTAGTAATTTTTTTATTGATTCACTACGATCAGGTGATGCTATTTATATATCACACTCTCCTTTTTCTTGCCCCAATAATAAAGTTTCTGAAGTATTGTTAGGCAAAAGAATTGTCAGTTAAAAGGTAAAGATTATAGCTGAGTTGTTTATTAATATCAATAAAGTTATAGTGCGTTAGAATGATGTATTCACGAGCAGCTATCATTTTGATATCATTAATAATAAAAGGGATATATATGGCTATTACAATAAGAGATATTGAACAACATTATTATATGATTGAATCATTAAAATCTTTAACAAAAACAAATGTAACAACAAAAGCATTAATTAAAGGTGGTTATTTAGCCGTTGAAGTAGGTGAACAATTAGAAAAAGAAATCATTCTACGTTTAAACGCAGAAAAAGAACTTGCTGAATTAAAAGGAAAAATCGCTTTTTTTATTCAAAGTAAAGAAGCATTACTTAAATCTATTGGATAATAATTACAGCCCAAGAATGAATCACTTGGGCTTATTAATCACGCTTCAATATAACCAATTCATCAAATCCAGTTTGATGATCATATTCACACTCAAAATTTAAATTATTATATTCAATCATGCAGAGCTCTGCCGTATAAGACACTATACAACCAGAGACTAAATGACCACCATATACCCGCCCTTCTCCATCAGCCACAGATATATGTATATGAACATGCTTAAGCGTCAATGTTCCAGATAGTGATATAATTTCTAATGGCCCATCAAGATGTAATATTTTTTGCTCATTCGCTAATCTGATTTTAGCTTGAGATAAACAACCAACACCTGTTAATAAGGAACCCGATTGTATCTTATTTAATTGAATAAATTCTAATAGTGAATGATGTAAATCATCCCCTTTTAATAATCGTTTTGCGTAAGGCGTTATCATTTTTAACCTTATTTAAATAAAAAACGCTATCTTTAAGAATAACGTTTTTTATTCTTAAATTATATTTTTATGCTCTTTTCCCACTTTTAGATGTAGATATATTATGTGGAAAAACATTTTTAATTCGTTGTTTTACTTTAGCAGGAATTGTATTTGAAAAATCTAATTTTGTAGCAAATCGTGTTTTATATACTTTTACACGCCCAGAAAATGGTGTTTTATGAGCGATTTCTTTGCAAGCCGTTTTAAATCCAGAAGGTACTTGTCCTTTCGTCTTAATAAGCTCACCATTTTTAAACTCTAACACCATTATAGGACGATCTTTAAATACAAGAAAAACGACTACAACCGCTAATAAAAGAACATATTCCATTACACACCTCTCAATAATTAAATTTAACTAAAAAGAAAAGCACTACCGACTTAATCAAAAAGTATATTACTCAAAAGAATCTGAATTAAGTTGCTGAGTGAGATCATTCTTTGAATTTAAAACAGTTTGATTCACTTGTTCGATACGAGAACTTTCACTGATCAAATATTCAATAGTATCTGATAACGTCGAACCCAACTCTTGTGATTTTTCAGCTAATTTTTCCCATACCCGAAAATCCAAATCAATTGATTTCTTTTTCGTATGTGTTTGTTCTGAATTAAAATGTCGCTTACGTTTAGCTCGAATGGCTTGCTTTAGCTTATTTTCTAAACTATTCGCCATATTGTTATTAATCCATTCGATAACCTTAGTTGGTTCATGTTCAATATCCAGTAATATTTTTATTGCTACATCCGCTTCACTTTGATCAATAAAGCTTGTTATTGCTTCTCCTTCTTTCCATTTTTTTACCAAATAAGTCCATTTCCAACCTGCTTCAAGGTTCTCAAGTTGCTGATATTTCATAGGATTAATAAGTCTCGAACTATTTATACTGACAGTTACAGTGTAACTCCTGCGAAGCAAAATAACAATCTCTTCCCTCAATATTAAATAACCTTAATAGTGAAATTTAAATATAGACGATAAGTGTCTATTATGAGTCCTTTGATTGCTTTATACTGCACATCTTTTCACAGTAACAATAGAAATCATAAATTTATGCATGAAGAATCTTGGCGTAACATGTTTCCAGATTACAGCCCGTATCAGCACGTATTAGATCAATATGATGATCTAGAACCTACTCTGGTCGGCATCCTTCAATCTCGCTTGTCCGATGCTATACGCCGCTTCACCGCGATGAATTTACAGCCACGCATTCTACGCATTACGGCTTCCGATAACACGTTATATCGTGATTACATTATTGAATTGCTAAAAAAAAGCATTAACAAATCAAGCAACAATAATGAAAATACCGTAGAACAGCCAATTATCATTGCTGGTGACAACGTCACTCATGAGAAATTATTTGGCGCAGTTTATCCGGCTAAAAATGGTGAGACACAACCCCAGCTTAAATATGGTTTACTTCATCAAGCACATAACGGCTATCTTGTTTTATCTATTACTGCAATTTTAAGCGATCCAAGCTTATGGCCACAGTTAAAGAATGTCTTGATGAATGGTCAGCTTGAGTGGCAACCAATCACTAATAAAAGTCTCTATGAATTACCAGCAACAGAAACAGTTAACGTTAAGCTTATAATTATAGGCGAACGTTATCTCATGGCTGAACTTGATGCTGCAGAGCCAGATTTAAGTGATGGTATGGCTATGTACGGTGAATTTGAGCAAGATCTATTGCTTAATGAAGCGACGATGACTGATTACATCAGTTATATTAAAGGTATTATCCAATACTATAACTTACCCGCACTTGCTGACTCAGACGCAATTCGAGCTCTGTTATTTGCAGGCGCTCGTCACGCAGAAGACCAAACGCGCTTACCATTATGCCCATTGTGGCATCTAAATTTACTCTCAGAAGCCGCTGTAGAATCAGAAGGCCGTCCAATCACTGCTGAGTACATTAAAGCATCATTGAGAGCTAAAGAATATCGCGAATCATATTTACCTGAGCGTGCAATTGCTGATATCCACCATGGTCAAGTATTAATCGCAACTGAAGGTGAAGAAGTTGGTCAGGTTAATGGTTTAACTGTGGTTGAAATGCCTGGACATCCACATGCTTATGGTGAACCCGCACGAATTTCTTGTGTAGTCCATTTTGGCGATGGTGATATTACTGATGTTGAACGAAAAGTTGAACTTGGTGGTAATATTCACGCGAAAGGCATGATGATTATGCAGGCCTTTGTTGCAACAGCACTCGATTTAGATCAAGCGCTTCCCTACTCAGCATCAATTGTCTTTGAACAATCTTATTCAGAAGTCGATGGTGATAGTGCATCGTTAGCTGAACTTTGTGCATTAGTGTCGGCGTTATCATTTCAACCCATTAATCAAGAAATTGCAGTCACAGGTGCCGTTGATCAATTTGGACGTGTACAAGCTGTTGGCGGGATTAATCAAAAGATTGAAGGTTTCTATAAGGTTTGTGTTCATCGCGGCCTTACTGGTAACCAAGGTGTGATTTTACCGCATACTAACCTATCTAGCCTTTGCTTAAACGATGAAGTGATTGAAGCTATTAAAGCAAAACAATTCCATATCTGGGCGGTGAATAATGTTGATGAGGCGATCCCTCGTCTTACAAATAAAGCCTTCCGCAGTGAAAATGAAGATGATGAAACAATCCTCTCTTTAATTGAAGAACGCATCGATTATTTCCACCATGGTGACCTTTCTGATCAGATTGGTATTATGAATCGACTTCGATTAATGATTTCCAACTGGTTGGGCCAGAACTGATCCGAGTTGTTTAGCGTACACGTGTAAGCTAAATTGCTTGCATACTTTTGAAGGAGTAAATGATTCTAATGACACGCCAGAATTCTTATACACACGAAGAACTAGTTGCATGTGGCAAAAGCGAGCTATACGGTCCTGAATTTCCATCATTACCAGTAGACAATATGCTGATGATTGACCGTGTAGTTAATATCTCAGCTGAAGGCGGAGACCACGGCAAAGGGTTTATCCATGCGGAATTAGATATCAACCCTGACCTATGGTTCTTTAACTGCCACTTTATTGGTGATCCCGTAATGCCCGGTTGTCTTGGCTTAGATGCCATGTGGCAGCTTGTTGGTTTCTTCCTTGGCTGGTCTGGTGGCGAAGGTAAAGGCCGTGCACTGGGTGTTGGTGAAGTTAAATTCACAGGTCAAGTTCTACCAACCGCTAAAAAAGTAACTTACGACATTCAATTTAAACGTGTTATTAACCGTAAACTTATTATGGGTGTTGCTGATGGCCGTGTACTTGTAGACGGTAAAGAAATCTATGTTGCTAAAGATCTTAAAGTAGGTTTATTCAAAGATACCGACAACTTTTAATTCGATTAGAAACTAAAACATTAAAGCTCTGAAGTCTTCTTCAGGGCTTTTTTTTACCCATTTTAGGGCAATAAATAATCTTTGATCTCATTTTAAGTCCACCAGCCATCACCTCAAAAAATATAACCACCCACACACTGTGTTTAAACCTAATGCTTGCTAATTTAAAACCACTCAATCAAATACATAAAATAGATAGCTTTTTATTAAGTGGTGATAAACACCATTGCAATAAAATGATGGCAATAATAACTTACGTAATAAAAAGCCCCTTCTCCTAAGGGGCATCAGAAAGGTTAACCATGAGGGAGGTTATCTTATTTATAGAGACCTTGTTGCATTTCCTCTCTTGCGTCTCGCCAACCGCCTAACCAATTCGTACGGGCATCTGTACCATTATATGGACAATCCTCTGTAGAACGGCCATTTAAACCGGCTTGATAACCTCGAGCTTGTGCGCGTTCTAAACGATCCCGCTTTTGTCTCTTCATAGTTCGATCCTCATCCTTATCTGTTTGGTACTTTTTATTACAATAAAGTAATAACGGAGTGTTATAGCTCCCTTTTAAAAATGGTTCAGATTATGAAATTGATCAAGCTTAAAAACAAAACGGGCCCACAAATTGTGAGCCCGTTATGATTAAATAATTTAATTAATAAATTATTTTCTTCTTCTGAAACCAATAAAACCTAACGCTGTCAAAGCTAAAATACCAAGTGAACCACCAGAACGTTTAAGTGGTTGATCTTCATCTTTCGCTCGTGGATGAATATCTGCAGCGGTTGCATTTGCATTTGGTACTAACTTAACAATCACCTGCTGTTCAGTACTATTACAATGTGCCAGTTTACTTAGATTAGCATAACCATCTTGACAATAAGATGCAGTCGCTGCAATTACACCCGCATTATTAATGCCTGTTGCATCGTGAATACGGTATGAATTTGCCAAAGAACCGACACCAGCACTTGGATCGTTAGTTAGATCATCAAGCATCCAAGCTCCACCAGTCTTGAGTGGACCTTGTGCAGTACTATTGATGTAAGTAAAGGCACGATGACGCGCTTCTGCACCATTGCTTGCTTCCACATCAACCCAACCTACAACTTGACCATTATTATTGATCGCAGCTGCATTACTGTTTGAATCTTTAAAGAAAATAGTCGGAGCTAGATCATCAAAGAACTGCGCTTTACTTTGTCCTGCTTTGTAAACAAATGCACGTTGTGGTTTCTCACTATTACCTTTTGCATCACCTACAATCACAGACTTACTATTAACGCCATTTGCAATAGTGTAAGTAAAGTCACGATCATCACCAGGCTTAATATCTAATCCAGGTATTAGAGTGCGTGTCCATGACGTTAAATCAGCCGATTTCGCAGTAAAGTATGCTGCTTGCATCGCATAGTAATCATCTCTAACATCTGCCGTTGAATAACCAACGGCAATGGGCTCACCATTCGTATCTAATGCTACTGCTTGTGCTGATGCTTGGAATGATAGTGAATCATTGTCTTTATCAATAACAGCTAAACCATCACGATTATCACCGCTTCCCGCAGAAATAGCATGAGATGTTACAGTGCCGTCTGTATTCACTAGCCAATATGCAGCTTCGTTTGCAAACGTACTAAATTGACATTCCCATCGACTATAATAAACATCAGGATTAGTAATACATTGTTTTAATTTACCAAAATCTAATCCACCAGCTGCAATACCAATATCATCAGTATCTGGTAATTTATCATCATCACGACCATCAAAATAAAAACTTGGTGCGTATGATGATGAACCAACAACTAACAAATCTCCATTAGTCAGAACTACAGCACCATTAGCTTCTGTTTGACCCATGTTATTAACAAAATCAGAGCCTTTAGAAACTGGAGGTAATTCTACTTTCTTAGATACTGTATTAACAAAGCCACGCTTTTCAAATGCGCGAGGCATATTGCCATCTGTATTTTTAAATAATGCAGATGTTGTTGTACCATAAACATAATCACCAACAATACCATTAGCAACAGCATCTGTGGTTGGATGATCAATAATTGTACCTAGTTTATCTTTTTTACTACCCGAGTAATTATCTTTACCTAAATCAGCAAAAGATGTTATATGCTTTCCATCATCAAGTGCAAACGAATTGGAATAATAATCATTTTTCCATGCTGCTTGTTTTTTCTGCAAGCCACCAACGCCTTCATTTGACATTGATGCATTTGGATTATAATTGTCACCAAAATATTGCATACCAGCCCAAGACATATAGCCTTCTTGAACATTTGAACAGTAACCTATATTAAGATTAGCGTCACAATATTGCTCTAATTCAGAAAAATCATTAACATGTTGATCGTTCTGATTATAAGCTACCGTATCATTAATTGGCGTACCCTGAGTACCACGACGAGCAGCACCTGTAACACCATAATTTTTAAGAACTACAGTCTGTCCATTTACAACTTCTACACACTTATCTATAAAACAATTTTCACCATCAACAGAAGCTTTAATTCCTGTTGAAAATACAGAAATAGGTATTTCATTAGCATTTGCCTGCGCTTCAGAAAAATAATCTAAATCTTTAATTACTTTACTGATGTTTTTATTACCATTATCAACAGGTACAACCGTATATACAGCAGCACTCGCTTGTGAGGCCCCTGCAATTAAAATAGCAAGTGTAGAAAGCTTTAACATCTTATGTGGCATTAGGATTCCTTTTACATCGCGTCCAGCTCTTCCCATCGTTCAAATGCAACTTCAAATTCGGCTTCAAGCTTCGTTAAAGCTGTTAGCGTCGCTTGGGTATCATTCTTCGGATCCGAGAAGAACGCAGGATCATTAACGAGTACCTGCAATTTTGCGATTTCATTTTCTAAGTCTTCAATTTTTTTCGGTAAAGCAGCTAACTCATGTTGAAGTGTAAAAGATAGCTTCTTACCTACGCGTTTTGGTGTTTCTTGTTGCTGCTTTTGTTCTTGTTCTGCTTTTTTCTTTTTTGCTAATTCAATTTGAGCGGCCTGCTCTTTCGCTTGATTAGCATAAGAATTCGCACGCTGAGATTGGGCATCATGGTAACCGCCAACGTATTCGTTAACAACACCATCACCTTCAAAAATCCAGCTTGTAGTCACAGTATTATCAACAAATTGACGATCGTGACTTACTAAAAGCAATGTCCCTTGATAATTGGCAAGAATATCTTCCAAAAGTTCCAATGTTTCGATATCTAGATCGTTTGTTGGTTCATCGAGAACCAACAAGTTATTAGGCTTAAGGAACAATTTCGCCAGTAGTAAACGGTTTTTCTCACCACCAGATAGTGCTTTAACCGGTGTACGAGCACGACGTGGGTGGAATAAGAAATCTTGTAGGTAACCTAACGCATGGCGAGTTTTACCATTAATGGTTACTTCTTGCTTACCATCAGCAAGGTTATCGATTACTGTTTTTTCTGGATCTAGAATTTCACGATATTGGTCAAAGTAAGCAACTTCTAATTTAGTACCACAATGGAAATCACCACCGGTAACTTGCAGTTGATCAAGCATGACCTTGATTAGCGTACTCTTACCACAACCATTCGCGCCAATTAATGCAATACGATCGCCACGCATTACGTTAAAGCTAAAATCATTAACGATTGGCTTATCACCGTAACTATAACTGATATTTTTCGCTTCAAAGACAATCTTACCTGAACGGTTCGCATCTTGTAGCTGCATATCAGCTTTACCAACAACGTCACGACGATCGCTACGTTCGTTACGTAATGCTTTCAGTGCACGAACACGGCCTTCGTTACGCGTACGACGAGCTTTAACACCTTGACGGATCCACACTTCTTCTTGTGCGAGCTTCTTATCAAATAATGAATTTTGTTCAGCTTGAACACGTAGCATCTCTTCTTTGCCATCAAGGTAACCTTCATAGTCACCAGGGAAAGACGTTAATTGGCCACGATCAAGGTCGACAATGCGTGTTGCCATTGAACGGATGAATGCACGGTCGTGAGAAATAAAGATAATTGAACCACGGAAGTCTTTTAGGAAACCTTCTAGCCATTCAATAGTTGTTACATCAAGGTGGTTCGTTGGCTCATCCAATAATAGGATGTCTGGATTACACACTAAAGCACGAGCAAGTGCGGCTTTACGCTGCCAACCACCAGAGAGATCTGTTAATAATACAGTTGGTTCAAGTTTTAAACTTTCTAACACTGCGGCAATACGTGTATCAAGCTGCCAACCATTATGATGGTCTACTTGTTCTTGAATACGCGCTAGCTTATTAATATTTGCTTCACTTGGATCTTCTGTCACTAAATCTAACTGATGATGGTATTCACGTAATACACGACCAGCATCAGCAAGACCTTCAGCAACATAATCAAATACTGAGCCTTCAGCATTACGTGGTGGATCTTGTTCTAAACGTGAAACCACCAGCTCATTTTGACGTTGAACGGTACCGTCATCAAGTAATACTTCACCAGCAATTACTTTCATTAACGTTGATTTACCTGCGCCATTACGACCCACTAAACATACACGTTCATGTGAATGAAGAAGAAATTCTGCTTTATCAAGTAATGCATGATCGCCGTAGGCTAGTTGAGCGTTACTGATTTTAATTAGTGCCATCTTATTTTAACCAAGCTTATAAGTAATTAACCATGCTGCTAACCTATTTCGGTCAAATGGCCAATGACGTTCTGGCGCCGAAATAGTGTGAACATCATGATTTAGAATTGAGAGTACGGGGATAGTTATACCGTAACGAGAAAATAAAGCATCGTCAAACGCAATATCAACGATGCTTACTTGATACTGCACACCCACCTCCACCAGCAAACCATAAGCTTGCTCGCAGAGATGACGTCCTTGTGTGCTATAAAGTGTGATTTACACTTAGTCTTCCTTGTGGGTAATAATCCAACAGTTATGAATTTGCTTATTTTTAGCGAAATCAATTGGTAAGGTCTTGTCTGAAATATTCTTCGCTTGTAGGCCAAGTTCAGTCAGTTTTTCAAGATCCATCTTGAAGTGACGCTTGTTGTTAGAAAATATAATTTGTCCTTCTGGACGCAACATACGTTTTAGATTTTCCATCAACATGATGTGATCACGTTCAATGTCAAACGTCTGCTTCATACGCTTAGAGTTTGAGAACGTTGGTGGATCGATAAAGATCAGATCAAACGTATCATCAACTTCTTGTAACCATTGCAGACAGTCAGCTTGAACAAACTCATGTTGATCACCTACTTGGTTATTAAGCTCCATGTTCTCTTGAGCCCAACGCAAGTAAGTATTCGACATATCAACTGTTGTTGTTGATTTAGCGCCACCTACTGCTGCATGAACCGTTGCAGAGCCCGTGTAAGCAAACAAGTTAAGGAAATCTTTACCTGTTGCCATTTGACTAATCATACGACGCGTAATACGGTGATCTAAGAATAGACCTGTATCAAGGTAGTCATAAAGATTCACTTTAAACTTAATGCCGTATTCATCCACTGTCATGTGACGTTCTGCACTTGATAGCTTTTGGTATTGATTACGCCCTTTTTGACGCTCACGTACTTTTAAAATAACTTTATTTGGCTCAACGCCGGTTACTTCAATCGTGGCACGTAATACATCCATAATACGGCGACGAGCGGTTTCTTCAGAAACCGTCTTTGGTGCTGCGTATTCTTGAATGATAAGGTAATCATTGTATTTATCGATAGCAGCATTGTAGTTAGGTAGATCCGCATCATAAATACGGTAACAATCAATGCCTTCACGCTTAGCCCATTTACCTAACTTAGCGATATTTTTCTTTAAGCGGTTAGCAAAATCAGGAGCTACGTCTTCTTGAACGATAACGCCTTCTTCTTCACCTTCTTCTTTCTTAACACTACCAGCAGTAATTAAGTATGTTTTAAGTACACAATCAAGGGCACCATTACTTAATTTAAATTGTTTATCTGCACGCATACGCATACAACTTAACAATTCATTCGAGCCAGAATAGATAGCCGCAACTGAGCCTTCAAAAGCAAGTTTTAAACGGTTACCAAACTCTTTGTACAATGAGATAAGTTCAGATGTTGTTCCTAAACGCTCACCATAAGGAGGGTTACAAAGAATGATGCCTGTTTCAAATCCTTCAGGACGAATCAGTTGTGTTGCATCACCGTAGGCAAAATCAATCAAACCTTTCACGCCAGCACGACCCGCATTATCACGAGCAATCGCTAATACACGTTGATCCATTTCACGACCAAAGAATTTTGTCGTTACTTTTGAAGGACCACGACGCGCTTTCACTGTCGCTTCAGCATGAATCTCTAACCATGCTTCTTTGTCAAAGTCTTTAATTGACTCAAAGCCCCAACGCTTACGTTTAAGGCCAGGTGCAATATCAGCGGCTATCATTGCAGCTTCAATGACTAACGTACCAGAACCACACATTGGATCTAACAATGCAGTTTCTGGTGTCCAGCCACTTTTCATCACTAATGCAGCAGCATGTGTTTCACGTAATGGCGCACGACCGGCTTCACTACGGTAACCACGTTGGTGTAAACCGCTACCTGCCATATCTAGGCCAAGAATACCTTTCTCACCAGAAAGACGCATATGAATACGTAGATCTGGATTTTCACGATCGATATTTGGGCGACGAAGATCAGCTTTAGTAAAGCGGTCAACAATCGCATCTTTGATTTTCATTGCGCCGTATTGGCTATTACGGATTTCACGGTTAGTACCATTGAAATCAACCACAATACGGGTATTGCTATCAAAGTGGCTCATCCAATTAATTGCCGTTGCACCTAAGTATAAGTCCATATCGTCACGGACATTAAACTCACTCAACACTTGGATGATTCGAGATGAAATACGTGTCCATAGACAGCAACGATAAGCCATTGCTTGATCGGCTTTAAAACGGACACCGGCATGCACAACTTGAATCTCTTGTGCACCTAATTGTTCTAGTTCATCCGCAAGCAAGTTTTCTAGGCCGCGGGAAGTAATTGCTAAATATTGATTCATGGCGTTCTTTTCACACTAATATTGCGTCGAATTATAACTGAAATCACATTAAATACCTCGTTTTTACCACAATCAATTTGTTAATTAGCAGAAAAAGGCAGCCTTTGATTCCTTATGAACATTCTATCTTTGTTATTTGAACACAAATACAGCGTAAATATTTGCAACTAAAACGTCACTATCCAAAATATCATCACTATTCTCATAAGGAAAAAACAGACTCAAATCAGGTATTTATTAGATACAAATTGCTATAAAAACAATGAACCACTTGATGACATAACATTCAATTAATTTTAATACTTAAAGCCACCAGCACTATTGAGATCAGATGTTAATCAAAAAATTGATGGCTATTAATTTGCAGATATAAAAAAACCAAATTGAACATCACATTCAATTTGGCTAAATAGATAATAGTCTTATTACATCATACGGTTATATTAAAGACCGTTAACAATGTCTTTAACTAAACGTGGACCGTGATAAATAAAGCCCGTATAGACTTGAACCAATTGCGCACCCGCTTGAATTTTTTCACGCGCAGATACTGCAGAATCAATACCACCAACACCAATAATCGGTAATGCACCATTAAGGGCAATCGCCATTTTACGAATAACGTCAGTACTCTTATTTTGTAATGGACGACCACTTAAGCCTCCCATTTCATCACAATGATCCATGCCTTCAACCAAGGTACGATCTAATGTGGTATTCGTACCAATAACACCATCAATATTATGACTAATAAGAGATTCACAAATCTGAACAATTTCATCATCATCAAGATCGGGGGCAATCTTAAGTGCTAATGGAACATACTTACCATGTAATTCAGCAAGCTCGATTTGTTTTTGTTTTAGCTGTGCTAATAAATCATCTAATGCTTCGCCGTATTGTAGCGAACGTAATCCCGGTGTGTTTGGTGAAGAAATGTTAACCGCAATATAGCCAGCGTACTGATAGACCTTTTCCATACAGATTAAATAGTCTTCAGCGCCCTTTTCAATAGGTGTGTCTTTATTTTTACCGATGTTAATACCAATAACACCGTCATAAGTCGATTTCTTGACATTCTCAACAAGTTTATCGACACCTAAATTATTAAAACCAAAACGGTTAATAATACCTTCAGCAGGAATTAAACGAAATAAACGCGGTTTATCATTACCCAACTGAGGACGTGGTGTCACAGTACCAACTTCAATAAAACCAAACCCCATAGCGCCAAATGCATCAATACATTCGCCATTCTTATCTAGGCCAGCGGCTAGACCAACAGGATTTTTAAACGTAATACCCATAACTTCAACAGGACGTTCAGGAACATGTTGACGATAGAAGAAATCAAGAGGAGTGCCAGTAAAGCGAGAAAAGTTTTGAATAGCGAGGTCGTGTGCTTTTTCTGCATCCAGCTGGAAAATAGCGGATCGTGCGATGCGATATAACATTATAACTCCATTAAAAATCCCGTGTAAACGGGGTGGTATTATTCACAGTTACAAGGCTAAATACAATCCCTATTTGTTTGATTATCATCAATAAAACATAGGCTTATATTTTATATCAACATTTACAATGAGTTATAAGTAGAGTTTATTTCAAATAATAATAACAAAAAGCAAACGTTTTCGTACAGATCAGAAAAGCAACTCATTTAAGAACATTAGCCTTACATAATAGTTACCTATTAATACATTCCATTTACGATAAACATAAAACCCAATGCTTTTAACCCGCAACATTAAAAGATGTAGACAAAATATTGAGTAAACAGGGGGTATATTACTGCTATAGCTATTATTTTAAAGCCGCTATTCTCATTAATAACTGCGAACGTGTCCTCTCTTACATTTTAATTTTGACTTTATTTATTCATACAAAATCACAACAATATCAATAATGATGGCATTCTATGGATGACATACAGTGACAGCGTCGCTAAATAGCATGCAATATCATTACCTAGGCCATTTTTAATAACCTATAAAATAAAGCCAAAATAAGCATTAAAGGCGTTCAATTGTCTCAAATTTATTATCAGTATTAACCATGACACGGAATTTTCCTGTAATACCAGCATGGGTTAGAAAACCTCGTAGTCTTATTGCAGGAAGTTGAAGCTTTAAGCCAGTATCAGTTACAACCACCACATTACTGGCAGCACCCGCATAGTGTTGCAAAAAAAGAGTGTAACTAATATTAATAGTAAACGTAAAACTGCGCATCGCTAATCCCCCCATTCGTTGTTATATAAAATCTTTAAAACAATAAGATAAGATAAAATAAAAGCCAGTGACTATTATCAATCAGTCACTGGCTTTCGCTTACAATCATGTTAAAACATCAATCACTTATTTTTGAACAAGTGTTTTTTGTACTTTTTCAAACAAATCTTTAGCCAAATTATCCATCTCGGCTAACTTTTCAAGTTGCTCACGCATCAGTTGTTGACGGTTAGCATCGTATTGGCGAAGTTTAAGTAAAGGCTCAATCAAACGTGCCGCTACTTGTGGATTACTGGTGTTTAGAATCGTTAATATTTCAGTTAAAAATGCATAACCAGAACCGTCTTTTGCATGGAAATGTACCGGGTTATTAGCACTGAAACCCGCCACTAAGCTACGAGTACGGTTAGGGTTTTTCAGGCTAAATGTTGGATGGTTCATAGTCTGGCGCACATTTGCTAATGCATCAGCCGCAGGATTGGTGCCTTGCAGCATAAACCACTTATCCATCACTAAACCATCATGGCTCCACTTATCGCTAAAATCAGCCATTTGTTCTGCACGACAAGCAAGTTGGGCATTATTAGCAGCCGACATTGCAGCCATCGTATCTGTCATGTTGTCAGCCGCTTTATATTGCGCAGCAACTAATGCATTACCTTGCGCTGTATATGCTAGGTATGACAAACATTTATTACGCAGTGCGCGTTGTGCCATTGCCGCATGATCTAAGCTATAGCTACCTTGCGTTAAGCTATGATAAATAGCACTAAACTCATCTTCCATTTCAGAAGCAAGTAATTGGGTAAATGCACCTACAACTTGATTAATCGCATCAACATCAACCGTAGTATACCAACCAGCAATTTCATTCTCACTCGGCAGCGTTAGCATTTCGGCAATGAAAGCGGGATCAAGGTTTTCGTCCAGTAATGCGCCACGGAACGCATCAATCACAGCGTCAGGTAACGTTACACTGTGACCTTGTTGTACTTGCTCAACATTTTGGCGAATATATTTAGCCAATAGCATTTGTCCCGCATCCCAACGAGCAAATTCATTTGATGCATTAACCATTAAGAAAATTAACTCATCGTCTGTGTAGTTATATTCTAAAATAACAGGCGCAGAGAATTCACGTAGCATTGAGATAACAGGCAGTTCTTCAACATTATCAAATACAAATGTTTGCTCGGCTTCTTTTACATCAAGTACGTTATGTACTGTTTCGCCATTGATTTGTAAGGCAATCACTTCACCTTTGCTATTGTATAGTTCAATATCAAACGGAATATGCAGTGGCTGCTTTTTAACTTGCTCGGCTGTTGGTAGCGTTTGCTGCTTAATAGTGACAGCGTAACTCTTCGCTGATGCATCATAAGCGGTTGATACACTAACAACAGGTGTACCGGCTTGACTGTACCAACGACGGAAACGGTTTAAATCAATCCCAGAAGCATCTTCCATTGCTTGTGCGAAATCATCACAGGTTGCTGCTGTACCATCATGACGATCAAAGTATAGCTTCATGCCTGCTTGGAAATTTGCTTCACCCAATAAGGTATGCAGCATACGGATCACTTCACTGCCCTTTTCATACACGGTTAATGTATAGAAGTTATTCATCTGAATGACTTTTTCAGGACGAATCGGATGTGACATTGGGCCACGATCTTCAGCAAATTGAGGGCCACGTACAATACGTACATTGGCAATACGGTTAACAGGTCGAGAGCCTAAATCTGAAGAAAACTCTTGATCACGGAAAACCGTTAAGCCTTCTTTTAAGCTTAATTGGAACCAATCACGACAAGTAACACGATTTCCTGTCCAATTGTGGAAATATTCATGACCGATAACCGCTTCAATGCCTTGATAATCAGTATCTGTTGCCGTGTTTGGATTTGCTAATACAAACTTAGAGTTAAAGACATTCAGACCTTTATTCTCCATCGCACCCATATTGAAGAAATCAACGGCTACAATCATGTAGATATCAAGATCGTATTCAAGACCGAAACGCTCTTCATCCCACTTCATTGAGTTCTTTAATGATGCCATTGCATAATCAGCACGATCAAGGTTGCCCTTATCGACAAAAATCTCTAACGCAACATCACGTCCACTCATGGTAGTGAATGTGTCACGCAATACATCAAAATCACCCGCAACAAGTGCAAATAAGTAAGATGGTTTTGGGAATGGGTCTTGCCATTGAACCCAATGGCGACCGTTATCAAGCTCACCTTCTGCAATGCGATTACCATTACTTAGCATGTATGGGAAAGCGGCTTTGTCTGCAATAATTTTGGTAGTAAAACGCGCCAAAACATCTGGGCGATCTAAATAGAACGTAATGCGGCGGAAACCTTCTGCCTCACACTGTGTACAGAAACCACCACCTGACTTATATAAACCTTCAAGTAAAGTATTCGCTTCAGGATTAATTTCAGTCGTGATTGCTAATTCAAAATCAGCAGGAAGGTTTGCCAACGTTAAATGACCTGACTGCTGGTGGTAATCTGACCACGCTTGGCCATTCACACTCACACTGATCAATATTAAATCATCACCATCTAACACTAATTCAGCATTTGTTTGATCACTAATTCGTACAACATGACTAACGGCAACAACTGTTGTTTTGGTATCATGAAGGTCAAATGTCAGATCGATATCCGTAATGGTGTAATCAGGCGAGCGATAGTCTGAACGATATTTTGCTGCAGGTTGAGTCACAGTAGAATGTTCTGTCATTATTTTTATATCCTTGATGATTGCTCAAATGCTGCATGCACGAGCTACCGATTAATGTTGATTGCTATTTAATAATATTGTGTCACCAATAACACTTTTCAAGCTTGAATGAATAGACAACATTTATTATTGTTAACGTAATCGTTTCCGTACTTTAATCGCGATACACGTTGAGATGATTAATGCAACAGTCACAACACCTAAACTTGATATTCCTTGACGTAGTTCACCTCTTAGGTCACAATCTCACACCAGTTAAATAGTTTAGTTATTTATTTACTAAACCTTATAAACCATGTCCAAGACATTGAATTTAAAGATCCTATAATTATAAAAATAAATTCTTTAAGTTTATTAATGTGAGTATCTACTACCAGGTATGAATAATAACAGACACAATAATAGGGTTATCGATTCCCTGCTAGATACTGATGCTTATAAACTGCATATGCAACAAGCGGTTTTTCATCAATACCCAGGCGTTGAAGCTGTGGCAGAATTTCATTGCCGTAGCGAAGAAGATCTACGCCCATACGCTGCTGAAATTAGAGCACAAATTGATCATATTGCGACCTTATCTTTCACCCAAGGTGAACTCGATTTTCTATCGACTCTAACTTTTTTCCATGCTGATTACCTTGCTTTCTTAAAAGATTTTAAACTTAAAGCAAATGACGTTGACGTTGATGTCTCAGGTGATCAACTGGCTATAACTATTCGTGGTACATGGCTTGATATCATTTTATGGGAAGTACCTTTACTTGCCATTATTTGTGAAACGCGTTGTAAGCATCTTTATCCACAAGCGACAGCTGCCATTGCTATTGAGCAACTAAAAACAAAAATTGATCGCTTTTATCACGATGCAAAAGACTGTGATTTAAGCCAATTTGCGTTAGTGGATTTTGGTACTCGCCGCCGTTTTTCAAAAGATGTTCATCATCATGTAGTTGATTATTTGAAAGATAATATGCCTGAATTTAAAGGCACTTCAAATTACTATTTAGCTTATACTCGCGGATTAACACCCGTTGGCACTCAAGCTCATGAATGGTTTCAAGCTCATCAACAATTATCTGGTGAATTAGCTGATTCTCAACAACTAGCACTTAACCGCTGGTTACAAGAGTATCCTCACGATTTAGGCATTGCTCTAACAGACTGTATCAATATGGATGCATTCTTACGTGACTTCGATCAGCGTTTATCTGAGCGTTTTATTGGTTTACGTCATGACAGTGGTGATCCTATTTCTTGGGGTGAAAAAGCCATTGCACACTACCAAGCTTTAGACATTGATCCAAAAACGAAATCATTAGTTTTTTCAGATAGTCTAACGCTTGATAAAGCATTAGTCATTTACAAGCACTTTAATGATAATGTTAATGTTAGCTTTGGTATTGGTACGCAACTTACCTGTGATCTACCTGGTGTAAAAACACTGAATGTCGTTTTAAAACTGACAGAGTGTGAAGGTCGACCGGTTGCCAAAATATCAGATGAACCAGGTAAAAGTATTTGTCGTGATGAAAACTATCTTGATCAATTACGTACCGCATTTCAATTAGTCAACGAATAAGAACAACCTACCGCGATCATCTATCAATAAAAAGAGCGAACAATAAATGTTCGCTCTTTTGCTATTTGGCGCTAGCATAATTAATACCATTCATTATTATTTTTACTCTCTATTTAATATCGCTTCCATACCAAAATATTTATTGGTCAACGTTAATGTATTATGCCCATTTAATACAAAACGACTATCATGTTGCCCTTCTTCATATAATAAAACAATTTGATCGTCTTCTAAATAATACACACCACGATGTTGTTTTGTTTTACCTGCTTGATTAGATATTTCAACGGAAAATAAAAAATCTGGCCGTAATGATAAGGCAAACTCTGAAATATTATCAGCAACATCCTGACCTGAAATATTTTTTGCCCGCCAGTTTCCAGCTAAATGTTCAGGTGCTAATTTAGTGAATTGAGCCCCATCAAGAACAAAACGATTATAGTTAAGTAAATAGGTATGTATCTGATCATCGTCATCTGCTGAGATAAAAGTAATATTGGTGTCATCAATATCATAATTACCTGTCCACTGTTCAACTTTGCCATCAATGCGTAATAATCGCATTGAAAAATGATAATCGGATTTAAACATCACATGCATTGCTCGATAACTTTCCCCCTCATTTTCAATACCTTCTTTTTGATTACTAAACCAATACCAATTACCTAATAAAAAAGGATAATCAAATTCAGTAATATCATCAGCAACAGTATTACAACTAAACAAGCTTAATATAAATAGCCAAAAAAAATAAAACGTCTTTATCATACGCATTTCCCCTTGCTTAACATTTTAGTTTTTATTGACCTTATCTAATTACAAAGGCCTTATACTTAACGTTAGTTGGGAAACCTAATTTTCGATGAAAAATATGCGCAACATCACACTTTGTAATTTACTCTCTCTCAATAATAAGACACTAAAAGCGTAGATAAAAAATAAAGATAAAAAAAAGCGCTCCGAAGAGCGCTTTGATAATAGAGACATCAACACTGTAATGTCATTCCGTTAATCATCATTACGATTGCTTTTGATTACTAAAATCAGCTGTTATCGCGACAGCTTCATCAAGATAAACATCAGGTGCTTCATAATCTTTTGGCACCGCATCCAAATCAGCGAAAGGTTTTTTACCTAATGCTTTTTGACGTTTATTTAAACGGGCTAAACGATCAGAATCATCTTTATCTTGTTCTGCTACACGTGTCTTTTTATTCAATGAAATAGTATTGATATCCTTTTCCTTTTTATAGGTAGAAATATCTTCATTGATAAAACCAAACTCCATATTATCTTTAATACGTGCTTGATGTTCAGCTGCTAGTATCGGTACAAGCGTATTATAATTATGTAACTTCTTATAACCTGCTGGCTTTATACTATCCCAAGGTAATGCATTATCTTCAACACTCTCTCCCGTTTCAGCAGGATCAATCGCTGATGGGAAAGAAATATCAGGCACAACACCTAGATTCTGAGTACTTCCACCATTAATACGGTAGAATTTTTGAATAGTATATTGAACATGACCTAATGGTTTATCAAATAAATCATAAAGATGATTTAATGACCGGTGTTGTTGCACCGTACCTTTACCAAAAGATTGCTCACCTAAAACAATGGCACGTCCATAATCTTGCATCGCAGCAGCAAAAATTTCTGATGCTGATGCGCTATAGCGATTAATTAATACTGTCAATGGCCCATCAAAAGAAATTTGATCATCTGAATCACCATTCACTTTAATTCGACCATAACTGTCTCGTACTTGCACAACAGGTCCACTTGAAATGAATAACCCCGTTAATGCAGTTGCTTCAGTTAATGCTCCACCGCCATTATTACGTAAGTCGATCACAACACCATCAACTTTCTGATCATTTAATTTGATCAGTTCTTTTTTGGTGTCTTCTGATAGTCCCACATAAAAGCTTGGAATTTCGAGTACACCAATTTTTTTACCATCGATAGTTTTCACTTCCGATTTTGCTGCACGATCTTCAAGACGAATCTTGTCACGTACAATAGTTACGGTGTAACTCTTTGCATTATTGCCTTCAGGTAATATATCCAGAATAACCTTACTGCCTTTCGGCCCTTTGATTAACTGCACAACATCGTCAAGACGCCAACCAATTACATCAACAACTTTCTTGCCTTCTTGACCTACGCCAATAATGCGATCGCCTGCTGCAATTTTCTTCGAACTTGCCGCTGGTCCACCAGCAACTAAAGAACGAATTTTAGTATAGTCATCTTCAACCTGTAATACTGCACCAATTCCTTCTAATGACAGATTCATCTCTGCCTGAAATTGCTCAGCATTGCGCGGCGATAAGTAACTTGTATGTGGATCGACCTCACGTGAAAAAGCATTCATATATAACTGAAATACATCTTCACTGTGTGTTTGTGTTAAACGTTTAATCGCATTGTTATAGCGTTTAGTTAACGTCTTTTGAATTTCAGGCCACTTCTTTCCTGCAAGCTTAAGATTTAGCGCATCGTATTTAACACGTTGTCGCCAAATCTCATTCAATTCAGTATCGTTTTTAGGCCATTCAAGCTCTGAACGATCAATAACAAAGTCATCTTTATCATCGAATTTTATTTCAGTATTCAATTGCGTAAGCGCAAACTGATACCGCTCAAAACGACGTTGAAGAACTTTGTTAAAAATATCAAACGCAGCTGATGTATTCCCTGATTTCAGTTGATCATCTAACTGGTTTTTCCACTTACCAAACTGCTCAACATCTGTAACGTTAAGAAAGCTTTTATTATAATCAAGCATTTCAATATAACGATTGAATACTTGTCCAGAGAACTGATCATCAAGCGTAAAATGCTTATAGTGGGAACGCATATAACGCGAAGCCACCCTAGTGCTCGCCGTGGCATGCTGTTTTTCAGGAGCAAGATGCGGCACATCACTTGATGCATACTTAGCCTCAGAGGCTTGAACCGAAGCTGCTAGCATCATGCCAGCAGCTATCAGTGAGAAACGGAATCGACAATTCATGTGTCGCGCATTCTCCTTTATGAACGCAAGTGCTCCGTTTTAACAGCCATTACTAGACCATTATTTAAACGAACTCGCACATCGTCCTTATTAATTTCAACAATAGTCGCAGGCATGTTACCTGAACCCATGTTCACTTGAACATTTTTGCCTACGATTACTTCATCAGCATTAAGCGCACGTGTCGTCTCTACAGGCTGCTTTTTAATAGTAGCTGTTTTTGGCTTAGTGTTACTAGATTTAGCTGTTTTTGCTCGTGTTTTTTTAGCTTCGCCTTCTTTAGCCGCTTTTGCAATTGCTTGCTCTTTACGACGAGTGCGTACTTTAGCCTTGCTTTCTTCTAAAGCTTTAAGCGCATGATCAACGTGCTCTTGCTCTAGAACATCACAATCATTACCATCTAGATCAACACGGTTCACACCCGCTTTAACACCGTGAAGGTAACGCCAAGAAGATGTGTATTGACGTAAAGCTGTACGTAGTTGAGTCTTGCTTACTTTTGGATCTTCATTAAGACACTCAGCAAGGTCTTGGAAGATACCAATTTTAAGTGGCTTAGCTTCACCTTCAACAGTGAAACATTTTGGGAAACGCTCAGCGATGTATGCAATAACTTCTTTACTGTTCGTTAACTTTTCAGAGTTTTCCATGGAGTTTCCTGACATAAACGAGGATTGCTCGTTATTTGTGCTTTGTTCAAAAAGAAATAGTGCTGCTATTATAATTACCTAACGAGGAAAAACCACCGAAAGCATGAAATTAGAGTACTTTTTGTAGTGCTTCTACGAAAGAAACTAGACCTTGTTCATCATTTTGGTCAAATCTTGACAAATTTGGGCTATCAACATCCAACACACCGATTAATTTTCCTTTCACAGTAAGTGGAATAACGATTTCTGAATTACTTGTAGCGTCACAAGCAATATGCCCAGGAAAAGTATGCACATCTGAAATACGTTGAACTTTGTTCTCAGAAATAGCGGTACCACAAACACCTCGTCCGACAGGGATACGGACACAAGCTGGATTTCCTTGGAATGGACCTAACACTAATTGGTCTTGTTTTAGCAAATAAAACCCAACCCAATTAATTTGTTCTAACTCCATATTTAATAACGCACTAATATTAGATAGATTAGCAATAAGATCTGTTTCACCTTCAATTAACCCTAATGCTTGTTGAGTAAGGCGATGATAAAAAGCGGTTGTCTTTTCCATAGATAACTCCGTATATAGCCGTTAGAATAGCAAGAACAATATTGATAATAGGAATTATTCTCACCGTGAAAGATAAGAACCATCTTATGATTAATTGGGCTTGGTTGCTACTACAAGCTAAGTTACATAAACCAAGGTTAATTGTTGCAAATATTATTGCAATTATCGCAACCTTGATCAGTGTACCCATTCCACTTCTAATGCCATTAATGGTAGATGAAGTTCTATTGCATAAACCGGGCGAAGGCATTACTTATCTTAATACTCTTTTACCTTCAACTTGGCACAATGCAACAGGTTACATTCTTCTCGTATTAGTCTTAGTCGTATTAATGCGCACATTTAGTCAGGCACTGAATATACTGCAAAGCAGACAATTCACATTAGTATCAAAAGACATAACCTATAACTTACGCCAACATTTACTTGATAAATTAGGCCGTATAAGTATGTGTCAGTATGAAGAGCGTGGCAGTGGTGGTATTAGCTCTCACCTTATTACTGATGTCGAAACAATTGATAAATTCGTTGGCGATACATTAAGCCGCTTTATTATTGGACTGTTAACCGTTATTGGTACTGCTGGTGTGCTTTTATGGCTAGATTGGAAACTCGGGCTTTTCATTCTGATCATCAATCCTATTGTTGTTTATGCCTCTAAACTGATGGGCAGCCGTGTTAAGAATTTAAAAAGTAAAGAAAACAAATCTTATGAAGTCTTTCAACATCGCCTAATTGAAGTATTAGATGGCCTCTACCAATTACGAGCATCTAACCGTGAACGTGATTTTTTAGATCAATTAAAAGGTAATGCCAATGATATTCGCCACAGCGCTGATAAATATGCATGGCAATCAGAAGCCGCTAGTCGTGTTTCCTTTCTCTTATTCTTAATCGGTTTTGAGATATTTCGAGCCGCCGCCATGCTGATGGTGTTATTTAGTAATTTAACCATTGGTGAAATGTTAGCTGTCTTTAGTTATCTATGGTTTATGTTAGGACCCATTCAAGAATTATTAGGTATTCAATTCGCTTGGTATGGCGCAGCTGCGGCAATGCAACGTCTTAATAGCTTATTATCACTTGAAGAAGAAACCCGTCCACCAGCAACGGTCTACCCTTTTAATGATGATCAAACTATTGCGATTAAGATTCGTGACTTACATTTTTCATATGATAATGACAAAGAAGTGTTATGTGGTTTAAACCTTGATATTCCAGCGGGTAAACGCGTGGCGTTAGTGGGTGCCTCTGGCGGCGGTAAATCGACCTTAATTCAATTACTCTTAGGTATTTATCAAAAAAGTAGTGGTGATATTTTAATAAACAACCATCCTATTGAAGCGGTTAGCTATGAAGCCTTGCGTGAAAAAATGGCCGTAGTATTACAACAACCCGTATTGTTTAATGAAACGTTACGTCATAACTTAACCCTTGGCGCGTCATTTAGTGATGAAGCACTGTGGCAAGCATTAGATATTGCTCAACTTACTGATGTTACAGAACGTCTGACTCACGGTTTAAATACTGAAATTGGTCGCCAAGGTATTCGCTTATCAGGAGGGCAACGCCAACGGTTAGCTATTGCACGCATGATACTGACTAATCCTGAGTTTGTTATTCTCGATGAAGCAACGTCAGCCTTAGATACCTCAACAGAAGCTGCTTTGCATACCGCACTTAATACGTTTTTAAAAAACAAAACGACCTTAATCGTTGCTCATCGTTTATCTGCTGTAAAACAAGCTGATATTATTTATGTACTTGAAGATGGTTTAGTTAGCCAATCAGGCACACACTTAGAGTTGGTCAATACACAAGGGCTTTATCAAACCCTTTATGGATCAATTCAGTCAGCCGAAGTATCTTCTCATCATATCGATTCTCACGAAGCAGTAGCCAGCGTCAGCGCAAAATAATATAGTGTGTATCGATCGGCGCTCATTGATGGTATTTATTGTATCCATTTCACAATAAATTACTCACCATTTAATGAGCGCTTTTGTACACATTATTATTAAAGGAAGAAACGCACCATGTCGAAGGCTCGACGCTGCCCAGGCTGCGATTTACTTGTTTTACCCGCAACAGCGACTCAAGGACATAGTGCTTATTGCCCTCGTTGCCATACTCGACTCTATCGTGGTGGTATTGCGCGTTTTAATGCGGAATTAGCGATTGCATTAGCTTGTCTTATTCTTTATATCCCTACAATAAATTTACCATTAGTTACTATTCGCTTAGTCGGTCAAATGATCCCAGCCTCGTTGGCATCAGGAACCATAGCACTTGCTCCCACCTTCCCTTCTGTCGCTATCTTAATTCTTTTTTGTAGTGCCATTGCACCGTTGTTACTGATCTGTGCCGTTTTAGGCGCACAGTTCGCATTACGTTTTCGACACTTTCATATATTTAAAGTGTCGTTATGGATCCTTTCTCATTTAAAGCAATGGACAATGCTAGAGGTTTTCTTAGTCAGTTTGGCTATTTCATGTTTTAAAGTGCAAGAAGTGGCAGAAATCTATGTGGGTATAGGATTATATTGTTTAATCAGCATGCAGATTTTATTGTCGGTATTATTAACTAAAATCAGTGTTCGTCGTTATTGGGATGCATGGCAACCAGAAGATGAACATATCAGTGATAAGCTCGACACAGTCTGTCATTGCTGCCAATTAACCCAAGAAGCATTATCCAATTGCCGTCGTTGTGACAGCCAATTACATCATCGAGTCCCTAAGTCACTACAGAAAACATGGGCATATCTTATTACTGCCAGTATTTTCATTTTGCCCGCAAACCTTTACCCTATTTCTATCTTTATGAATAACGGTAAACGGATTGAAGATACTATTTTTTCAGGCGTTGCCGGATTAGTAAAAACAGGAATGATCAGTATTGCCATCATTATCTTTGTGGCAAGTATTGTTGTTCCTGTCGCTAAAATTATTGGGTTAGCATATATATTATTATGTATTCAATTCAAACAGCGTCACCAACGTCTACAACGTATGCGCATTTTCCGAATAGTGCATTGGATTGGCAAATGGTCCGTAATGGATCTATTTGTAATAGCGATTATGGTCGCTTTAATCGATCGTGGACAAATTCTTGACTTCATACCAGGACCTGGGGCAATTGCTTTTGCCGTGGTCGTTATATTAACAATGTTAGCAGCTGAGAGTTTAGATTCACGTCTAATCTGGGACAAATATGAACAACGAACCAAATAATACACAACCACAACCGGTTAATATTCGCCGTGATCGTGGATTATCACCACTATGGTTATTACCCCTACTCGCGATCATTGTCGCTGGCTGGTTATTATATAAAGCCATTAATGAAGGCGGTGAACGTATTCAAATTCACTTTAATGATGCTGTCGGTTTAGTTGCAGGCCGAACGACTATTCGTTATCAAGGTTTAGAAGTGGGTATCGTGCGTGATGTGACATTATCTAAAGATCTTAAAAGTATCTATGTTTCTGCTGATATTTATCCAGAAGCAGTAAAAACATTACACACAAATACTCAATTTTGGTTAGTTAAACCAAAAGCATCCATTACCGGCATTTCAGGATTAGACGCTCTTGTGTCAGGTAACTACATTGCTCTTCAACCCGGTTCTGGTGAATTTGCAACAAAATTTACCGCGCTAGAAAATCAACCTGCAAATATGCCAGAACATAATGGCTTAACCCTACAATTAAAAGCCCCTAATTTAGGATCTCTGAGTATTGGTTCCCAAATTTTTTATAAAAAGATCCCTGTCGGTGAAATTTATAACTACACCCTTAGTACCAATAAAAAAGAAGTCTTAATTGACGCACTCATCAAACCACGTTATGTCAATCTAGTCACGAACAAAAGTCGCTTTTGGAATGTCAGTGGTGTGAATGCCAATATAGGCTTTAATGGTGTTAATGTTCAATTTGAAAGCCTCTCGGCACTCATTGCCGGAGCCATTGCCTTCGATTCACCCGATGAAGGTAAACCAATTGATGAGGGGCATTTATTTAACCTCTACTCTAATATTAATACTGCAGGTCGTGGAATAGCGATCACCATCACTCTGCCAGATAATAATAATGTCAGCAATTCAGGCGCTCCGATTATGTATCGAGGCTTACAAATTGGTAAAATTTCCAATTTAAAACTGGATGACAAAACCAATAAAATAATAGCCCATGCTGCAATAGAACCCAGTATGAGTAATTTACTCAACAGCGGTTCCCGATTATTACTCGAAGAAGCACACGTTTCACTTTCTGGTGTGAAAAATATCGGTAATCTTGTACGCGGCAATTACTTACGGTTAATTCCTGGTGATGGTAACAAAGCACGTCATTTTACCGCTATAACTCAAAACACACTGGAAGAACAACAACCAGGCGTTGCTATTTTCTCACTTTATGCATATAAAAGTTATGGTGTAAAATCAGGCACTACATTGCGCTATCGTGGCATCGATGTTGGCCATATTACAACGGTAACACTCGATGGTGATCAGGTTCGATTTGATGCATTAATTCAGCCGCAATATACCCATTTAGTTCGATCTCATAGCCGTTTCTTTATTGATGGCGGTATTGAAGCTAATATTAGTAATAATGGTATTGATGTTTCCATTCCCGCAGCAGATCAATTAATAAGTAGTGCAATAAGCTTTACCGCTAGCGGTAAACCGGGCATCAAAAAAAGCTATTCTCTATTCAAAAATAGACA
Source organism: Photobacterium carnosum (assembly GCF_021236965.1). Classification (NCBI taxonomy): domain Bacteria; kingdom Pseudomonadati; phylum Pseudomonadota; class Gammaproteobacteria; order Vibrionales; family Vibrionaceae; genus Photobacterium; species Photobacterium carnosum. The sequence goes on along the minus strand of NZ_WMDN01000003.1, from coordinate 304,839 downwards.
GTTAGCTAAACTTGCCGATGAAAAATTAAAAGGCTTTACCTCTATTACACTTGTAGCAAAAAACTTACCGCCAATATCTGAAGGCAGCCCAGTGCTTTATCGTAATTTACAAGTTGGTGAAATCACCAGTTTTGCGCTTAAAACATCAGGAGTTGAGATAAAAGCTAATATACAACAAAAATATCGCCATTTAATTGATAACAATACTGTTTTCTGGAACCGTTCAGGCATTGAAGTCGAGGCTGGCCTTAATGGTGTTAAAATCAAAGCTGATCCCCTATCAACATTATTAAAAGGCGGTATCGCATTTGATTCCATTAACGGTGTCGTTAATCGTTCTGGCAATGACTATAAGCTTTACTCAAGCTTAGGCGATGCTCAACATTTTGGCATAATGATCACCTTAACGGCTGATGATGCCCGTTCTATATCAAAATCAACCGCGATTAAATATCAAGGTGTTGTTATTGGTAAAGTTGATAATATTGAACCAAACTTTGAGCGTAATAACGTCACCGTAACAGCACGCTTATTCCCTCAATATGCAAAAGTAATCGCACGTAAAAATAGCTATTTCTGGATGGTAAAACCAAAAATAAGTTTAAGTGGCAGTGAAAACTTAGACTCATTATTAAGCTCATACATTGCAGTACAACCCGGTAACGGTGCAAGTTCTCATAATTTCAAATTAGGTTCAGCTGAATTATTTGATGCAGGGAAAACCTTTATTCTTGAAAGTGAAGATCGCGGATCGGTTAGTGAAGGCACACCACTTCTTTATCGTGATATTCAAGTTGGCCAAGTCGTTAAAGTTACATTAGGTGCATTGGCTGATCGTGTTTTAATTACGGTTCAAATTGAACAAAAGTATCGTCACCTTGTTCGAGCTAACAGTATATTCTGGAATGCTTCTGGATTAAATGTCGATGTGGGTATTACTGGCGCGAAAGTAAAAGCAGGAACGTTTGATAGCTTACTGCGTGGCGGGATCTCATTTGCAACACCAGAAACTCACCCTCTGGCGCAACAAGCAACACAAGGTAAACACTTCCTACTTAATAAAGAAGTTAACCAACAATGGTTAGATTGGCGCACCGCGATCCCAATTAAATAACCCTTGATACTGTAAATAAAAAAGGAGCATCTAATGCTCCTTTTTTGATCGCTTATTCTCTAATAAACACGGTTTTTGTACACAAAATAATAGTGAGCGTAAATCCCTATTTATCCCCCCACTTAGAAGCATAGATAGCCGATATAATTTTGTCCTTATTTAGTATAGAATCCCGACATTGCTAGTTTGACAGAGAGTGCTACCTTGCATCCTAATATCTATATTCCTGACGCTTTTATTGATCTCATCAAGCATACAATGCCAGAAAACCTGAGTATTGATGAGTTTATTAGCTGTTGTAAAACGCCGTTACGTCGCAGCATTCGCGTTAATACACTAAAAATAAGTGTGGCCGATTTTCTTACTCGCGTTGCTGATAAAGATTGGACGTTAACCCCTGTTCCTTGGTGTGATACGGGGTTTTGGATCAAACGTGAGGATGAAAAGAGCGTTTCATTAGGTAATACTGCCGAGCATATGGCTGGATTGTTTTATATTCAAGAAGCCAGCTCAATGATGCCGGTTACCGCTTTACTTGATAACAATGACGCCCTTGATTGCGTTCTTGATATGGCATCAGCACCGGGTTCTAAAACAACTCAAATTGCTTGTGCAATGCAAAACAAAGGCGCATTAGTGGCCAATGAACTTGCCGCAAGCCGAATTAAAATATTACACGCTAATCTGCAACGTTGTGGTGTTCATAACGCAGCATTAACACATTTTGATGGCTGTGTGTTCGGCACATGGGCACCTGAAGCGTTTGACTCTATTTTACTCGACGCCCCCTGTTCTGGTGAAGGCGCTATTCGTAAAGATGACGATGCCATGGCCAACTGGAGCCTTGAATCCATCGATGAAATTGCCGCAGTACAACGCAAGTTAATCGTTAGTGCATTCCAAGCATTAAAACCAGGCGGCGTTATGGTGTATTCAACCTGTACCCTTAACCAGCGTGAAAACCAAGAAGTCTGTTATTACCTTAAAGAAACCTTTGGTGATGCTGTTGAATTTGAATCTTTAGGGGATTTATTTGAAGGCGCACAAAAAGCATTAACAACTGAAGGATTCTTGCACGTTTATCCTCAGGTTTTTGATAGCGAAGGCTTCTTTGTTGCCCGCATTCGCAAACATGCCTCTGTTGATACTGATCCAGTTAAAAAACGCATGGGTAAATTCCCATTCAATCAAGTTAAAGCCGATGAACAACAACTGATTGCTGAACAACTGAATATTGATCTTAATATTAGTTTATCGGCTAACAGTGATATTTGGTTACGTGATAAAGAAGTGTGGTTATTCCCAACACAAATTAAATCCTTAATAGGTGAGATTCGCTTCCAACGTATTGGCATTAAGCTTGCTGAACAACATAAGAAAGGCTATCGCTGGCAACATGAGGCGATCATGACGCTTGCAACAGGTCATGAGTCAGTTGCCATCGAGTTAACCGCACCACAAGCCAAAGAGTGGTTTATGGGGCGAGATATTCGTCCAGAAGATCTAACAGGTAAAGGCGAAGTAATCGTTACTTACCGTGATTACCCTATTGGTATCGGAAAATGGGTTGGAAATCGTATCAAAAATGGCTTACCTCGTGAATTGGTACGCGATACGAATCTATTTGATATTTGATCAAATCCAAGATTCTGATAACTATTAGTACTTTATTGATGAAACCAATAATTATTTTTTATAAAAACTGGAAAATCATCAAAGCTAAACTAATATTGATAGTGTAATCAAATTCCAAATATAAGCCAGTTAGCGTAAGGCTCGTCACTGAGCCATTCCCCTAAGCCCGACACAGGAATCGTTTCGGGCTCTTTTTTTGCACACTTTTCCCTTTTCTAACACCCTTGTTAAACATGCTCAATTAATCAAGAACATAACCATTAATACCCTCTCACCTCCCGTCACAGATATTCACCGTAAAATGACAACGTAATTCTGATTATTCATCATAGAATTGAAAATTTACAGTTGTAACATTAGAGCTAAGTTAGAAATAGGTAAAAAAAAACCTGAGCATATTGCTCAGGCCTTGATCAGATAACAATCATAAAATTAATTATGTTTATGCGCTGTGATTTCTGCTTTTCTAAGATCTTTAACGTTTTTACTAACGTCACGGCGTTCTTTAGATAGCTCTGCACTAATAATAATATGATCATCAACACGATCTTCATAATCGTTTTTCATATTTTCAATGATTTCTAAAATTTGATCATGGGTCATATCTACTTTGATATAATCCAACATGTTTTCTAGTAATTCTACACGCTTACGGTTATCACGAACTTTACGGTCATTATCTAAAATTTCGCGTTTAAGTTTGTTTTTACGACGAGCCTGACGAACAAGTTCAAGGATGTTGTTCATGTTTTGTCCTTAGTCTGAAAATAAAGCCTTATGAAACTGATTTAATGCTAATAATTAGGAAAAATGCACTTCCTAGTACATAACCGTCGAGTCTCAGTTCTTTTCTAAAATCGTTATATCAGAAAATCCGCTGTAAACTCAAGTAATACCCGAAGATTATCGTCTAGGTGGTGCGTTAACATACGCTTAAAGGTTCCTTCTTGTCTGAATTATGCTCTTTCTATTATTATTTGCTTTGATTTCGTTCAAGAAATATTTGAGATTATTATCGATACACAAGACATTTAAGTGAAATATCCAAGAAAGAATAATGACACCACGATTATTCTTTCTTTTACTCACAAAAATAATCAATTTGATTTGCAAATTACCGATCAGCGCCTAGTCTTCATAGTAGACCAGTACTTATTTACAATTAAGCAATCTGAACAAGGATATCTTCGCTGTCATCTTCATGATCAGCAACAGAGTTCAACACTCAAATCGCTCCGTAATCAAATATTGGCTATACCGTGTGATGAATAGATTGATCAGGAGACAACATGTCAAAAGCAACAGGTACCGTTAAGTGGTTTAACGAAGAAAAAGGGTTTGGTTTTATCACTCAAGATGACGGCGGTGCTGATGTATTTGTACACTTCCGTGCGATTAGTGGTGATGGCTTTAAAACCTTAGCTGAAGGCCAAAAAGTGTCTTACGAAACAGAGCAAGGTCCTAAAGGTCTTCAAGCAACAAATGTTGAAAGAGCTTAATAAATTAACCTTAAATATCTACAAAAACAAAGGGCTTATTCAGCCCTTTCTTTCAATTCAAACTACATGTCGAATAAAAATTCCAATTCTACTTTATTAAATACCCTTTCCTACCATACTCACATGATAGCATAACCGTATAACATGTTATTTTGTTAAAGTGGTCACATTATTAGCTTGTTATTAAAAGAGAAACTTGCCCTTTCAATATGAAAATGGCCTAATACTCATGGTTTATTAAAGGCCTATTTATGCAACAAATTGAAAGAGAAAACTTCGATACACTGTTCAAATGTTCACAGTTGTCCTGAAGCGCTTCATTATTCTTTTGTACATAAGTAAAACAGCGTAATGTGCGCTACTAATTTATTTTTCAGGAGACATCACATGTCTAAAGCAACTGGTATCGTTAAGTGGTTCAACGATGAGAAAGGTTTCGGTTTTATCACTCAAGATAATGGCGGCGCTGACGTATTCGTTCACTTCCGTGCTATCACAGGTGAAGGCTTCAAATCTCTAGCTGAAGGTCAAAAAGTTTCTTTTGACGTTGAGCAAGGCCAAAAAGGTCCTCAAGCGGCTAACGTTGAGCTTGCTTAATTTTTCAATGAACAGTTGAAAGAAGTAAAGGGTATCTTAGGTACCCTTTTTTATATCTATTATTTATCCAACAACAACTTATTCCACCACGTACATCATTTTAACGCGTGGTTGACCAATACCAAAATAATCATTTTCTTGCTCGATATCAGTAAAACCTAATTGTTGATACAATTTCTTTGCATGGTTATCTGGATGAACGGTCAACCATAGTTTTTTGCATCCGGCCAGCGTTGTCATACCTTCTTGCATCAATTTCTTACCTACGCCTCGCCCCTGTACGCTAGTATCAACGGCCAATGCAAGTATCCATCCCTCTAGTAACATTAACGACAGATCATTAAACTGAGGCGCACACAGCACATAACCAACAACGTTATCTTGATGACGAGCGACCAATAAGCCAGCAGGCCAACAATCATAAGCTTGGCGAATAAAAAAATCAGGATAACAATGATCGCCAAACAATCGCTGTTCTAACTGATACACCGCTTGTAGATCTTCTTTTTTAGCTACATCAATTATTATTGTCTGAACCACATTATTCCCTGTGCATTATTTTTATGATAAGTATAAAAAAGCCAGCGTCGAATAAACGACACTGGCTTTATAAAATAATAATAACTAATTATTATTTATCTGCACGGCTCATGAACTTGTGTTCAGCTGTGTTGATTTTAATTCTTTCGCCATTTGCAATGTACTCAGGAACTTGAACAACAAGACCTGTAGACAATGTTGCAGGCTTAGTACGAGCACTTGCAGATGCGCCTTTAATTGAAGGATCAGTCTCAACAATTGTTAGCTCTACTGTTGCAGGTAGTTCTAATGCAACTGGTGCACCATCTACAGTCAATACTTCAATACCTTTAGTATCTTCAGTAATGAACAGTAATTCTTCTGCAATTGCGTCTTTAGTGAAAGTGTATGGCGTGTAGTCTTCATCATCCATAAACACATATTCTTCACCATCGATGTATGAGAAAGATGCTTTCTGACGACTAAAATCTGCCAACGTAATCATTTCATCAGCTTTAAAACTAACATCTGATTTTGAACCCGTTGCAACATCATAAATACGCATACGGTAAAGACTTGCACCTGCACGACCACTAGGCGTTAGCTTAGTAATTTCTTTAACTAAAGCTACTTTACCGTTAAGTTCAATAGCAGCAAATTTTTTAATATCACTAGCCTTTGGCATGATCATTATTCCAAAAATAAATAGTGGTGAGAAATTACACCAAGATACAGATTTATAGCAAGTAATATGATAGTACAGACTCTATTTTTTTGCATTGTTCTACTAACATGGTCAATAGATAGACAAGACAATAATCAGATATTCTTATTACCCTCTTGTTATTTCTTTATATCGAGCAGATTTCATAAAGCATAAAATAACCACTATCTTATGGTAGAACTAATTCACTAATATCCGTTAATACCCAAGCGTTATTATGTTCTTTAAAACCAATTTTAGAATAATACCCTTCGGCCTTGGGTGCCGACAATAAAACGATTTTACACGTCTCTGCCACAGATTCTGCCGCCACTAAAATAAGATACTTATCAATTCCCATTGATTGAACACTTTCATCAACAGCAAGATCAGACACATAACAACAACAATGAAAGTCTGTCAGTGCACGGGCAATACCAACAAGTTGATCATCAACCCATGCCGTTACAATTAAATTACTATTGTCTAGCATCTCTTTGATTGTAATTTCACTTTCAGTAGGTCTACACTCACTTAATACTGCTTTATTCACCAACTCAATATACTGACTTGATGTAATAGGACAATTAACTTTATATTCTATTTCCATTTTCACCCTTCACACTGATACTATTATATTAATTCTATGTAAGCCGATTAATAAATCCGAAAAATACAGCTTAGATACTACACTATATCGCAAATGTATCGCTTTAATCTTACCAATTAATTTATCAGAGCTTAGCTTTTATGTATCAATGTGAAAATTGAAGGGCATGAACATTTAAAAGAAGTAAAAAATAAGCATAAAAATAGCAACGTAATATTGATTATCACGTTGCTAATGAGATTTACTTACTTTCAGATGTATAGCTAGAATATGAACAGTAATAACAACCATTTGATTGAGGATATATTTTTTTTGCGGCGTCTAAAGCAGTACTACATGCCGTATGGTAACCAAGTACATCACAATTATTTAAATTAGGGCTATGGCTACATGTTGCTGTATGAATTTCATGATCGCCGTTATCTTGCGCATTTTTATCAACATAAAACAAACTCATAATAACCTCTGAATATTAGTATTCTTAATCCAAGACATTACTCCTATCAAATTATAGGAGATACTTAATAATCCTAATAATTAGATTTACATCACTTTCATTGGAAAATATTAACCCTTAAATATTAATACTGTGATTCGCTCGGTTTATTTAAACATTACCCTAATATATTTTTATCTCATTATTTTAATCCATGTCACTCTAACTCAACTTCATCAGATAAAGACTGTGTTTTTAATGCAAATATAGCCAAAATAAAGGCAACAACAGCAACTGCTGCCATAACCAAATATGTAGTATTAAAACCAGATTCTAACAGTTTAGTCTCAACGCCAGCCAAACCATTTGCACTATCTGCTAATGCATTATCAGGCAATTGAAAATGGAATATAGCAGAACAAACAGCCACACCAATCGCACCACCTAACTCACGGCCGAAATTAAATAATGACATTCCGATACCACGATCTCTTGGCGGTAACACATTTTGTACAACAACACTTAACGCTGGCAAGGTAAAGCCAAGTCCAAGACCCGCAAAAATAAGTGCTAATTTAACTTCAAAATCAAAATGTAATTGCCATAAAGCCAATGACGTCATTAAAAATCCGATCATGACAAAAATTTTATAATTACCCCATCGCGCAATCGACTTACCACCAATAAACGCCCCTGTTGTAATACTAAACATAAAGATCATCATAAATAATCCACTCTCTGATGCTGTTAGCCCTTTTTGCCATTGAAGCTGTAAAGGGAAATACACTAACACTGCAAACATCAGTAACTGTGAACATAAAATCAAACTTACGCTAACTAAGTAGCCAGGTAAACGCGCTAAACGCACAGGAAGAATTGGATCTTTTGCAAATTTTTCAACAATATAAAGTAAAACTAATGACAATAACAAAGCACCTGCAACCCAACCTATTGGAAGTTGTGACTCTGGCGATAATAGTAATAATACCAATGTTGTCACACTAATAAGCAGTGCTGCGCCTTTCCAATCAAATGGTGATTTTCGACCTTTACTCAAATGGGATAGATTACGATTAACCATCCATAAAGCAAGAATCCCTAGTGGTAAATTAACCCAAAAAATCCAGCGCCAATTAAGATGTTCGGCAAAGAAACCACCCAATAACGGCCCTGCAATACTTGAAACAGCATAGACAATGGAAATATAACCCTGATATTTACCTACAATACGCGCAGGAATACTGTCGGCAATGACAGTAAATGCTAATGCAATTAAACCACCACCACCAAGCCCTTGTAAAACACGACTAGCGATTAATTGCCCTAACGTATCCGATAAACCACAAGCGATAGATCCCAACATGAATAGAACAATGCTCACATTAAGCATTTTTACACGCCCGAAAATATCACTTAATTTACCATACACAGGAAGCACTGCTGTTGCGGCCAATAGATAAGCAGTTACTACCCAGGTTAATGCCTGCCCTGCATTTAAGTCTTGGCCAATAATAGATAATGGTGTAGTAACAATACTTTTCTCTAATGAACCTAAGGCAATAACAAGTGCAACACTGGCAAATATTCTTTGGGGCGACATTCCCTTTTCCTTTATTTAAGTATACAAATACAACGCACTGTATTGTTTAATTATATTTAAAAACATCATCATCAAAACAGTTTGAATAATTTGTTAATATATAAATAAAATCAATCAATACCCTATTCCAATACCTATATTAATACTTGCTCTTTAATAATGGTCATTACACCTTGGTCATTATTACTTGGGGCGTGAAAACGGGCTAATTGTTTAATTTCAGGATGGGCATTATCCATTGCATAACTGAAATAAGTTTCTTTTAGCATTTCAACATCATTTAAAAAGTCACCAAAACTCATACTTTCTTCAAATTTAAAATCAAAAATACGTTGTAATTCTTTAATTGCAGTACCTTTAGATGCCGTCTTATGCATCACATCTAGCCAAATTTTCGCACTGATAACAACTTGATGAGTCTGTGAATATAATGGTGCAATAATAGGATATACCTGTTGTTCAGTACCATTAAAATTAAGTACTGCAATCTTAATAAATTCATCATCAACAGCCAGTAAATCATTAACAAATTCAAGATTATGGTAATATTTTTTAATTTCTTCTAGTGCCTGTATATCTGTTGTTTCAGTATAAGCAGAATTTTTACCGCAGAGAATAATGAAAGTATTATCAATGGTTTTAATGCTATTAATAATAGTATGAATTTCTGATGTTGGGATGGTTGAACTATAGAGTTCTCTTCCTTGGTACATCACTAACGTACCGTTTTCAGCAATAAACAACATCTTGTCTTTAATTGGCTCAAAAGTATTCACCAAACTTTGATACTGTCGACCTGATGCCGCAGCAAAGAGAATATTTCGAGCATCAAGCTCATTGAAAACGTCGTAAAAATCAGTAGGCAAGACCTTGTCGTCACTCAATAAGGTGCCATCCATGTCTGTTGCGATAAATTTGATTGAAGATGTCATAAACAGTAATTATTCCAATATCTTATTATTAATGTTTAATATTCTACCTGTTAATGATGTTAATTTTAATCAAAAAACCAATGCCTTAAACTATAAAAAGTGATCTACATTAAATAATCAGCTCAAAATGTATAATAAAACGAACATATAATATTAACCTTCTACCTTAAAAACAAAAAAATGCCATTACATTACATAATGGCATTTTTTCATCTAAACAATTAGTGATGGTTATTGCTCCTTTTTTTCTTTGATACTGGTTTTACTTCTACCTTACAGCAACCCCCAATATTTTCTTTTTTCGCTTTTAGGTATAACTGTATAAATAAAAAGAACATAAAAAATAAAAAAACAACAACAGAAATAATGATATATAAAGGAAATAGTTCATCTGTATTCATTGAATACTCCTAGATTATGCAACGTAGCAATACATCTAAATAAGAATGTAACGCATTACCAATATTTGTCAACGGAATTTACACTCTTAGTGATACTTATAAATATCTGTTACTCACAATGCGTGACAGTGTAACACTTGCTGTTTGATCACCGTTATTACACCCTGCTCATTATTACTCGGTGCTATAAAACGTGCTAATTTTTTAATCTCTGGATGTGCATTACCCATTGCATAACTAAAATAGGTTTCATGAAGCATTTCTACGTCATTAAAGAAATCACCAAAACTCATGCTATTTTCAAACGTAAATCCAAATTTATCACGCATAGCCTTAATCGCCTGCCCTTTGGATGCTTGCTTATCCATAAAATCTAACCATATTTTACCGCTAACGACGACTTGGTGCGTTGCTGCAAATAAAGGTGCTACTAATGGATAAACATATTCTTCAGTACCCTTAAAATTTAATACTGATATCTTAATAACCTCATCATCAACATCTAATAAGTCATCAACAAACATGATGTTATGACAATATTTTATTATTTCTTGCTGAGCCTGTTTATCTTTTGTCTCTATATACGCTGATTTTTTTCCGCATAATACAATATGACTATTCTCAATATTACGTACTGTTTCAATAATTAAATCAGATTCAGATTTAGGAAGCATGGCACTATAAAGCTCCTTACCTTGATACATCACTAAAGTGCCATTCTCTGCAATAAAAAGTATCTTATCTTTAATCGATTCAAACATTTTTAATAATGTGAAATATTGTCGACCAGACGCAGCAGCAAATAAAATATCTCTGGCATCTAACGCATTAAATACGTCTAAAAAATCATGAGGAAGCTCATTTACATCATTCAGTAAAGTGCCATCCATATCTGTTGCAATAAATTTTATCGGTAATGCCATTACTATTATTACTCCGATTATATGTAACCTAATTAAGTGACAATATATTACCTCTAAATTCGCTACTAGCATATAACAGCGATACTCTTTATCTTCAAAGAGTGTTGCCATATATTATAGAATAGTCTATGTTTTATAATTACTTATCTGCCGCTGATGATAATTTTTTATTGTGTTCAACAACCATTATTGCTATTGCTAGAAATAGAATGTCTTTAACTAAAAAGAAATTTGCAATAGGAACACTATCGACCACTTTCTAGGTGTTTGGTGTATTTATACCCTACCGTTGTTGCTGGTGGCGATACTGTATTTATCCTTAAACTATCCATACTGATCCTATCAAGTATTTTGAACTAAACAGTTTATTTTGTTATGATCGGGATAACAACAACTGAGGTTAAGAGCTATGAATAAGCAACAGGAAAAGCGATTAAACATCGTTAATAAAACAATCACTTTATGTGCGCAATATGGCTTTCACGGCACCAGTATGGATAGTATTACGTCTGCGACAGGAGTATCTAAAGCAACTATTTATAAATATTTTATTTCAAAAGAGAATTTAATAAAAGAAGCCTTATTTTTATTCAGTGAACAAGCATTAAATAGTCTAAATGTTATTTTTTCTGATCCTACATTAACACTAGAACAAAAACTGTCAGAACGATTTGAGATATTAGTAACATTAATGAAAGATGACTTATTCAATGGCTGTTATTTTCAATTAGCCTATAGCGAATTTAACCATACAGACGATAACATTGCTAAAATATGCAGTAATTACAAAAATACGCGTGTAAATATGATTAAGGATTTATTAACAGAAAATAACATTAATAATGCTGAGCTTAAATCACAACAAGCAGAATTAATTTTTAACGGATTATTAGCAACATTACAAATAACCAAAAACACAAAATTAATACCAATGGCAAAAAAGATGTATCTCAATGTTATTTTTGAAAAAATCAATCATGAACACTATTAATTTAATAGTCATAGTAAATAAACTCATGACTGTTTAATTAACCTACTAATCTATTTTAAATCAATTCAATTTTGAAGTTGATCACATATCGATAATAATTACCTTTTCTAAAAACAATTAAAGTGGCATAAGAATAAATATAAGTACACCAATGAAAAAAGGACAATTCATATGAAAATTTATTTTATTTTTTGTTTATTATTTATATCGACATCTGCTTTTTCTAGTACAGCAGTTATCAATTCAAAATTTCATAATCCTGATAATAAAAAAAATATTCTAAAAATAGTAACGCCAACGATAACTGACAATAGAGTAATCAATTCAAAATTTCATCATCCAGGCAATAAAAAATATCATGTTGTAAATAAAACCAAAAAAGAAACGACTCTTTAGTAATAAGTAATTTAATTGTTAATAAAAAAGGGTCGATACAATCATCAGTGTATATTGCTAATGATTATTATCGACTCCTTGTATATCATTTATTTTTGAGCACTAACACCCATTAAATGATCAACTTTCTGTATATTCTTAAAACCAGCAGCTTTTAATCGACGAATAACGCCATCAACAAAACTACTGCCTTTTTTTATAATATGTGGATTACCTGTATAGTGGAAAAGTCGCCCATTTGGGCGTAATACACGATAAATTTCACAATAAAACCCTTCACTGTAAAGTTCACCAGCAAGAGAAAAACGTGGTGGATCATGAATAACAGCATCAAAAGAAATTGAAGGCATGGTTTCGATCAACTCAAAACTACTTCCCTGACGTTGCTCAATACCATCATTATTTAAATCGTTTGACCACGGATTTTGTGCTCGTAATCCCATGACCGATTCACTTAACTCAATGGTTAATACTTTTTTCGCACCCAGCCGATGAGCAGCAATCGCCGCATAGCCTAAACCACTGCAGCAATCTAATACATTATCACCACTGCGTACTGCTTGTTTAGCCATCTCTGACGCACTTTTGAAAGGATCGGTTCCTTTCGAGATATGCATTTTAACACCACTAATTTCAAGCAGTGGCGCACCATCTGTTGGTGCTAGTTTGTAATAACCAACACTACGATCTTCCAATGGCTCCATATAGCCATCACTACAAATATAAATTCGTTGTGTCTTTTTAACGATTTTTTTAAGATCAGCAATAGAAAGTTTATTTTCTTCGTCAAGAATTAAACCTTGATCAGTGACTGAAAAATCCTGTTCGCTAAGGTTAAGATCTGTCGAGATTCGAACGCTAGAAAGTCCTTTCTTGATAGCATCTAATGCCTGTTGCGCATTTTTTGTATGAAGGTAGTAGCCAAGCATAGTTCATTTATCTAATTAGAAACACTTATTGCATTATAACATAAAATAGAACCGTCATATCTTCATCGTTCTCAGCCTACCCTGCCTTGATTAAATAAATACATTTCAACATATTACTTATTTATTCAGCTATTTATTATGATAATCACAACACATTGATAAACAATTATATGCCATCCTCTAAAAGTATTCTTTCATTAAAAACACAGCAATACATTCACCAATAGAATACTTAGCAACAAATACCCATTTAATATCATAATAATATGAATGGATATCAAAATAAAAAAATCTTAATTAATCAATTTATTAGAAGAATATCCCATTATAGAATATAAAATCTGACTCTCATCACTGGCTCTATTAATGTAACCAACCAATGCAATTATTTACATTGTCTTTGCGTGTTATTTTTAACTTTATTAACACGAACACTTAAATAAAGGACTGTCATGAACAAGGCATATTTGCTATTAACGTTATTATTCCCTTTTGCTGCAACTGCTTCTGATAACGTTCAACATATTGAAAATCATCCACAACAACAGAATGCTACACCTCACACCAATAATACTTATACTTATGTAAAATGCTGGTATCGCACCAGTATTAGCCATGATGAACCAGCTACAGATTGGGTTTGGGCTAAAAATAATGATAATAGTTATTATGAACTACCTGGTTATTGGTGGTCATCTATTTCATTTAAAAATATGTTTTACACTGATGTCTCGAATAAAGATATTGCACAACGTTGCGCAGCCTCTATTGATACATATAATAAAAATGCAGACATTATTTTCTATGCCTCAGATATAAAGTCATCTTATAGCCATACTATTTGGAGTAATGATAACGTTAGTCAACCAAATACAATCAATAAAATTGTGGCCTTTGGTGATAGCCTTTCAGATACAGGTAATACATTTAATGGCTCACAATGGTTATTTCCGAATAGTAATAGTTGGTTCTTTGGGCATTTCAGTAATGGTTTAGTTTGGACTGAATATCTGGCTAACGCTAAAAATTTACCATTATATAACTGGGCGGTGGGTGGTGCTGCTGGCGTAAATGAATATGGTATTCTTACTGGAGTTTATGACCAAATATCTTCTTTTATTACCTATATGAAACTTGCAAAAAACTATCATATTGAAAATACCCTATTTACTCTAGAGTTTGGTCTTAATGATTTTATGAATTACGATCGAAATATTACTGAAGTCAAAAGCAATTACAGCACTGCACTTATTCGTTTAACCGATGCTGGTGCCAACAATATTTTATTAATGACATTACCTGACGCGAGTAAAGCACCACAATTTAAATATTCCACCGCAGATAAAGCGGCTTTAGTCAGTCAACAAATTAAACAATTCAATCTCTTTATAAAAGAACAAGCGGCTTATTATAAACAAAAAGGCATCAATATTACGTTTGTCGATGCATATCAGATATTTGAAAACGTAACCTCAGAGCCTCAAAAATATGGTTTTATAAATGCTAAAGATGCTTGTATGGACATTAATCGTAGTTCATCAAAAGACTATCTTATTAGCCATAGCTTAACCAATGATTGTGCACAACATGGCTCTGATAAATATGTCTTCTGGGGCGTTACCCACCCGACCACAGCGATGCACAAATACATTGCTCAAAAAATTATTACTAATGTTTCAATAAACTAAAGAATGTTAATACTATTGGCACTAACTTTTGGTTAGTGCCAATTATTTTAGATATACACAATAGAGTCAGAGATCAAAAAGTGCTTAATATCTTAATTGAACTCACCTGATTATCGAATCCTGTTGCATTAGCATCACCACTATTACGCGTATAATAAGCACCACTATAATTGACGCCTTCATAAAATCTTACTGACCACCCCATCGGTATATCATAAGACGACATTTTATTATCAAAATTATAATCACCCAAATTAGGAATATCATGAGTAATCTTTACGGACTCTCCCATTTGATAATTTTGACTATAAATTGAAACACCTTTACCTTTATATCGACCAGTATCAGCTTCCGAAACAAGGGATGATTCAACACACTTCGCTTCTTTTGCTTTACAGAAAATACTGCCTTCACCTTGAGATTTTTCACAGCGACGTTGCACTTTATAACGTGCCATATCCTCTGTTACACCAACATCCGCAAAAACATCACTAAACGGTTTCAGTGTACAAACATAAACTCGACCGCTGTTACTTCCATTAAGATTATTTACATTTTTGAACTCAAGATGTAAACCCGCGTATGAAGCAGTGCTGAAACCTAAAAGTGTGGTTAAAAAGATTATTTTTTTCATAACTACTTACTCTGATATAGCAAAATAAATGATTACTATATGATTAATAAACGGGCGGCATCATAACACTAAAACGAATACTTATATATAATACAGTGTACAAATATTCCATTTAAATATAAATCAAACTATTTAATTTTATTTTTTATCTATATTTAATGTTCAACATATTAAATTAATAACACAAAAAAAAATTCATCGTAACGATTAAATACACTAATAAAGATAAATTATAATTCCTTAGTAGTATTTTGTTTTAAATTATGTAATTAATATAACAGAGAAAGAACATTAAATAATAATATAAAAGGACTACCATGAATATTGCTCAATATATAGTAAAATCACTCAGTACTGCAGGCATAAAACGTATTTGGGGAGTAACAGGAGATTCTTTAAATGGAATAAGTGATAGTTTACGTGCAGATGGCACAATAGAATGGATCGGAACAAGGCACGAAGAAGTCGCTGCATTTGCTGCGGGAGCAGAAGCGGAACTGACAGGTGAACTGGCTGTTTGTGCAGGATCTTGCGGCCCTGGCAACATGCACTTAATTAACGGATTATACAATTGTAATCGCAATAAAGTCCCCGTACTCGCTATTGCTTCAGATATCCCCTCATCAGAAGCGGGCAGTCGTTATTTTCAAGAAACGGATCCTCTTCACTTATTTAAAGAATGCAGTGTTTTTTGTGAAAAATTAACGCATCCATCACAAATGCCATTTATTTTAGAAGCGGCAATGAGACAAGCTATTTTAAAGCAAGGGGTTAGTGTCATTGTTATTCCTGGCGATATTGCCTTACTTGATATGCCCCAAAATACGCCAATAAAATGGCAACGCCCTGCTTTACAACAAATTACACCCGTATTATCTGAATTAGCATTATGCAAAAAAATAATTAACCAATCATCAAAAATAGTTTTATTTTGTGGTGCTGGCTGCAAAGGCTCACACGATCAAGTATTAGCTCTAGCTGAAAAACTAAAAGCCCCCATTGTTCATGCCCTCAGAGGTAAAGAGCATATTGAATATGATAACCCTTATGATGTGGGTATGACGGGGCTCATCGGTTTTGCTTCTGGTTATCATGCGATGGAAAATGCTGACACAGTAATTTTACTTGGTACCAGTTTTCCATTTAAACCGTTCTACCCTAAAGCCGCTAAAATCATTCAGATTGATAATGATCCTGATGCTATTGGCCGACATACCCAAGTTGATCTTGCGTTGATTAGTGATATAAACCCAACATTATCAACACTACTACCATTAGTGGATGAAAAAACAGATCACCATTTTCTTGATAAATGTGTTGAACATTATCAAACAACGCGTAAAAATTTGGATAATTTAGCCGAGATAAAACCGAAAAGTACGCTCATTCATCCTCAAACACTGGCAAAAATGCTCAGTGCAAAAGCACAATCAAATGCTGTTTTTACATGTGATGTTGGAACGCCAACATTGTGGGCTGCGCGTTATTTCAAAATGAGCAGTCAGCGCCGCTTAATTGGTTCATTTAATCATGGTTCAATGGCAAATGCACTTGCACAATCTATTGGTATACAAGCCGTAGATACTACTCGTCAAGTCATTGCATTATGTGGTGATGGCGGATTTTCGATGCTAATGGGCGATCTTCTTACCTTAGTACCTTATAATCTCCCTATTAAAATAGTCATTATCAATAATAGCTCATTAGGTTTTGTTGATATGGAAATGAAAGCATCAGGCTTTGTTTCTAATGCAACTAATCTTAATAATCCAAGTTTTGCCGCGATTGCCAATGCTTGTAACATTAAAGGGATCAGCGTATCAGATCCTCATAAGCTCAGCGATGCTATTGATGAATTATTAAATCATGATGGTCCGGCACTGCTAGAAGTGATCACTGATAAAAATGAATTAAGCTTACCGCCAAAAATTAAACTGGCTCAAGAAAAAGGCTTTACCATCTACACATTAAAAGCCCTCTTTAATGGCTATGGTGATGAATTAATTGATCTTGTAAAAACAAATATACTCCGTTAATCCAAAAAAAGGTGTACTAAGTACACCTTTTCCATTTTTTAATACAAACAATCAATTATCAAAGATTTTTAATTTGAGCGAGATGATTAGGCAAATCTTGTGGTTTTTCACAACATACTTGCTCCATCACCTGCTGAAGTTGTTTTTTCAACATATTCATTGCGTGATAACCACCATTTTGACCAAGAGCACCCACACTGTACATAAAACTACGTCCCATAAACGTAAAGTCCATTCCCGCAGCCAATGTACAAGCAATATCAGAACCTTCTCTAATACCGCTATCCATCATAATGGTTGTTTGACCTTTACAAGCATTAAGAATTTCAATACCTTTACTAATGGTTGATGGACCCGCATCCAATTGACGTCCACCGTGGTTAGATACAATAATCCCATCAAGACCAATTTCAATCGCTTTTTTTGCATCTTCAACAGTTGATAACCCTTTTAATACTAAGTTACCATCCCACTTATCACGTAACTTACGTACTTTTTCTTCACTTAAACGTCCATTAAATGTTTTATCCATGAACAATGCTAAGTGGTGCATATTCATTGAACCAGACATATATTTAGTTAACGATTTAAATTCCGGCTTACCTTTAATTAATGTCTCAAGCGCCCATTCAGGAGAAAGCATAATTTGTAGCATATTTTCTGCTGTCATTTTTGGCGGCATCGCCAAACCATTTTTTATTTCTTTAGGACGATAAGCAAAGGTTGGAACATCAGATAGTAAGACTAATGTTTTAACTCCTGCCGCCTTACAACGAGCAAGTAAATCATCCGTAATAGCATCATCAACGGGATGATAAAGTTGAAACCACATTTTACCTTCAGTAATTTCAGCAATAGTTTCAATTGATGAAGTAGAGACAGTGCTCAACACAAACGGTACATTATTATCAAAAGCCGCTTTTGCTAAAATCTCTGGTGCTTGCGGCCAAATTAATCCTTGAAGTCCAACAGGACTTACACCAAATGGCGCATCATATGTTTCACCAAATAATGTCGTTTTTAAAGATACATCCTTATAATCTCTTAAATAATAAGGAATAAGTTCAAGCTTACGAATGTCATCAGTATTTCGTCTTAAACCAATCTCATTGTTACAACCGCCATCCACGTATTCAAACGCAAACTTCGGTAACCGTGATTTGGCTTTTTTTCTAAGAAGATCAATGGATGGGTATGCAGTATTAAAATAGTCTTTCATGAGACTTCCTTTATTATTTTGATAATATTTTTATTAGAATTTATAACTGAACTTTATATTTCTATTACATATATATCACAAAAAAAAACAAACGACTATCACTTTTATCAATTATAAGTAAAAAATTACATTTCGACATTTAGTATATAAATATAATAAAATAGCATCTTCATAAATACAGACTAAAATAAATAATCACGAGGATTTTACTGGTTACTTTCTTTGATTCATTATAAAAACAACATTATAGTGAGTTATTATCAGAATAATATGCAAAATTAAAGGTATTCATCACCATAGCGCGCCAATAAAGAACAAAAACAACTCAATAATGACAATAATACAACTATACGTCTCTCATCTATCACAAAAATCAGCAATTAAGTTACGCTGTCACAATTTAAAAGTAAGTAAAAATATCACCTCTTACCCACCCTACTTAGCATATTTATATTTACTCATTACTATTTCATCAAACAAATACCGTAATTATAAAATATACGTTAAGTTAAAAATTACTCTATGAATTTAACTATCAAAGAATCATCACCTAAAATTAATTTTCAATAAGTGTCTCAGTACCAATTAACTGAATATTATTATCAACAGTACATCTTCCATTACAATTTATGAACTATCATATTCATAGAGATGAAATAAATCAAACAATCACTTGGCACTTGGCACTTGGCACTTGGCACTTGGCACTTGGCACTTGGCACTTGGCACTTGGCACTATTGTAGTCAGTCATTACCGGAAAGATATAAAAAATTAAATATGGAAGGCTGATTTAAAGGTGATACCCGTTACCAGCACACCATAAATCGAGTTTATTTTCTCATTTTATTAGTAAAACTTGTCAATAATGAACTAAATATGTCCAATTAGAATAACTGCCCTACTGTAAACATCACTTATACCACAAATAACAGCTTAAACGTGACACTGTCACACTGTAAAAGTAAACAAGAAAGCAACTACCGACATTCGCCGCTATCGGAAAACATCATACTGAACTTAATGGGTAATCAACGTATATTTTAATTAGTCACGTTGAAGCATTAGAGATATTTCAAATCACAAGTCGAGCAACAATGTATCTTGTAAAAAACAAATCAAGGAGGCCTACCCTCCTTAATTTATCATTTAAACTTAGATGCTGCTTCTAACAACAAATCGCTATGCATAAAAATATCATCTAATGCTGAAATGGGATGTCTAACTTCTTTCTTATTTTCACCAACGACACCAAGATACTTTTGTTTTGCATTAAAATGTAATCTACATAATGGTTTTCTATTATTATCATCTAATAACACACCAAAGTAACTTTGCGTATCTCGATGAGTAATACGTGCAACTGCAAATTTTGAACGCAAAATTGCTTTAATAATATTAAAACCATCTAACTCATCTTGCGTTGTTTCAACCTTAGCTTTTTCATCTACTATATCTAACTCAATTTCAGCTATAGACTCAGGCATTAACGGTGTCTTCATTGAAATATCATCATTAGTACCAATCGCAGATTTTAATCGATTATTAATACTATCATTTAAAAATTGCTTTAAAGCTTTCGTTGTAATATCTAAAAATTGAGCCTTAACTTTTGCAGTTTGTACCCCTTCATATACTCTCGATGTAAAGAACTTAACAAATTCTTCTTCTGGAGCATTAAACTGTTCTTTCAATACCACTTTGATCTGATTAAGATATTTAAGCTCTCCAGCTGCATCAACAACTGAATCTACATCAAATGAAGACTTAGTCAGTTTTTTAACTTCTGGAACAATATGCTCGTCTAAGTCAGACATATTCAAGATCAAAAATGGTTTTTCATCCATTTTATTTGGAGCATCTAAATCTGTATAAAATTCATAAATATCACCATTAGTAAGTATGGCAATACGAGCATTAGTAACTGAAAAATATCGGAAAAGTTGGCTTGCATGTTTGGTTGATAATTTTTCACCAAATTTTTTACATTCAATTAAAATTTGAACTTCACCATCTTTAAGAAGAGCATAATCAACTTTTTCTCCTTTTTTAGTACCAGTATCCGCATTAAATTCAGGAACAACTTCCGTTGGATCAAAAACATCGTAACCCAAAACTGTATGTAAGAATGGCATAATAAGAGCATTTTTTGTTGCTTCTTCTGTCTCTAATGTAGAACCTATCTGTGAGATTTTTTTGATAAACTCTGTAAACGATCGATAAAGTCCATATACACACCACTAATTAAACAATTAAATTAATTGCATATATTACTATATCATATCGGTTTCATATAGGAGCGATAAATTGCATTTTCTTATGCAGTAACTTGCTATTATTTGATCTATGTATAATTTTGAATGCTAAAAATTATCAACTGTTCCGCAATATATGATGCTTAAATCAGCGATAAGTCACTGGTAATAATTAACTTATATTACATTGTGTCATTGATTACAGTAACTTTTAACCTAATTATATAAAACAATTAAATCAGTTTGATTATTTCTTAGGACACTTCACAGACAAAGTTATTTATTTTACGTATCAATCTAATACTATATAAATATA
The DNA here is from genome assembly GCF_021236965.1 of Photobacterium carnosum. Classification (NCBI taxonomy): domain Bacteria; kingdom Pseudomonadati; phylum Pseudomonadota; class Gammaproteobacteria; order Vibrionales; family Vibrionaceae; genus Photobacterium; species Photobacterium carnosum. Next base: position 283,408 of record NZ_WMDN01000003.1, on the reverse strand, counting down.
ACTTATTTTAATTATTGAACCACATAAATAATAAATCTAGTACGTTCTGATGTTTGTGTTTATATAACTGTACCACTTCAATCTATACCAAAAAATATATTAAATAACAAATAACCATAAAATTCAGGACATGATTTAATATACTATTATACAAAGCCACTATATAAAAAAGAGCTGGAGAGATCATGAACAAAACAAAAACTAAGCGTTTATCGGCTCAAGACATGCTCAGCCTACTCTTGAAAAATGCTAAAACATTAATGTCGAATAAATACAAAACTTCTGCACCAGAATCAAATAGAAAGCGTTTGTTTTTATTTTGTTCTTCTTTTTGAATTGGTATATATCACCTTCGAAAATAACATCATCTCTAATACTATTAGTCATCCACATTATTATTAACTTTTATTCAAACTCACACTGACGAATAAACAAATTCAAGCCAGCCGCTCATTCGCACATAACGACCTATCACAAAATCCCCCCATCACCAAATAGTCTTCAGCAACGTACTCGCCCACTAATTCTACTACAACCGCCAGCACACTCGCGACCAAGCAGCCAATAACGCCACTAGTCTTCTTCAATTTGCTCATGGATTTTCTTCACCTCTGGATGGTTTTGCAGGGCTTTGAGGGTTCGATGTCGATAAAACCAGTTAATAAACGCGGTAAATACGGTGGCAAAAATAGAGATGAGCACCCCTATTTCGTTCATGGAAAGACCAGAGGCTACACCGGTTAAACCTGCCCAAAGGTAGGCAAACCAGCTAATAACTTTCTCTCTCATAGGCGAATTTCAGACATAAAAAACCGCCTCAAAGGACGGTTATGGATTAAATGGAATCCTAAAACGACAAAACCCCACCGAGTAGGTGAGGTTCTGCAATGTGGTGATATTGCCTAGATTCTTAGTTTAAGTCAATAGTAGATAATAATTCATTTAAAAATAGAAATAATCCAAATGCTATTTTTTCTTAGGGCAAGTACAGCAAGTTTCGAGAATGGCTTTATTAATTAAACTTGTTAATCTTTTATCCCAATCCCCTCTTTTTACACTTTCTGATTTATTTAAATGCCATGAATGATACTTTAGTTGACTTAAAAGCGTAGTTTCCCAATCTTTATCATTTCCTAGTGCTTCAATAATCTGTTCAAACGAATAAAGCATCTTTGCTACAAACCAACGATATTGAGTATAATCATCTGCATTCCGTGTTATTTCAGATTCCTTTCCATCAGCAAAAATAGGATGTTGAAAACAAAGGGTCAAATAATCTTGGTATGCTATTTTTGCAGTTGATATTTGACTTTCTTGTTTAGAACTATCTAATTGCTTTTTAGCGAAAAAAACAGCCACAACAGCTACAATAGCCATAACTATATTAGCAATTGCAACTAACAAATTTGTTTCAAAAAGAGTTTTAAACATTATTTTATCCTACAATTCAACTTCTGTTTTTATAAAAAACCAATTACTTTTCATTCATAAAAGAAAGAAAAAAATTATTTCTTATTTCCTGCTGGCCGAGTCTTAATCGGTTTGTTAGATTTCATTGATAATCCTATATCTCTAAAATCAAACATATTCATTTCAAAACTGGATATTGAAACTTGATGAGACCCATGAGTATGTGTAATTAATTTATCAAATTTGTTACTATAGGGAGCTTTAGCGACAGAGCCACCAAATTCACCACTATTGACTAATACTACATATTGGTACATATGATAAAATAATGAATCAAGCATACTATCAAATGTAGCTACATCTTTATTCATTGCGGAAATAATATAAGCATTTGATTTACTTTTAAGATCAGCACTAAGTTCAATATCGGTAGCATCATAACAAATAGAACCTGTAAGTTTAAATCCTTCTTGATTTTTAAAAGCAGGATGCAATAATTCAATTATTAACTGATATGGTCGCCATGGTGTAATATCCCTTATTTCTCCAATCGTCATATTATACTTCCCTTGTAAGCGTTTAATAAATCGTCGACCTGAGTTTTTTTGATTAGGTATTATCCATATGGCTGTATTATTTAATTCATGATCATTATTTATATGACTAAAACTAATACCAGCCAAAATAATTGCACCAGTCTTATCAGATAATCGTTCTAAAATATCTAAATCATCTGGTGACACTGATAATTCAGGCCATATAATTAAATCAACCTTACCTTTTAATTTTGGTTTTTCATTAGAATTATCTACAGTTTCAATATTATGAAGAATAAGCTCTGCTACTGATGCTATATGCCGACGATGCTTTGCTCTATATTTCGGCTGATCAAGTTTTAAACCATAAAGGCTAAAATCCGCCTCCATCGGTAATAGTGGTTGCACCATCATTACATTTAAACTTTTTTTGTCTTTACTCCAATTTAGATTAACCTTTTCAACATATGTTGGAATATTTGTTAGACGACAAAATCCTTTCCCTTGAATTTCGATTCTTTTTTCTATGAGTTTATTTAATTCAATTAAATTCCATTTTTTTGGCCAATCATAATCATCGCTTACATTATCAACACCAGGCCATTGCAGTAATTTAAATAACAATGAAGAGAGCCAATTACTCATTGGTGATTTACTATCTCCAAAGATTTCTGGAGAGTGAGCAATACCTATTTGACGTTTCAGTAAATTTGATTTAATACCTCGATAAGTAGGATTTCCCTGATCTATAGTTAAACTCCCACTCCAATCAACCAAGCCTAATAAACAATTACGGATAAACATTCCTATATAATATAATGAATGATGTTCTTTTATAAGCCATTTTGGAGGTGAATGGAAAAATTTATCCTTTGCCGACAAATAATTAATTTCAACATCTAATTTAGTTGAATTATTTAATTGTAGAAGACTATCCCAATCAGAACATTCAACTGTACAATTAGAAATATCAATTGGATTGGGTATTTCTGATTTTACAAACTGTTTCAATATTGACTGCAAAATCATTAATATTCCATTTTCATGTCTAAACGGATTATCCTTAGCTCTTAAAATAGCTAACAACGATATTTTTTTATTATTGTAGCTAGATAACTTTCCTCTTACTTTAGAAGCATTTGTTAATCCAAGATAATTAGACATATCTTTTACTTCTCTATACCATGTTAATCCCTGCTTTCTTGATGATTTATAAATAATCTCAAATAACTTTGGATCACCTAACATAATAGATCTACAAATTGATTTTAAATTGTGATAGTTAAGAGTTTTACTCTTTTCTTCTTCAGGAGGAATAGAAAATGGTATCCATGTTACGGTACAAAATTCAAAATTAAAATCAAACATTTTACTGTTTATTTTTTCTAATGTACTTTCAATAGACCTAATTACTTTATTTTTATCTGATGCTATCTGATATGCTAATAATATTGCCGTCGTCAATTCAGTTTCACTAATATCAATATCAATTGTTCTAAAACCATTAATTATTTGAGTTATAATATTAAAAGTTTTATCTGACATTTCATTTTTTAATGCTGAATCGTTTCTTATTAAGCAAAAAAACAATATTTGCTCACGAAGAGCATCATGCAAATCACCAAGATCACTTAATTGTGAAGATGCATAATTTTCTAAAAAAGTAAAATATCCTTGATAATCAGAATGAGCAGGAAAAGACCATTTATCTTTTATATGAATAACTGTTGCAGAATGCCTTAAAATCTCACTCAAACAATACTCAGCTAATAAAACTAATTCCTTATTATCTCTTTTTCTTACGTCTTCTAAATTTTGTATTACAGGTCGTAATAAATCAATATGTGGAAATAGTTCAAGTCCTTTTTTTAAAAGGAGAGTTAATGATGGATCTTTTGCCCATTTAGAAATTAATTTTCGCGCCATTCTTTCCTGTAAATAATCCCAACTTCCAGCAATAGGCTCCCCTCTATCATTAACATCTTGAGCAATCATATTACGTTTTTGTTTTAATAGATTATGTATCTTATTTGCAGTAAATCGTAATATAGTATCTTTTCTTACATCATTAAATGTTGTATCAACAAAAGCTAATTGACTTACAAAATTTATTTTTACGTTATTATAGTCACTATTCGATATATTCAAATTATCTGAAAGTTCAATTAACCCTTCTAGATGGCCTAATTGCTCATCTAGTTCATGTAGTGGCATAGGACCACTAACTTTGCTTTGAATATCTGCTAATTTTGCAGACACAGCCCCCTCTTTAGAGCTAAAAATCTTCACTTTTGTTTTTTTTTCTTGAATATTAAGCTTCAAATCTTTCGTACACTTTTCAAATGCAATTAATATTTTTTCAGCTATCTCTTGTTCAGTATATTTAAATTTAGTAACTTTAACGATTAAACGGAGATCATCCACATAACGACATGCATCTATTAGAAATATATCATCTTCAAATAAAGGTTTACCAATACAACTTGAAACAGCATCATCAAATTCTAACATATATATATTAGATAAAAATCCTCCTGCAACTAAACCTTGAGGTATACCTTTTTTATTTTCTAAACTAGTAATATCTTTATTTATACAAACATCATCATATAAACTTATAGATTCTTTACTCCAACTCCAATTTTCGAAACTATCTAACACATATTTCATACAGCTATCTGGATCTTTACGAGTTATATCTTTAATCAACTCGGATATTTTTTCAACAAGTAAAGTTCTATCTACTGAATCATAAAATTTAGCAAAATCCAAGTGTACTTCATATATCTGCTCATCACTTTTTTTTATCTGTCTTGCTTTTCTTCCAAAATAAATAGGTCTAGATAAAAACTGTTGGTAATCTTTGAAGAATTTACTATATACGTTACTATTACCCCATGAATAGTTAGCTTCATCATCTTTATATCTACAATATAATCTATTACCATAGTTAATTATTTTTTTTCATGAACAAAATCAAAACTAGTTAAAGGATCACCTTGAATTGATTCAACCTTATTTGCAATAAGCATCATTAATGCAGTAAATAATACTTGATCATCTATAGATACATGAGCTAATGGCCGCATTGGTTGTAATAACTTACTATCATTATCAGTCGATATTGGTGTCCATTTTAAAAGTATTTTATCTTTTCCTGAAATATTCTTATCAGTATTGTCTTCTATAAACTCCCAAGTATGAGATTTTGGTATTGGTATAAGTTTAAGATCCGATAAATTTAAACTTTCAGAATCTAAAGATGATGAAATATGACTAATTCTTTTATCTAGCTCTAAAGCTGACTTATCTAAGTCTAAACAATCGACATAAGAATTCATTCCTCTAATATGCTGATGTGCTTTTTTCCAAGCATTTAACAAAACAACTTCATCAATTAAGTAATCTTTTATAGGCAAAAGATTACTATATATTTTATTAAGTAGCATTTACTAATATCTACATTATGATTTCATCACAATATGATACATTACTTATATCAACCTAATAAGGTAATTATCCTAACAATTTGATCTAAATAGGATTAATAAAAAACAAAGACACAAAAAAGAAACATCTACACAACAATTAAAACACTCTCCCTCTCAACTTGCTCTTCCATCGCCATAACAGCTATCACTCTATTCTCCACCAACTGACTCAACACCACGTTATAACGCTTAAATCGACTATAAATCACAGGCAGAACTTGAGCAAAATACGCAAAGCGCGTTTCTTGCGTCCATACAATACGACCCGCTTTACAACACTGGCACTTACAACGATTACGGTTCTTATCCACCACAATGGCACTACCATTACACTCTGGACACACTTGGCCGTTCTGTTGAGTCACTTCAGCTATTGCAGTCGCACATAACGCTGTTAACGCCTTTTCAAGGTAAACACCACGCCAATATTCCATTAAACGTAATGTTTCACCTCTGGTCGCTATTTGCAGCTGTTTAAGAGCATGAACAGTATATAAATAAATATTAGGTCGAACCCATAAAGGGACATTTCCGTATTAGGAACTATATCCAACACAGATTAAATCCATAACCAAACCTACTTCAAATAATTATCCAGCTTCTCAGCATACAGCTCATACCCTTCTAACTGGTCTTTCAACCAATCATGTTTGTTATAAACTGCTCATATCCCACACAGCTCATGGCCTAACATCTTCTCGACTACATGTGGCATTACACCAAGCTCTGATGCACAGGTGGATAACGAACGTCTAAAATCATGGGTACACCAATCGTCAATGGGTAAGCCATATTTTATACGGCGGATATAACGGTTAGCGGCTGAAATAGTTATCGGCTTATCAAGATCACCACCAGGGAACAACACATCATCGTAGGTTGCCATTACTCGTTCTAAAATCGCCCTTGCTTTAGTTGGTATTGGGCGTCTTATTGGCGTGTTGATTATGGTTCGCTTTATTGGATGAGCTATCAGTGATCGATTCACCACATGTTTGAGCATTAATAACGCCAATGCAAAACAGTAAAAAATAACCCTACAACACGCGAATAGTAGATTCCCTATCGCCCTCCGCGAGCATTCACTGTAGGGAATGACGATGGGGACGCTTTATTTTCCCTAAAAACTTGCCTCTGTTAGGTCAGTTACGGGATACTTAGCTTTATAACGTATTGCTTTAAGAAAATATTAAGTTGATATGCAGCGTGTCATTAATTGCGGTAACTTAATATTGAGCCAACGGCTTTTGGGAAAACTATGAAAAAAACCAACGAACCAAGCTTATACTGGATTGACTCTAATACGTCACCTGTAACCATTTGATATAAAATAGCCAAATGACTTTCTTTGTTACTAAGGACACTTCAGGGACAATAGCACATATTAATTCCATTAAATTAGCATAGCCTAAATCATTCTCTACTGACTGAATGACACTACTCCGTATAGTTTCCATAATATAAAGAAAAGCTAACATTTATATATTGATAATTATTTTTTAAAAGCATATTTTACGTGAAAGTAAAAATACTTATTAATAATTCTGTATACAAAGCGTACTTGGTAAGGAATGTAAAAATGAACAGTCATGATTTTGATAATTGTAGAGAATTCCTAGAGAATTTAATTAAACAAGAAGGCATTAATGAAAGTCTTTTAAATGTCTACTCCAAGTTAATTGAACTTAAAAGTCTTCACGATAAAGAAATTGAAAAAGCTGTAATAGAAAAAGAAATTCGAGAATCAGAGTCTTATAACGATCTTCATGCAAAAAAGCATCGGAATGACACCGATTATGATATCACAAGAGATAACAATCAGACATCAGATTACAGAGAAGATCATCATACGCTTCGTGAATTGGGTATTGATTCGTTAAAAAGTATCGGCAATAGAAATCATAAATATTAAATTTACTTAGTTTGTAGGAAGTCATAAATGATGATGATAAATAAAGAAGAATTTGCCCCATCGATAGAGCCTACAGGCGATAAGATTCATAGGCTTGTAAGAGCTGGGATTGGCTTATCCCCAATGTTCTCTGGAACAGCCCTTGAGTTATTGAACTCTATTGTTGAAGACCCATATAATGCACGGAGAACACGTTGGCTTCATACCCTTACCGACGCGTTTAATAATACTTCGATAGATATGGAGAGGCTTAAAGCAGATGTAGATCGACATAATGCAGTTTTAAGTGCAATTCTAAAGTCAACAGATATAGCTCTAAAGACCAGTGATGTTTCTACTCATGACGCTCTTGTACAGTTGATTTTGAATTCAATTAAAACCAATAACGTTAGTGAAGAGTTGAACTCAATTTATCTTTCTACAATTAGCCAATTAACAGCAAGTCACCTAGCATTATTACGCTTGTTTAAGATCCGTGATCGGTATAAATCAGGGTCTGAATTACCTAAATATGAAGCAATATTAAGACAAGAGATCGAACAATGTGAGGGAGTGTCTAACTTAATACCATCTTCTCGTCTATTGAGTGATTTGCACTCAATGCAATTAATTTTCTCTCCTGAAAGTTCTCCTTGGTCGAGTGGTTGTACAAACTATAGCACGATGATGTTATCTGAGTACGCAGACGGCTTTTTAGCTCATTTAAACGCAATTTAACAAATAAGAATATGTATCCGCGTAGCCGACACATATCCGAAATATTGGACAAGCCTAAACCACCTCAAATAAGTAAATATTAAAAAAATCATGAAGGATGATACTGAAAAGAAATCAAGAGTTACCCTTAATTTTCCTAATACCTGCCAGCCTTAATAAATTAAAGAGCCAAAGCAGTTTATGTCCAAGGATATTTTAGGCCTAGTAATTTCGTCATTACCGTAGTAACCACGATATGAATATTTTTTAGGTAGCGTTACGCATCACGATCTTCCCTTTACCACCGAAAATAGTCTAAATCACCAACCTCGGTGGTGGTGGCTAAGAGAACCAGAAAATTTTTATTTCCCGAGAGTCTGCCTCGTTTGAAGTTTCTGAACGCCCAGAAGAACCTAACAATATAAATAGGTCATATATAATCAAGTAATGTTTTATCTCTACAAATAAAAACGAACCATAAAGGTCCGCTTCTATACGTAAGTTATATTTAAACAAAACAACCTTGATTATTCGGATAGTTTTCTCTATGCCATTCAGCCAGCACTAATAACTCTTCAATATAACTACGCTTATAATATTTATGAGCCCCGCTTTCATCTTCAGGATCAAAATCAGAGAGTATTTCATGAACTACAAATACAAGTTCATTAATATCATCCTTTTTATCTGTATATTTGAATGCTGAATATATGAGGGCATTTTTAGACGTTGTATACCATTGAACTTTAGGTGGCTCAGACCATTCAGCATCAGTATCAATATGGATATGTGCTAAATTATCAATCCAAATTTTTGCTAATAAATCTTTTGGAAAATCAAAAATTCGATCTCTACCAAAAAAACTATGAAGAGATGGCTCCTGACGTTGAGTTGATTCTTCATTAGGAGCTGCAAAATTATCATTCGGATTTTGTTGAATTGACAATTCTTTATATAACTTAAATTGCTCAACTATAAATTGTTCGGGAGGACTAAGATAACAATCATCACAAAGGTCATGAATTACAACAACTTTAATCAAGCAATCCTCTCTTCGTTATCTTAGCTCGAATTCGCTTTCGAGACTCAGACATTGTAACGCCTGGATTTTTCCAATCTGTTTTTTTACCAAATGGATTTTCAATTACTTTTCTTTCGATTTTTTCCATAATTAAGTCCTCTCTTGGCTTATTTAATCATTATACAAGAAGAGCTCATTTAGTCAAAAATCAATAACTACAAAGCACTTCATCATTAACTGAAATTAATCTTCAAACAGCGTGTCAGCACCAATCAATGGAATAATTCTCAACAGTACATCTTCCATTACACCACTGTCTGCAGTCGTAATTAACTTAGCACTACGGTCGGCCCATGACAGGGTTTGAATCAAACTTGCTGCCACTACTGATGGCTTATCTAGGTTCTTAACAGGTACTTCTGTCACTCCACCACGAATGCTTGTACTGATTGGACAACAAATTAATAGTCCAGACTTCTGATTATACTCTTTGCTCGATAGCACTAAAGCTGGACGATATTTACCAATTTCTTTACCTTTTACTGGTTCAAAATCTAACCAAACAATATCGTTCCTTTGCGGTATATATTTCACCATTACTCGCCTAGCTCCTTGGCTGAAACAACCGCAATTTCATCTGCATGAGCAGTATACGCATTCATGCTTTGTAATAATTCTTTTTCACTAAATGGAAAACGTTTTTTCTTTGCTTTAATTGGCTCAATAATAATTTTACCGCCTTCTGTTTTTACTTCGATTTCTGTGCCTTCTTCAAGACTCAACTGACGAATAAAAGCAGCAGGAATAATGTTACCTAAGCTGTTACCTATCTTTCTAACTTGAGTACGCATACATTACCTTTACGTGGCTACTTTGTTATAACACCAATTATTGTATGCTTAACTGCCAGTGTCAACATTGTTATAACTTTCATTCAAACTCATACTGACGAATAAACAAATTCAAGTCCGCCATTCATTCGAACATGGCCACCTCTTACCAAATACCCCCTTTCCCAAACCATCTTCAACAAAGTACTAGCCCACGAACTCGACAACTCACAACGCTCGGCAATCTGCTCTGCTGTTACCTTTTCACCAGGAATTATTAACTGCAGAACTTTCAACTGGGTTTTACTCAATTTTATTAGGCCAACTTGATGAGGAACAACGCGAGCTGATCCCATCAAATTAGCACTGATTTGTTCGTTTTTCGTACAAATCTGCATTCTTATTATCATCCGCTGAGGTTTATAATGAAAAGTGGCTTCAAGCCAGTCTGGATAAGGGTTTATCGAGGGTGTCATTTTGAATCGAGACAGGTGCTAGACAGGTACACCATCCTTTTTTAAGCCATTTATGGTACATTTCTAACGCTTCTTTCTTCTGTAATTCCATATGTGTATGGATATAGGCTTGATCTAGCTTATCTCGAGCATGATTAAGTAAAGATTCACAGACAATGTAATCAACCCCCAATTCCGCCCATATTGAACGTGCTCGCTTTCTAAGATCATGGGCACTCCATGCTTGCTTTGATACTCCTCGCACCCATTCACTGGCTTTAGCACTGTGGATTGGCTGATTATTCCAACGAGATAACGGGAACAAGTGATCACTGTTATAGCCTAGTCCACGTTGCCATGTTTGATATGAACGTAGTAGTTCAATCATCTCAGCGGTAAGTGGATAGCTCATTGCTACCCCATTCTTGGCATCTTCTTTAGGGATTAACCATCGCTTTTCAATAAAGCTGATATTCCGCCATGTTGCCTTTCTAGTCTCTCCAATACGAGAGCCATGCGCTAACATCATCATCAATAGTAATCGTTGTGGTGGTTGCTGTTGGCCAATTGCCGGCAAGATATCAATCAGGTCTTCAGTATTCACTCGACAGCCTTTGATTTGAGCTTCTGTAACAGAGAAAGTCTCAGGAAAAAACGTCTTAAATTGCACCTCTGATAGTGGATTGGCGGTAATGTGTTTCAATCGTCTAGCGATAGAGAAAGCTGTTTTCAATAAGAAGAAATTCGCCCTCACATAACTCACTGAATAGCCTTGTTCAAACATAGGCTGAATCAAGGCACTGTCTATCTTTTGATGGTCCATATCAGTGATAGCAACGCCATGAAATAGGCTCATAACGTGGGTTTCAGCCATACTTTTTAGGTTATTCAATCGCTCTTTCGTGGAACGTTTTAAGGTGCATTGCCGCTGAACATGCCAATCAACCAGCTGATCTACCGTTTCAAAGCGATTACATTCAATGGCTTTTCCTTTGGCTATTTGGACTGATACCGCACTCACCACATCCATAATGTCTTTGGCCTGAGTACCAGGATATTTAGCAATACGGTATGGGTATTGTTTGCCTGCTTCATAACGATAAAACCACCACGTTCCACCGGTTCGAGATGCATTAAACCGCAAGTAAAGTGGGCATCGAACATCTTTTAATTGGCGTACACGTTGATCATTAATATGACGTTTGATTTGAGCATCAGAGATTTTTACGGGGAGGGTTGCAGAAAAGAAGGCATGTTGATTAAAGCGAATTTTACTGTTTGTGATCATTACTCACCTATTAACGTTGCTTGAATACTCATTCGATTGGGTTGTAATCCTTGGCCAGAGAACGACACTTGATCAACAGAACATTGACCTTTGAAGGCACGAGGAAAAGTGTCATCAAGTAGCACTAACCCTTCAGCAAAAATGGTGGGATTAGGCGGTGCTTCAATGCTGATCTTTCGTCCTTGGCGTTGCATTTTTCGAAGCTCGGCAGCACACGCTTGTTCTGCTTCCTTCTTGGTGTTCTTATCTTTGCCTAACGACTTAAACGGTTTACTCCCCACCTTAACTTGTTGCCGGCTTCCATCTGCAGTTGAACTATAAAAAGCCTTAACACCATTAAAATCTTGGCGACCGTCTAACTCTGCTGACACATTAACAAAGTCACTATTGCCCGGATGATTCACCACAGGGAGTGACAGCGTAACGCTTTCAATACGCTTACCTGAAGCACTACGTTGTTCACCCATTGGCACAAAGATAAACCGCCCTTCAACAGGTTTCGCTATTGCATCATAAGACTTAGCCAAGCGGTTCATAAATGCAGGTGTACTTTCATCAGAACGATCAATATGCTCGATTTCAATTTTTTGTAATCGCGGATGAACAAAAACATCAAAGCCATGAGGGGTAAGACAGTCATACACGACTTGTCCTACTGTTGTTTTATCCCAACTGCACGACTTACGTTCACGATAACCACTTTCATCTTTGATAGAGAAAGGCGCAACAGTGAGAACTAACGTGATCTCTCGTGGATATAAATTTACTGACCGTTTTGATATCTGAAAACTATCCCGTACAACATCCCCCAATCGCACCGAATAACGTTCACCTTTGGGTGGCAGTCCATCAACATCATCAGAGCTCACCACCAAAGTGACGTTATCGCCTTCGGTACCGTTGCCATCATTCAACCGCCATGACTTTAAACGGTCCAAAATCAAATCAGCATTATTGCCTATTAAATGAAACATTCCTTAATCCCATGATTTAGTAACACGTTGAGTTTTAGGTACCTGCTTGACTTGAGGTAACACTACTTCGGTATCGACAAAAAAAACCTCACGCCGAACGTGAGGATTTAATTGATAGAAGGCTTGTTCTAATTGGTCATTATCTTGGCCAGTGTGCTTATAGAGTAAATCGGTGATCAACTCACCGGCTTTGGCGCTTACCTTCACTCGCGGTACTCCTTCAATTGCAGCATGACATCTGTCACCATGGCTTGGCCGTTATGGATCAATGCCGACTTACCTTCTTTCAGTTGTTGAATCGTCCATTTACCTAAGTTAATGCCTTGGCCATCACTGACTTGTTGTGGAGATTCAATTAACGTTCGGAGCTTTTCAACTGACTCTTGCGCCCCGTATTGCAACCATTTTGCCGTTATATCAAGGGTTTCAAGCGGTTTTCCGGTCATTTCAGAGCGAGCGTCATAAATCAAACTGACTTCTGAATACGCGCCTGGTGAAGTTCGCTCAAACTTCATAATTGGTGTTTTATCACCCACAGAAAAAACGAACTCACCAATCACTAAATGGTGCATAACGATCCTTAGCTATCTCTATCAATAGCGGCATAACTAAATTGGGTGGATAAGGTGTTCTCACCCATTAATGACGATAATTGTTGGTTCATTTGACGGGTAATTTCTTGCGCTATCAGCTTTTCATCTTGACCCGCTGCAGCTGTTATTTGAAAAGTAGGTGAAAAAGATATGGGTGGGCTTTGCTTGGCCATCGCCTCTTTACTTTGAACTTCATCAACCTTTTTAGCGGTTTCTTCAGGTGAATCGAGTTTCTTGCCAAACCAGCCGCCGAGCATTTCACCGCCCATGCCACCCGCAATAGAACCCAACAAACCACCAATCGCAGTACCGATACCAGGTAAAATGAAAGTACCAATAGCAGCACCTAACGCACCACCGCCCATAGAACCACCGATATCCCCCAATGCACCGCCTGTTTGTTCCATATCTCCATTAATGACACCTTCAACAACGGAAGAGGCATTCATCATCATTCCTAATGGTTTCAATACCTTGGTTAGTCCTGTTTTACCCGCAGTTTCAGCAATATCACCACCAATTCCAATCACATCCATTGCATCTGATGCTATCGCGTCCATAGGCATTAAAGCTAATCCAGAACCCGCTAAGGCCATAGCTGCACCTTTAGGGGTAACATTACTTACCAAAGACTGAGCACCAGAACCCACCTTTTGAGCCATTTGACTTTCCATAACAGAACTAAGTAGCCCACCTAACCCTTTACGGCGACCACGAACACGGCGACGACCTTTACGCTTTTTACGAGAACGGGCTTCTTTACCTACACTGCTATTGCCTTTCCTTTCTGGCCCTTGGCTAGATGAAACAGCCGCATTTAAGCTTCGCCAACGTTTGGCAGCCAATGCCGCAATCCGCCCACCGTCTTGGGTTTCACGATTTAAACCTTTCGTAAATAAACGGGTTTTATCCATCGAATTACCAAAGACGAGCGATAACGCTTTCCCCGCTAATAACACCCCTTTCAAACCAATAAACGCTGCAACACCAATACCCACCGCTTGAGTGACACCAGTATTCGCTTCAGCAAAGTTAGCCAGTAAATCAACACCTTTACCTAACGGTTCAAGTACCCAATTAAGAGCTGGCAATAACGCGGTACCAAACACTACACTGAGTCGATTTAACTTATTCACGAACATATCAATGCCACTACCTGTAGTACTGATTCTGGCATTGTATTCTTGGTCAAGAGAATCAAGATGAACGGTAGAATCTTCTTTTGATAGCGTTAACAGCTTAGTGAAATTCGCCATATTGCCCGATAGGGATGCCACTGCACCTTTGGCTTCTTCACCAAATATCTGACTTAATATGGCGCTTTTATCTTCTTTTGGTGCCTGATTAACGGCATTAAGCACTTCAATCAAGGTGCCTGATGCATCATCTTGCATTCTTGCGGCAATATCATCAGCATCTAAACCAATTGAGGCCATCGCTTTTTGTTGAGTACCACTTGCTGCATCACCTAACGTCAATCGACCGGAGATATTCTTCAAGGCTGTTGCTGCACGCTCTTCACCCATGCCTAATGACAATAATGAAGCCGATAATGCCGTGGACTCATTAACTTTAAAACCACCTGTTTTGGCAGATGCCCCTTCACGCGCCATCACACCCGCAATATCTTTCGCTTTGGCATTTGAGTTGTTTGAAAGATAGTTAGCCAAACCAGCAACATTCATTGCCCCTTGTTGATCAACACCTAATGCCGCCTTAAATATTGATAAGGTTTCACCGGCTTGACCCGCATCCATATCAAAGGCAACGCCCATCTTAGAAGAATCAAGTACAAAGCTTTTCAGTTCATTGATGTCTTTAATACCACTTTGACCACCTGCCGCTAACATCGCATTGATATTATCGGCACTCATGGGTGTTGTGGTTGAGGTTTTCAGCGCCCACGATTTCAATTCGGTGGACTGCTCATCACTCATGTTGACGACTTTTTTTACATCAGCAAATGAGGTTTCATTTTTAATCGCTGTCCAAATAGAACCAACAATCGGTGCTGCCGCTGCCGCTAATCCTGTTGCTTCACTGCCTATTTCACCTAACTTCGCCTTACGACTATCAATCCGACCTTGGATTGATTGCATCTCTTTTAAACGAGCATTCTGCTTTTCAAGGGCTAAGGTGGCTTTATCAGCTTGTTGTTTTAAACGGTTTTGTTCATCACCAAGCTTATCGGTACTCACACCCGCCGCTTGCAGTGAGCTTTTTAACTTGTTTAGCGTGTTATGTTGCTTTTCTTGCCTGTCGGTTAACTTACCCACTTTTCCGCTGGCACGTTTATAAGCAACAGAGAGATTATTAGTTTGGGCTTTGTTCTGATAAATCTCAGTATTGAGTGATTCAAGTCGAAGTTGAGCCTCTTTTAGCTTAACTTGTAAGACCTGTGCCCCTTCCTTTGAGGCTTGTTGCATTTCCTTATTTAACCCACGAATTTCGTTCTGAGTTAAATTGTATTCACCCCGCAATTGGGTGGTTTTCTGCTTACTCTCAGCGATGGTAGCACTAAGAGACGTCATGGTACTTTTGGTTTCAGCTAATTGAGCAGACAGCTTTTCAGCTCTAAGCTCTGCCGCTTCAAAGCCTTTAATACCCTTTAGCTGACCATTTAATGACTGAACCTCACCCCGTTGTTCTGCCAATGCTGCAGTTAATCGTTCTGTCGCGGTCGTGGTTGAAACAATGTCTTTAACACCTTTGACTGACGCATCTAAGACAAAACTAATCTTTTCGGTCATTGTTTGACTCCGAGCTTAGATAAGATCAATTCATAACGCCGTAATGCCTGGTCTTGTGACCATTCTCTGAGTTCACTTTCAGTGGTATTTCGGTGCATTGGGATCAAATCAATCAGAGCTTCGACGTCACGGGGCGAAAGTAATCCCCCGCAAGTTGAAAAAAAGCGCCCACCTGCGGTTTAATGGCTAAGTAATCATTCAATGCCATGGCGTCCATATCTTGTTTATCTAAATGACATACCACCCGAAACATAAACTCTTCACGTTCGTAATGATCATCAATATCTGCCAATGCTTCAGAATGTTTCACCTTAGGAACAGCAAATTTAATGTGGCTAATGGTTTCTTCTAGTTCATTGGTAAACGGAAACGCCAAATCAAATTCAAAGTCTTTACCTGTTAATGCGTGATCATTCATTTCATCGGATGGCGTTAAGATAAAAGCACGAATATCTTGATGTAATTGGGTGAAATCAGGCACCGACAGCTCTTCAAACTCAGTTGGTGTTAAGTCCGTACAGGCTAAAATCATCGCCTTAAACTGCTTAAATTGTTCCGCTGCAGACAGATCATCCTTCATCACAAAAGGCAGCTTACGAAACGCGCCTAAGGTAATGGTATTAATCGTTAATTTATGGCTACCTGTACGGGTAAAAAACGGAAGTATGATTTGTTTATTCATTGTTTTTCCAAAAAATTCATCAAAAAAAGCGCCCGTAGGCGCTATTCGTTATTCAAGATAAAATTAGATTGAAATGATGCCGGCTAATCCCATCAAATCGACACCACCAACAATCGTTTTACCGGTATTCACATTAATATCGTGAACGATAATGCCAGTATCATGTTGGGTATAAGCTTTACAGGTCCCTTCAATGGTAATGGTTGGCTTCTCACCCATCTTCACCGCTTCTTTCTTAATGGCCGTGATCGGTCCATACATTGAATAGGTTTCCACATAAGGAATGCCATCAGTACTTTTGCCTTTTTCAACCACGTTAATCTGAGCATTACCCATGGTGTACTTACCCAAAGAGCGCGATAACACCCCATGTTCGCCTTTCACTTTCAATGACCAACTGAGCTTTTCTAAGCCCACGGTATCTTCAGAAGCCACAAATGCCCCTTCGTTATTGGCTAACTTGGCTTTTACTTCTGGTGGTGTAAAGTCCACAATTTCATTCATCAATGGCACAGATTCAACCTGTGCCGTAATACGCATACGAATACGATCAGCCATTTACCACCTCATCAAGCCATGCTGCAATTAACCCGTTATCAACACTCATTTCATACACCATGTGTTCATTTGGTGAGTAGCGGCCATAGTTCACGCATAGGAACCACCGACCCGATGTATAGTTTTCTAACGTATTCTTAGTGGGATGAAGAAAGGCTTTAAATACCGGAATCACGGTCTGCGCCACTAAGTCTTGTCCCCAATTGGTTAAACGATCAACAACTTGCTGCATGAACTCTTCAGTTAATTGTTTACCTAATAACGGTTGGCTGGTTTCTTCTAACTTACGTGCCATCAAGTCTTCTAAACCAACATGGGAGATAAAACGTCCGGTATTAGTGCGGTTACCAATGATCGAATAACCGCCCATCCGTGTATGCGCTATCGTCACCAACCCATGCTTATTCAGAAAGTTCGCTTGCGTGGTTTTATCATTGATTTTATAAGCAATATTACGGGCGGTTTCATCACACACCACAGAGCGATTTTGTGGGCTTTCCCAACCTGATACCGAAGCCATTGCCGCGACTAATGCAATGGATGCTGGCATTAATACCTGTACGCCATCGTAAGTTTTCATAAACCAAGGATCGATAATGCACAGTTTATCTTCGCCCGTCCCTTCAGCGCCAAACTCTGCCGCAAACTCTGCCGCTGCCATATCATTGGTGTTTGGGCCATCAAGTACAGGACGACAACGTACATCGCGCCCAATTAACGCTAACTTTTGTCCTACTGCTTTTGAATGAAAACCAGGGGCGGCAATAATAGTGGGTGTTTCAGGACAAGCCTTAACGGTTTCCAAACCACGAATGGCACCGGTTGCTGAATCCACACCACCAATCACATTAGCTTCTGTTGCTGCAGTAGTCGCACCAACTTCTACTACTGTCACATAGAGTGCGCATTTCACGTACTCAAACAAGTAACGCACCACGGTAGGTAACGAACCTTGACGGTTACCCGTTGAATCTAATGCCATCATTGCATCAGCATAATTCCATAACCGTGTTGGCTCGTTATAAGCAATAGAGCCGCGTTTATCGGGAGCTGTACCAATCAAGTGCACCACCTGTTGCGCTAATGGCCCCATACTTGGTTGCGGTTCAATGGTACGAACCTCAACCCCGTTTAATTCAAAATCTTGAATGGGTGCTAATGAACTCATTGTTACTGTCCTTTGGCTTGTTGTTGGGTAGGAAGTTGTGCCGGTTTACCAATCTTGCCATTCATCAACAGAAAAGCTGTTTGTGTTGGATGCAAAGCAATAGTGTTATCTGTAGGTGAATACCAACGCCCATTTAAACGAAAAGGCTGCAAGATCGGATGATCTTGCAGCCCTGTTTGATTCAAGGTTGCCATGTTGTTCCTTATTAACTCAGATTTTAGATATAAAAAAACCGCCAACTAGAGCGGTTTCTAAAGGGTTGGCTTCGTTGGCCATGCAATGTCATCAGGATTATCGTAAGTTTGGGGAATATCACGAAGAGCTTGGCGATAAGCTGTAAATTCAGCTTTCTTTTCTGATGTTAATGGTGAATCAGAAACTTGCATGAAATCAGTTTCTAAAATCAAATTATCGCGACGAGAACGAGTCGCTGCCCAGTTCATTAGTTGAATCACTTTTTGAGTTGGTTGATTTATCATTAAAATATACCTAATTAAAATACAACAGTTTCAGATAAACTAAATTTAGCCTTCAAATCATTAACATTAAATAAACGACCATTACCCACACGCATCGTATCTACACGACACGTAGTAAAATAAATAGAAGGTATTTTAATACGTAGAATTACATTACCATTTGAATCGGCATAACTTGCCGGCGTAAAATTACCAAAGGCATTTTGATTTAATAATGATCGAGATACTGAGTAACAATAACCAACGATAGTTTCATCAATGATCTTAGCTGTACCATAACTATAGCCACGGATGTTAAACCAAAACATCTCATTGTTTTTATTAATATTTAAAGGCGTTTTAAAATGTATAAATACATTACCGGATGCTCCTAAATCATCAGGATTAGAAAACCCACCAACACCAGCAACCCCTTGCACACCACCAGTTCCGATAACTTGTCCTTGAAAAATGCTCATTCTCATTGCACCAGCAATACTTTCATCACCCAGTACATCTTTTTTATTACGCCATTCATCAAATTGGGCTTCAGCGCTATCCATGCGCTTATCTATTGTCCCAATCTTGCCATTCACGGCACCCGTAAGGTTTTCTGAGGCTTTAACCAATGCCCCTATTTGTTGTTCTAAACTCATTGATTAACTTCCATTAATTGTATTCGCTGCATCATTGAACGATGCTGCAAGTCGTGTAAAACCATCCGCAATCTCTTGCTCTAATATGGATACTTGGCCTGAGGTTGCATAGTGAGCGGGCGCATTACCACCAAACAGCGTGGTATCTGCCGCTTTACCTCGTTTAGTTAGAAATTGTGCATCCGCCGCCGTGATGCTATAGACCTGATTGGCATTAGCTTTCTTGGCTAGCTCTGCTGTCATAGTGGCAGCAAAATGCGGATCATTACCTAGTGCCTTGGCCAACTCTTCAAAGGTATCTAATACTTCAGGTGCCACACCTATTAATTGCTTAATACGGGCATCTATTTGTGCCGGTGTTAAGGTATCAATCGTGTCGGCTTTATCATCAAGTGCAGGAATGGTGACCTGCAATGTGACATTACCCGAACCATCAAAGGACACTGAGCCATTTGCATCGCGGCCAAGGGTTATGGTGCGTGCGACTTTGAGTTTATTCGCCGTTGCTGTGTTAGCGCCTAAGGTAGAAAGCGGATCATCAAGATAAGAACGTGGATAGATTTCTGTTTTGTCAGCTTTTAATCGCAACTTGCCATTAATCACACCCATCACGTTATTGAGTGCCGCTATCAGTTGGTCAATTTTATTGTTTAACACTTTCACTCCTAAGCTGACAGTTCCCCCGCCTGAAAGTTAAACCCGTTAGTAATGCTAATAATGACGCTATCTAACAATGTTGCGGTTGATTGGGTAATCTCCGAAGCGGTCACCGCTAAAGCTTTTGCCTCTGCTGCCGTTGCTAAGACTTCTTCACTGACCGTACCCACTGGCCCTTGCTGACCAATCGTTACCACTTGAATATTGGGTTTCACTTGCTCACGAACGACAGCAATCCCTTGGGGTAACCGTACTGTTATCACGCGGTCAGTATTGAGCGTGACCAACACTTTTGCATTTGCGCTAATCATCAACCGCCCCTTTTATCAGTACCGCAGGACCACGTAAGATGCTGTAAGGATCACCACTCGAAAAGGTTACCCGCACTTCATAACTCGCGTTCTCCCATGCTGTTGGTTGATGGCCTTGGGTTTGGTCATGGGTGACTTTGATATCGAGTGCATCGCTTTGCTGTGGGTGTTCAATAATGGTGATATGTCCAGATTCTGTGGTACCCCGTACCAGCACTTCACCCTCAATAGAACGCACAACGAAAACAGCAGTACAGCCAAACAATTTCACATAAGGATTACAGTCATCACCAGTCGTCCAACTAACATCAAAGCCATAGGTTGTGCCGGCAATAATGCTCAGTAACGGCGGTCCCTCCATTGTGCATGCCATATTCCCTCACACTCTTTTCTCTAGTTCATTAAAACGAAATAGCAATTCAAGATGGCGCGACATATTGCCAATTTGAGCCGTTGCCATGGTGGTTAACTCTTCACCTAGTAACAGGTTTATATTGTCATTACCGACCTCAATCGTGATGCTATTTGACGGCAACGGGGAGACATCTAACGTGAATTTCTGTAACCAGCTGGCATTGGCTGATTTATACGCCAATAAGGTATTCGGCACTGAATAGACCGCTAACAAGGTGCCAGTTTCTAAAAAGAACCCGACTTCTCGCACTTCATATTCCAGATTGCCTTTAAATACTGCCGCCATGCGTAGTTGTGTGGGGCTTAATTCTTCCCAATCTGAAATCAGTTCACGTTGCTTTTCGTTGTACAACGCTTTTTGTTCAGGTGTTGGCTGATAACTGCGGTCACCTGCCGCTATCCATTTAATCGCCCCTTTGATGCCTTGGTTTTTGGCGCTAATTAGCTCGGCCAATCCCACTTTAGTAAATTGAACAACGGGTGAACTCATGTTCTTGCTCCTAACGTTATATCGGTACTCATCACCATACGCATACCGCCTGCAAAATAGCTTCCACCTACACACCATGAGTCATTAGGCATGGCTCCTTGATACGACTCATCACCGATTGTGGTATGAAAGTGACCACCTGAAACACCAAAGGGAGCCAATACCAACGGTGATGGTGGCATGATGCCAGAGGCTGAATCATCGTAATCAACAACGGATGGCTGTTTTACCCCTGAGAACGTGAGCCCAGTATCTAAACCAAAGGCTAAAATCAGTTCAACGGTGTCACGCTCAGATTTGGTATTTTCAATCCGTGTCAGCATCCGTTTAGCGGTTTTTTGATTCACTGGCTTATTACGTTTCCAAGCCACTACCTCAATATGATAAGGACCTGGCGGCGCATCCATTTGATACCAAGGGGTAACTTCAATATCACAATCCAACGCATCCATAGCCACCGCTAAACCGTGACGAGTTCCTGCTTTTCGATGGATTTCAAAAGCATTATCGGCAGTTTTACGTTGCTGCTCTAAGGAATCTTCAGGTCGCCAATCGGTTACCCCTCGCTCACCAGCGAGTAAGGAAACAAAGTGCTCTGAGGTTAATCGTGGTTGTTTCAGTTCAGGGAAAGGATCGGTTTGGTTAGCCAGTAAGGTATGCCAGGCATACTCTAAGGATTCTTCAATCAGGGTGCGGTTTTCAGGTTGAACCGAAATAAAAGGCTCAGTCACCTCGAACATCAATGATCACCTCCGTACAATACGG
This sequence comes from Photobacterium carnosum, assembly GCF_021236965.1. Lineage (NCBI taxonomy): Bacteria > Pseudomonadati > Pseudomonadota > Gammaproteobacteria > Vibrionales > Vibrionaceae > Photobacterium > Photobacterium carnosum. The sequence continues at coordinate 261,293 of NZ_WMDN01000003.1, read as the reverse complement.
CGCTTGATCCCACTGGCAAATAACATCAGCTGCAGGCTCATGGACTTTGGCGCGTTTTGCCCCTAACTCATAAAGAATGTGTGCCACCTCTTCTCTATCAACAATGCCATGTAACTTATGGCGTTTTTCAGCTAACGCCCATGCAGCGTGTTCGGCTTGGGTTTTATCAACATGCGAACTTGGATCAGAGCCGGTATACACCGTGGCCACAATTCGATACAGCTTTGGAGCTGCACTCTTAGTGGTGATTTCATCAGACTCTTGGGCAATATCATCACGTTGAAGGTAATCTCCTACCCGCTTTAATAACGCAGCACTGGCAATGCCTTGTGGATGTTCTCGACTTAGCACTGCCACACACACTTTGCCAGAGTTAGGCGCTAACATTTTAGGCATCGCATCTTTAACCGGCATTGGCCTGTTTAAGTGCTGAAATTCATACCGCATCACCACCGCATCGGGTTCTGATTCAATCTTTATCAGCGGCCGTTCATCTAAGGTCAGCGCATGGAATTTATACCCCATTCGCGTACCTGTGGTATGAAACTGATAAGGCGCTAAATCAAACCTCTGCAATAGGCTTGCATCTGATTCCATAATGGCGGGTTTAGGTGGAAAAATACTGTTATCACTTGGCGTTAATATTTGCCGCTTTAAGCCATATTGCAATGCCAGTAAATCGACCATATCGGATTCAGTGACGAACTTACGAAACATCTGTAAGGCTTGGTGATTCTGCTCTCGAATCTCAGCCACTCGCTTTAACACAAACGCCTGAGTCACTTGTGCCAGCAGTTCACCATCATTGGTCATGGCTTGGTGTAATAATTGCGCCTTATCGGTATCTGACTTAGCGCAATACGCCACCGCCGCTTCAATATACTCACTTAATAAGGTTTCAAATTCAGGCACCACAAACGCTTTAGGTAAACTCATAACCGCACCTGTAATTTAATCTCATTCCCTTGCCACACGCCTTTCACCACCACTGAAAACCCTGTATCACTTGATATGGCTTGGCACTGTTTAGCTTTAAATTGGATTAAACCATTAGCAGGGTTCGCCAGCGCTTCAAGGGATAGGTTTTGTACTATCATGGCTTCCGTTGGGCTTTGCATGCGACCTAAACGGGCAATCACTTTATTGCCTATTTGACGGCGCTTAATCCGTGAGGTCATTTGTGTTGTCAGGATCCGTTCAAACCGACACGTTAACGCAGCTATACCTGTGACGGTTTTCCCTGTTTTAGGATCAATCCCTATCATTGTTGTTGCTCCGTTGTACTGGTGTTAGGGTTTCCATGCCGATGGATATGACCGTTATAAATCTTACGATCCGCAGCCATCGAACGAGTACCATCAGCCACATCACCCGAAGCACGATAATTACCCTCTTGTTCAATATCACCCACCACTTTGACACCACCAGGATAATGCGCCGTTAATGCACCTGTATCTAAGTCATAACACTCCGTCATACCGTTGCCGTAATCGGTCATTACTTGGTTTTCTTCGGTCGTTGGACAAGGAAAGTTTGTTGACGGTAATCCCATCAGAGCAACAGAATTATTGAGGTTATCGCCGCAGCCTAAGTTAATCAGAATGCACTGCTCACCCACACTAGGACGCCGATAGTGACTAACACGCCCCGCACTATGAACAAAGAACGGCACCCGCGTTGCCTTATTCTGACCAGCGGTAACATCAACGCTTTGTTTTGATGCCGCAGCCACCACACCAAGGCGAATAATATTGCTCGAAGAACGGCGGTTTTCTTCCATTTCTTCACGCAAAGCCATCACTTCTTTTTCTAACGAACGGATCCGTTCAACTAATGCCCTCAACATTGGCTTTCGTTCCTATAATCTCCTGCCAATCGTGTTCAATCGGCCCCATAAAAATACGCTGCTTGATGGTAACAACCCGTAAGAACACGCCATTATCTGGATTAAAACGGCGCGGCAGATTTGAAATCAATCGCGCCTCTTCCATATCATCAACACAACCAAAACGTTCATTGAATAACTCACGTTCAATACGGCTAGATAAGTCCAGCGCCACCACATCAAAGTTAGCTTGAGCTATTGGCACTTCTACCAAGAATCTCAGCTCAATCTCATGGATTTTACGGCCATCATTGTTGGTGTAATTAATGGATTGGCACTCACCACATTGATAACGCACGATAGGCGCACTTGGCTCTGTTTCTTCACGTTGATAAGCGGTTTCTATCTTGCCAAGCTGTAAACGCTGCTCTAACCGTTCAATGACGGTCATCACCCACTCACTGGGTGCCCGAAAGAATGAATTGGAACTCACGATGAAAAAACTCCTCAAATTTACGGTTCAAATCGGGTAAGTAAGAATCAATGATATCTTCTGCTTCCTCACTAATATCGATGGTGACTAACTTAATGGATTTTCGACCTTTATTTTCACGGCGAAAGACCAGCAGTTGATCACTGTCCATTGGTGAAATAAACGCACCATCATAGAAATGGCTACCGACTTGCACCCCTTTACCATTTTGAACGGGTCTGCCTAATCGATGCACACCAAGGCTTCTTACCCCCACCCACAGCTTTGACATCCCGCCGTTTTTATAGGTTCTAAAACGGGTGGTCATGGCTTTTGAATCAATACTGAGTTCATACCCTAAATCAGCCATAGAAGCCGCCCTTAACCAGCGATTGGTTTTGATCATCGCTTGTTTAGCGGCTTTATCTAATTCATCGGGAAGGTAAGAAAGACGAGCAAGAAAACGGGTGTCCAATACCATATTAGAATTCAGAGAAGTCATGTGTAATCCCTGCTTGTGATAGATTTAAAACATATTCACGTTGCAGCTGACTGTCTTTATTACCCTTGCCTTGTTCATGGCCAGAGAACACCAAGCTATAACGCTTACCCTTTATCATCATGGTTGATAACGGTGGTAAACAACTGGCCGTTAATAACCGTTTAATGGCATGACTCTCTGTTGATTGGTGTTTGATGTAACCTTGAATTTTTCGTTGTTGGCCATCGGGTAACATCACCACTAATTCACTGCCAAAACACTGCTGAATAGCGACTCGAATCAATTGCCGAGCATCATCAAACGCACTCTTCATTGATGATCACCACCCCTTATGAATTAACCGTTTAAGGTAACGCCCATCAACAACACGCCGTTATCAATGAATGAGCCGATAGGAACAGTCACAGCGCCATCACCTGTTGGTGCGGTTTTAGTAAAGAAGCCACTGTCAAAATAAGCCGCTTCACCAATAAATGACGGTGAATCACCCGCTTTAATGGGTCCATCAAACAAACCACGATAAGTACAGCTCACCACTTGACCTTCTTTAGCCGAATAGTTAGGTACCACAATCAACGCGCCATACTTAACCGGCACATCTTTCTCAAAGCCACCCACTGGCGCTTTTAAATCAATCTTTAAACCATCAGCAATACGCATAGTGTTTTCTGTCCATGTGTTTATTACGCTTATAAAAAAGGATGCCGAAGCACCCTATAACAATCGATATTATTTATTGGCAAACGTTGCCTGAGCGATGCCACGACGATCAAGCACTTTCGAGGTCACATCATAAGTAATACGGAACTTAGCACCGTCACTGCTCCAACCATCCCCCGTTTCTAACCAAGGATCTTGTGCACCATCAAGGAAGCCCATCACCACCGAATCAAAGTCTTTACCGGTTAACGCAATCGCCCCATTAATCGAGGCTAATCGTGCCGTTTCAACCACTTTAGGAAACTTCTTATAAGCAGGATTAAACGTATCAGGTTTACTGGCCGTATTTAGTACCGCTTCTAAAAATGATGCATGGTCAGGGTTAGCAAGCAGGATTTCACCGCGTAAATCTAACGCATCACCTTCAGAGGTGGTCGCGGTTGCAAAGGCTTTATGCAGCGCCATCACTAAAGCTTGGTAATCAGCGGCAGGAATATCATTAACTAAGTTACCCCACTTATTCGCGCCACCCGCTTGGAACACACCTTTGCCATCACCCATCTTTCCGCTGAGAATGGCGTTAAACATCAACTTATCCGACAAGCGATAAGCCGATTGCATAAACTTACGTGGAATTTTCGAGATCAAGGCAATCTCATCATTGATGATAGCTTGACGAGTAAAGGCAATTTCACGACCAAAACTGGCTAACTGAATTTTCTCACCACTGCCTTTAATAGTGGCTGATTTGTATTCACCATCTTCTGATACCGCCATTAAATCAGGCGCATCATTAATCAGAATTAAATCGGTTTCTTTAAAGTTAGGCAGGTTTTCAGTATTCGCCAAGTCTCGCCATAAGGGTGCACGTACTTGCGCTTCATCTCGCATCACCGTTCGTACACTTTCGGTGATGATGTCAGCAAAATCGCCGCTGTTAAACGCACGAGCGACTAATTCATTCTTGTTACCGCAATATTTAGCGTCCTTACCCACCGCAATTTCAGCCATATCGAGTAAGGTTTTTAAGCGGTACGGGTTATCTTTTTCAATCTCTCCCGTACCACAACGGGCATTTAACGCATTTTGCAGCGTATCTTTAGTGGTATTACCGTTGCCCACATGAATATGGGTATTGGTTAACCCTGTTGGTGATTGTTCGGCATTAGGCACTTGGCCATTAATGGAAACCGCCCCCAAGTATTGCAGTATCTTGAGTGAGCTATCTTCAGCACTACACTGTAAATTATTGAGCATTTCATCACGCAAGGTGTCACTCACCTTATGGGTTGCACACAAAGCACGAATAGTCGATTGACGTTGGTTCTCGTTTTTTAACGCATTTTGTAATGCATCGTTATCGATAGGTTTAGGCATAGGATCACTTTGTTGGTTTATTAGAGGTTCAGGTGTTGGCGTTGCTGGCGGTTGCACAAGCTGATTCAATAAATCATCAGGGGTATGTTTAAAGGCTTTGGCTTGCAGCTCAGTGGCAGAGACTTTTTTAAGGCAATTGGATAAGTCCACAGCATCAATCACCGCATCAATCAAACCAAACTCCAGTGCTTGGCTGGCGGTGAACCACGTTTCTTTTGCCATCGCTTGCAGCACATCCTCTAACGGCTTACCACTGCGTTCGGTATACGCTTCAGCAATGGTCTGCTTAGCGTTCTTCAGTTGGGTTAACGCACTTTCTATTTCATTTTCGCCACCCCACGCACCGATAGCAGGATCATGAATCATTAGCTTAGCGTTTTCAGGCATTTGAATTTCATCGCAAGCCATTAAGAAATAGCTAGAAATCGATGCCACTAGCCCATCAACAATACCAATGGTTTTGCCTTTATGGGCTTTAATGGCGTTATACATCGCCAGCCCTTCATAGACCGAGCCACCATAACTTTGAATACGGAACTCAGCATCTTGCGAACCGACTGACTGCAAGGCCTTGATTAAATCAATGGCTTCAATGTCATAACTACCAATGTCACCATGGATCCACACCTTCACCGGTTGGCCTTCGCCTTGGTTATTGAGCGTGAACCACGATTTAGTTGTCTTTGGCATGTTGTGCCTCTTTGGTTGTGTGTTGGATCTTCGTTTGAACGTTATGCGCAGGATCAGCCGTACTCACAATGGCATCATCATTCATGGCTTGGCGTTCGGCTTTTATCTCACGGCGTACAGCGACAGGGTTATAGTTGCGTTCACGTTGGAAGTGACTGAGTGATTGCAGCCCTAGACGCGTCCCTTTTTCAATACCGGTCATCTCTTTAGCAGGATCAATCCACGGCATCACTGGGGCTTGATAAATGGCATTGAGTACGGATACCGCATCCACTTCTTTAGGCACCACTAGTTCCCGCGATAAAATCGCCATCTGCAGTGCCATTCGATATTGAGGACGGGTCCAACTGGTAACGAACTTGCGTTGTAAAATGCGATAACGGGCAAAGGAATCAATCAGCTCTTGCCGTTGGGCGGAATAAGAACCGGTGTAATGACGAGTGACACTTGAGCAGTTAACTCCCGCACCTGATGCTGCTAATCGCATTTGAGCATCACGGAACGGACTGCTCATGGCTTCTTGGCGCTTACTTTCAACAATGCCGGCATCTTCACCAGGGGCGAGTTCAAAACTGTTCCCCATCCCTAGAAAGATATCACCGCCACGTTCAAAGTTATCAGCCTCACCTGAACCTGAATCTCGTTTAATAAAATAGGCAAAGCGGCTGGCAATCTGCGCACTAACACGCTCTGATTGATCGTAATCTTCAATATCAGCTATCAAATCTAAGACCGAATGCAGCAGTGTTACCCCTCGATTTTGATGAAATCGACGGGTGAATTTTAAATGCGCCACAAACCGCGCATCCACTTCAGAAAAAGAAAAGCCATGCGCATCACGCTGAATCAGCAATGACACCATCTGACCTAGACCATTACGGCGAATACCTTCATACATACCCTTTTCAGGCTCGTTGATATTCAGAGGAATGTAATCAGGCTCAAACGGCTGCACTCCAAACGGTGTTGTTGATGGGTATTCAATTCCTGCATCTCGCCCTAAGTAATAACGGGCAAACACTTCACCATCACGCAGCCACGTTCGACAGGCTAACCATTCGGTTTCAGCCCGTGATAACTCACCATCAATATTTTGTTGCAATGAAAACCGTTCAAACCATTCGCTGATCTTACGGGCAAAATCAGTGTGAACATCACCGTTCATGTCTAACGGCTGTGGTTCAATCATAATGCCGTTAGGCCCTACAACATTGGCACACAGTTCATCAAGGATAGCGGTAACATAAGGTGTATTTTCATCCATATGTCGCGCACGTTCGCGTAAAGATTTCGCATCTTTATTTATTTGGTTGGCTTTGCCAGTAGATCGGGCATTACGTTTTTTGGTGTGAGGATTAGCAGGCAGTGCGGCTTGGTATTTATTAATCAGGTTACGGTTATAAAGCCGTTCAGCCCCTGACTTAGGATTAAAATAACAAATGATACGATCGGCTATATTCAATTTACTCAAGATAGTTTCTCCGGATCATACTGCGGCGTCCTCCCTGATTTTCACGGCTAATCAACTGCTGCAGACGTTCTATCTCACGGCGAACCGTTGCCAAACTCGCAAAGGTCAGCTTTTCCCCTTCAGCCGTTTCAATCACTTGTTGCATCAAGATCTTTTTCTCGGCATCGAGATACCACTGCAGCCGTTCACGTTGGGTTGTCATCCAAAAATTCCTTTTGAGTGGTTATATCGTCGACGCGCTACACGCTCAAACTTCGGCGTTTGGTCGGCATCAACCACATTGCTATTAAATTGCCAATCAGCCGCCCATGCTGGCGGGTTATCCCAATGGATATCATCACCGCCTTTGTAATGCATACCGGCTTCGGCATAGGCACATAAATCAAACGACTCATTACGTGCACCATCGGGCTTTTGCCAATGGCCAAGCTCATCAATATATTCAACGGTGAGTTCATCAAACCAAACCCGATCCGCCCAACCCGGTAAATGAAAGAACCGCGCACCAAACTCTAACCGTGAAAAGCTGGCAGCTACGCGGTTTTTTAAACGGTTGGTATGCAGCATTAACAACGGGATTTCACCGTTGGCCAACTTACTGCGTTTATCGGGATAGGTTTCTTTAACCAGATCATCGATGTCACGGCTTGCCCCTTTCACTAATCGGAATAGGTGCGATAAACCATGCCCTTTGAGGCGGTTATAAAACTGATAAGCATGATCGGTAACGGATGAGCTTTTCTGTTTACCTTTTTTCTTCTCACCTGAACCACCAGAATCACATAAGGTTAATACTGGCTTCATCACTCGCCCTGAACCATCCGCTAAGGGATAGGTTTTCTTAATCACCTGTTCAATCAATAAATCCCAATCTTCGGCATACACCATCGGGTTAATGCGGTCATTGTTACGATAGGGATTAGTGAGAATTTCAAAGCGGTCAATCACCCACCGTTGCAGCCCTTCACCATAGATGTGGGCTTGCACTACAAAACGCGGGTTCTGTTTGCCACCTTGCACATCGATGGACATCATTAAGAAACGTCCACCCAATGGCACAATGCCCCGTTCATGATCAGCAGCTCGCGCCATTAATTGATGCGCACCGACTTCCTGACCACGCGACTGCATCACATAAGGTCGCCCCACACGCACGTTGATAAAGGTTTTTAATGACTCTTCATCACCACAGTCTTGGAACAAGGCATCCGCATTCAGGAAGCGATAGACTAAGTTTTCCCAACTGGCATAGGCTGCCACAACCCCTTCAAACCAAAACGTTGCCCATTTACTGGTTCGAATGGCTGATTCATCGGTGACAACCTCACCATATTGGTCAATTGCACCATCACGAAACCAACGCCCTTCAAGGTTCATGGTCTGTTTTTGTGATTCAGTATGACGATGGCAACAACGAGGACATTCAACCCAAGCGGTTTTAGCTGCTTCTAAAGGCTCAGCATGTTGTTCCCATTTAAGGGTTTCAAAATCAGGACGAAAATAGCTATTACAGTCTCGGCATAACCAATAGAAACGGCGGCGATCACCTTGATTGTACAAATCAGCAATACCACCACAGGGTTGAGATTCATGTGGTGATAAATCTTCAACCCGTTTAGGGTTACGTACAATACGACCAGGGGAAGATTCAGCCATCACCATGCCGGATGATTTCGCGTTTTGGACACGCATTAGCATCAGTTCAAACTTAGAACCTTCTTGGCCTACCGCATCATCAGCACGATCGTAATCGGTCGCGCCGGCATAACGATAGGTAGACGCAGATAAACTGGTTTCAGTGGCAGAATCCAACTTTAGGATCATGCCATTTTTAAATTTCTTCGAGGTGATATTGTCATCAGCTTTACGCCCAGTTCGCAGCTTGGCAATACCTGCGGTAGCTGAAAAGCTCCGTTCTAAATCAACTTTCGACATATCGGTAGCTTTAGTCTTGGTACTGTAGATAAGCAGCATGTCACCAGGGGCTTGCGTGACGGTATAATTTATCCAGCCTTCCACCATCGCTTTGGTTTTACCTGAACGTGCAGGACCAACCACAATCACCGCTTCATAAATACGCCGAGCCAAACAATTTAACGGCTCTCGCATGTACGGCACTTGTGACGATAAGAACTTAGTCACATCGGTACCATCAGAGATCCACAGTTCATCATCAGCCGCTTCCACGGGGGTTTTATCCGTAGGTGCACATAGATAAGCAAAGCCACGGCGAATGGCTTTAGCATTGGCAAACTTAATCCCTAAACGGGCATCAAACTGTTTCAAGCTCATCAGCGACCGCCTTTAAATCGAAATTAAGCAGAGTTTCTAAATCTTCAAGTTGTTGCGGTGTCGCGGTAGGAATAGCAGATTCAATACGGGTGATCACCTTGTCTTTAAAACCTTTAACACTGGCAATACAGACAGCAATTTCATTTTCATAATCTTCTTTGGTGACACTCTCACCAGATTCCCGCATCAAAGTCAGCTTTTCACGTTCACTTTGTACATACGCCCGTAACTCAGCCGCCGTTTTAAATCCCATTAAATCGGGTGCGTCTGATTCTTTACGCGGTTGTTGGCATAGGTACGGCGCGACTTGCACCACATCATAAAGTGGCGTGTTGCCCTTATAAGCGACAGGAGAAACCCCTGCCGCTTTTAAGTTTTTACGAATGGTTGAACGGTGTTTACCAAACTGTTCAAGTTCGGTGGTATTCCAAAAACGTTTTTCATTATTCATGGCACTCTCTATTGTGGTTATGGCTCTCCCTCTGTAATGGGTAACGCCGCACAGTGTGTTGGGTCGTTATAACAACGGCGTAGGTTTTCAATTTGTGCAGCACACAGCGAGAAATGGTGTAACCATACTGGATCACGCTTAGCGGCTTCACCCCAAGTCATAGGCGGTTTATGGAAAGGTTGTTTACAGGAAATCAAATACGCAGCAGGTGGTTTGATATATTCAATTTTGTATTGAGTCACCACTTGCGGGCTTGGTGTAGTACAACCAATGACTAGCGTTAGGGATAGGCAAATCAGCACACTTTTCATGAGCAATATCCTTATCGATTTGACGTTGTGCTTTTAACGCTCGTTGTTGCCATTGCTGACGTTGACGTTCGTTATGCTCAGCCGCTAATCGTTCTTGGTGGGATGCTTGCTCTAAACGGGTAATAGTAGATTGCATCGACTGATTAACGTCTACCAACTGGTTTGATTTGGTTTGCTGTTCCACAACCAGTGCTTGAGCCGCTTCCAGCTTTTGCACTGTCTGTAAATACATCCACACCAACATCGATAACGCCGTTAATACACCAACAACCCCGATGAGCTTGAACTTACTGATAGCCATGCAAGCACACCTTTTGCTCTGCTAAACGGCGTTTAACGATGCCAGCACAGTGACTGCTATCAAGTCGACAATCTTTACCATTCACAAATACCCACCGTGGAAATTCATTACAGGCAGCGGTTAACTGCCCTGATTTAAGTTTCTTGAGATAGGTAGAACTGCGAAAGTTGCCAGCCCCGAGGTTAAACACAAATGACACTGCCATATCGTATTGAGGGCCAGCAGGTAATTTAACTTGCCGATTAACCACCTTTTCCGCCGCGCTGATATCTTCAATGTACCAATCTGCAATGGTTTCGGTGGTCACTTTGTCGCCTTGTTTTACTCCTTTGGTATGGCCTAACCCTGCGGTCCAACGGTCGGCACTGCATTGATAGGCGGATGATGAACACCCTTCTAAATCACTGATAAACGCTAATCCATCAGGGCTGGTTTTTAAATCAGGATTTGTACCAGCAACAACCGCCAGCACACTAGCGACCAAGCAGCCAATAACACCACTAGTCTTCTTCAATTTGCTCATAAACTTTCTTCACCTCTGGATGGTTTTGCAGGGCTTTGAGGGTTCGATATCGATAAAACCAGTTAATACACGCAGTAAATACGGTGGCAAAAATAGAGATGAGCACCCCTATTTCGTTCATGGAAAGACCAGAGGCTACACCGGTTAAACCTGCCCAAAGGTAGGCAAACCAGCTGATAACTTTCTCTCTCATAGGCGAATTTCAGACATAAAAAAACCGCCTCAAGGGACGGTTATGGATTTAATGGAATCCTAAAACGACAAAACCCCACCGAGTAGGTGAGGTTCTGCAATGTGGGGATTAGACGGCATAATACACAAAATGTCAACACAACATGGTGCATAGTGGCAAAATTTAGTTTAACATGCTGATTTTAAAGTTAACTTTTAGGATATACTACTTGTTTACAAACATAGACTCCAAACACAAACTCTTATTATTAATCTTTGTTATTGGATTGGTTACTATTATTAGCAGTTATTATATATCAGGAATTTTACTTACCATTATTAGTAGTATCTTTATTTTATTTTTCTTATATATAACTAAAAATATTTGGGCTCCTGTTCATAGTAAAAATAAAATAAGGATGGCATCACTAACAATAATATGGTTAGTGGCTTCCATTTTATTATTTGATAATAAAATATCATCAATGATAACATCATCATTGCTAAATCCTCTTTTTGATAATTTGTTAAAAAACATACCAATTTTAAAAAATATAAGAGTAACTGATGGATTATCATCATCAATAATTCTTATTTTTGTTTTATTTGGGATTGCTATTATAAACTATTTCATGAGAGACAAATCAGTTATGGGAGAACATCCTACTTCCCTAAATAATGAGTTCCCTCAAAAAGAATATAAGGATACGTTACCTTCATTTTGTAATGTTTTAAATAACAATATAAATAAAATAGATATAGAAACAAATTGGAGTTCAGAGTACTTCACTCCATTAAATGCAGAAGTTGAAATTATAACAGGAAATAAAAAAGAAAGAAAAGTCACAGATTTATTAAAAGCAATTCAATCAGACAAAAAAAGCCAAGTGTTTTTAATTCTAGGCGACCCAGGTTCGGGGAAAAGTGTTGCTTTAAGGAAATTATGCTCAGAAATGATTAAGGAAGTTCAAAAAACAGGTCGAATTCCTATTTATATTAATTTAAAGGACTGGATTACAGAAACACCATGGAGTGATAAAAATCCTCCTACACAAAAAGATCTTTTATTTTTCATTAAAAACTCATTAAAAAGTGAATTAGATGTTTTTGGGTGTGAGTTTATAGATGAAAATTTTGATGATATGTTTAAAGATGGTAGATTATTTATTATTCTTGATTCGTTTGATGAAATACCATCATTACTTGATGAAAATGAAAAATCTTGGTTAGTTGACCATTTATCTGATCTTATATATAAAACATTAGCTGGAACTCATGTATCTCGTGGAATTTTAGCATCAAGAATATTTCGAAAACCAACTCAAAAATTCCAAACAAACACAACGTTAGAAATAAGACCTTTTAACGAAATACAAATAAAGTTAGCTCTTGAAAAATCAATTTCAATAGATAAAAAACAAATATCTAAAATATTTAAAGAGAGACCTGAGCTAATATCAATCGCTAGAAATCCTTTTACAACATCTCTAATATCTATGTATGTTAAAGACAATAAAAATAAATTACCCACAAAGCAATCAGACTTATATCAAAGTTATATTAATAAAAGATTATTTTCTGCTAACGATCGAATGAAAAAATATAACTTATCATCTGAAGATGTAATAAATTGTGCATCTGAAATAGCTTTAATTATGTTTAAAACACCAAGTTATGGTTTAGGAGCCCCCATTAATGAGTTAATAAAAGAAATACCAAACTATGATGTGAGAAATGTTACCAATATACTTGAATTTATTCGTTTAGGTAGAATTGGTGGTATTGATAATGATTCATTTAGCTTTTCTCATAGAAGATTTAATGAGTATTTAGTTGCAACTAAATTGTTAGAAGACAAAAAGTTAGTAAATTTAGAATCAATACCAAATGATTCTAGATGGCGAGATGCTCTCGTAATGTATTGTGAAATTGCTGATACTGATTCAGCAAGAAATATAGCCTTTTACTGCTGGAGTGAAATAAAAAAACTCTCTAACATCAAATATGGGATAACAAATAATCAATATATTAAATCAATACATTGTTTAAGGTTTATCAGAGATGCATTTCGAACTAGAAAAGATTGTCTATCTGATTTTATTCAACCGTTAACAGATATTATATTTGACCAAATCAATAATAATAAAAACATTGTTTCTCAAAAAATAATAATAGAATCAATAGGTATATTAGATGAATCAAATATAGATAATATAGTACATAAAGCTCTAAAAATAAATCACACATGGGTCCAAGATGAAGCATTTAAAGCTTGTAGAAATTTACAACAAATAAGTAAAAAACTCGCATATGAAACAACCAACTATATATATAGTATTTCTGATTTCGATTTTTTAAAACGAAATAACGAAATAATATTTTCTCTCTCTTTATCAGATGCATTTAAACAGGTAAAAAAAATAATAACCTGGCGAAAGAAAATCATTCAGCTAAATATTATCGCTCTAATTATATCTTTTATATTACAGCCTATAATTACTATTATTACAATCTCTGCCATTTTATTAAAATCAATATTTACAACATTATTAAGTAATACAAAAAAAACAAACAGACTAATTAAGATAGCAAAAATAGAATTGCTTTTATTAATCATAATATTCATTAACTCAAAAGACCTTTCTACATATGAATACTTTTACACATTACCTGAAAATCAAAATATTACATTATTTTATAATATAACTGCTGGATTGACATCATTAATGTTAATACCTTACTTTGATATGTACATGATCTTTAAGTCAATACAAATAAAATTCAAAGGTAAGGAAAAAATAAAAATTTTAAAAGAAATAATATCATTAATTAAATTACCAATATTAACTATGTTATTTATTTCTTTATTCCTATTTTTGGTTTTAAAGTTTATTGACAAGGAAACATTAAAATATATATTCTCTTTTATTTACCCTGTAATTATTAGTATAACACTATCGCTTTTCATTATATCATTTTCATATATAAGATATAATGAATTTAAAAAACTAAAAAATATTACTATAGGTAATTATATTGATAGAGATCTAATTTCAGATTATTTATCAGAAATGAGCACCTCTTGGGGAAGAAATAAATTAACGAATAAATTATTAGTTCATAAAACAATTCTCACAGGGAAATGGCATAATAATAATTTCCCAGAAGATCCTGGACAAGAATACATATCAACATTAGCAAGAATAGAAGAACATAGTTTGAACCTAAATTAAAAACCAAATAGAGGGGTTAATACCCCTCTATTTTTAATTAAACATTTCACTTACCATTCTTTCTTCCTTTATTTTTTTATTAACAGACATAACAACAGATTCCCTATTAAAATCAAGCCAATGTGTTAGTTTATTCAATATTTTATAATATTGCTTAAATCGACTATACGTAACAGGCAGAACTTGAGCAAAATAAGCAAATCGAGTTTCCTGAGTCCATTCAATTCGTCCATTTTTACAGCACTGACATTTGCGCTGATGATTACATTTTGAAAGCACTTTTCCTGCGCCATCACACTCCGGACACACTTGGCCGTTCTGTTGAGTCGCTTCAGCAATCGCGGTCGCACATAACGCCGTTAACGCCTTTTCAGGATAAACACCACGCCAATCTTCCATTAACCGTAATGTTTCACCCCTAGTCGCTATTTGCAGCTGTTTAAGTGCATGAACATCTCTTAGCCCTTCAACAAACAGTACCAACCACCCTACTGGCGATTCATGCCAGCATAGCCCCACTACCGCCAATTGTTCTTCTGCAGACAATAACGCTTTACCACCACCAGATAGAGGATCGTAGTTGATCCCTTTAATCGCAAATTTACTCAACAGGGTTTCGATTCTCATGCTGGTTGTGTTCCATTGTTAATTCTAAAACTTGACCAATTAAATGTTACCCACTTACCGTCTTCCATAATGCGGTCGACAGCTGCGCGGCCTAAAGTTGTTATAAGCTCATCACTCTGAAGGTTGGTAATCACCCCTGTTGGTTTTTCTAGGGTATAACGTTCATCAATGATGCGGTTTATCATTACTCGTTCGTTATTGCTGTTGTGCTGAACGCCCAATTCATCTATCACCAGCAAATCAACATTACTCAGAAAACGAATCAGTGCTGTTTCACTGGTTGCTGAGTCTTGACGGTAGGTATCACGAAATTTAAGCATCAATTCGGCAACGGTGATCACCACAACTGATCGGCGTTGCTGAAGTGCTTGATTGGCAATCGCACACGCTAAGTGATTCTTACCTGTGCCTGATGTACCCGCAAAGATAAAACCACCACATGTACGCCCATTCAGTAAATTATCCACAAACGTTTTTGATTCATTGAATGCATGTTGCTGACCCGCACTCTGAATCACGAAATTATCAAAGCTACAATGTTGATGACGCTTCTTGATACCTGAACGCCCTAATGCTTTTGACTCGCGTGTTTGTTGGTTTTGCTCATAGACATTTCTACCTAACTCTCTCGTTTCACGCTGATGGATGGCTTGCATTTGCTCGTAAGTGTATGGCTTCACATGTGCTGGCATGGCTTGCGCTAAACGTTGCATGATATTCATCGATAATCCTCCGGTGGACCATATTTGCCATCGCTGGCACCCATTCGCTGTGTGGCTGAGATTTGTTTATTAGTACGCTCTGCTGCCCACTTGTTGGCATTGCGCATGCCGTTACGCCAAGCGGCTACCCAATCTGAGTATTTACAATCACGGGCTTTCATCGCATCCGTCCACTGACACGTTGCCGCTTGTGCATCGAGCGTAAAACCTTGTGTTGCATACCACTGCTGCATCGGCTCGGTGATGGTGAAATCATCTCCCAATTCGGTTTTCAATTTACGCTGAGCACGAACAGGCTTGGTGTTACGTTCCTGTGATGTTGGTTGTGGCTGTTCAGTGATATCAGAATCTTGATAAGCATCCTCACAAGGGACTACAGGGTTATTGATCTGTATTATCGGATCTGTATTGGATCTGTTTATGGATTCGGTAATATTCCCGTTTCCTAGGTTTCGGTGAGATCCCCGAATGGATTCGGTAATATTCCCGTTTCCATTCGGTAAATTTACCGAATCGGAATTTTGACTAAAAAAGATGATTTCCATTAGCTTTGATTCGTTGAATTTGTAGTGCACTGTCGGTACACCATTTGCCTTCTTACGGGCTGTTTCTAGGCAATCAATTAAACGGGTTTTCAGCTTCTTTAATGCATAACGAACTTGATCGACAGAGAAGCCTAATTCATCCGCTAATTGCTCATGACGCTTATAGAACCAACCATCTGTTCTAGTTGTACGGCCTGACCAAAACACGAGCTGAGACAGCACTGCGGCTTGATTTAAATCACCCTTACAAAAACGAATGTAAACACGCGGAATACTGATGTTCGCTTCATTACCTGATAACTCGCGTATTGCATTAAATAGCCCAGCCATACTGCCCCCGTACCTGTATTGATGTAATGTTGATAACTTGATGACAATTATTCATGGCTGCCAGCCTTATGATTTTTAGCGGTCATTAAGGTTTCTAAATACCCCAGTAAAGGTTTATGAGAGCCTTCACTTTCTTGTACTTCACGGTAAGCAGCACGAAGCTGTTCAACAGTAGCGTTATCAGGTAACGACAATAACGATGACAATGCTTCGGATGATTCTTTGTTAAACATAGCCAATAGCTGATCACGTTTAGGTGTTTCACTCCCCATACCTATTACTGCTACGGAAAACCCGAGTGGATTTAAAAACGCATTGAGCGCATCAGAAGCTCGCTGTTTGGGTAAGGCAACCAAAATAGCCGGTAACAAATCCATCATGGTGGCTTTGGCTTCAATACTGGTTCGTTCTAAATAACGGAAAAAGTTTTGTTGGTTGTTCTTATCATCAGCCCCTACCGGTTTAAGCAATTGCTTTCGTTGTGCATCAACTTCAAATGGTAAATCCATGTTGTGATATTGACGGGCAACTTTTTGAGCAATGAACTCTTTACTGACTTCAGTACGCCATCCTTCAACAGCGTTACGCATAACGCTTTTTAGGCTCTGAATTGACATGCGGGTTTTCCTTAACTGTATAAATAACCAGAAGATTGACAATCATCTATAATCAGATTGTTTCGTTACTATTTTTCATTACTGGTAACTTAAAAATGGATGGTGATAAAACGACATAATCCAGTTGAGTTAATTCATGAGCTTGTTGCATTCGTCCTGATTTGGCAGGAAATTCTTTCTCTAACTCCCATTTCCGAAATGCAACAGGTGATACACCAAAAAAGTCAGCAGCTTTTTTCAAAGAACCATCAAAATACGTTGCCTTAACGTGAGTAACTACATTTTCCAAGTTAATAACCTCAAAAGTAACTATTAGTTACTAAATTAAACACTAACTGATAGTTATAGTCAATAGATGTAAAATAACCTTTGGTTAATTAATCGGTGGTTCTATGGTTTACGGTGAAGATAAAGCAAAAGAATTTGCAGACAGGCTGAATAGCATCTGTGATAGGAATGAAATTCCTGTTCGTGGTCGCGCCGGTTATTTAAAAGAAAGACTTCCATTTACCATATCACTTGTTGGTGTTAGAAAATGGTTAATAGGTGAATCAATTCCTGATACAAAAAAACTTGCTGACATTGCAACTCTACTAGAAAGTACAGTTGAAGAATTAATATCAGGGAATCAAGGTAATAGCATCACACCATCAGTAACGCCAATTAAACCAGATATAAACACTATACCTGTCAAAGCACGTTTAGTTCCTATCATTTCATGGGTACAAGCTGGTGATTTTTGTTCATCAGAAACACAAGTATTACCTTATGACTGTGACATGATTCTATGTCCAGAGCCTTCAGCATCAGATAAAACCTTTGCTTTACGTGTGGTCGGTGACTCTATGACCGCTCCTTTTGGGCGTACATATCCCGAAGGAACTATTATATTTGTAGATCCTGATAAAGAACCAATGGTTGGTAAACGTGTAGTAGCGAGAACCGCAAAAGGACAAACTTTTAAACAATTAGCTCAAAACGAATTTGGTGAATTATATTTAAAGCCTCTCAATCCCTCTCACCATCCTATCTTTGAAACAGATACCCATATTTGTGGTGTTGTAATTGGAAGTTACAATCCTGAATAATCTTCTATAAATCCTTATTTATTCGAATATTTCCACGAATTATCGTGGATTTTTTTTATCTTAAAATCATCATCATAATTAAGTTTTGTTTAACCATTAGTTATAAAAGTAACTAATGGTTATTGACACTGCCTAAATTTTGACTAAAATAACCAATAGTTACTTTTTATTGAATTAAGTTACCTATGGCGATTAATGATAAAAAACGTGAGCAAGCACGTAAACGCGCCCAACGTTTGAGAAATAAACGTAAAACCAATGGCGTGACCAGTTTCCCTCTCCCATTAAATAATATGGAGATCGAACGGCTAAATGAGATCTGTAAATTCTTCTCTTATCCCAATACAGCTTGTGATAACGCTGAAGCATTACAACTAATGATCCATCGTATTCATGGTGAGATGGAACAAATCAAACAATCACTAGGTACTTGCCAACATTGTGGTGAGTCATTACCGGAAGGATGTGCAAAATTAAAGGCAGGAGGCTTATTTAAAGGTGATGCCCGTTGCTGGCACACCATGAATCGAGTTCGTCTTGCTAATTTTGTTAGTACAACATGCGAATAAGGAATCAAACATGTTCGATTACAACAGCTACCCTACTGTAAACATCTCATATACCACAGAAAACAGCTTAAACGTGACACCGTCACACTATAAAAGTAAACAACAAAAGCAACTACCTGATTCACCGCCACCAGCAAAAACTTATGCTGAACTTAATGAGCAATCAACACATCTTTTAATTAGTCACATTGAAGTATTAGAGATGTTTCAAATCACAAGTCGAGCAACTATTTATAAGTGGCGACAAACACGCGGCTTCCCTGAACCAATTACACTTATGCCCTTACGTTGGTTACGTTCTGCCGTTGAAGAATGGAAGGATAATACCAGTCGGTTTGGGAAGCGGTTTTAGCAACAAAGCGATCTTGGTGAGAGATCGCTTTGTTTGTTTTGGTAATAACAGTCAGGGATAAATTATGGTAAGTATTAACTATGAACATTCACTAGATGAAAAAATCTTAGTTGTTTATGAACACGATTCCTTCAATGATATTCAAGATACATTATTAACGTGGTGTTGCCATCAATATATAAATTGCACATTCAAAGTTTATTTGAATAACTATCGCCATGAGCTAACTCATATTGGATTTGTAAAACTCAGCTATAACGACACTGATGCTGTATATGTTATTGAGCACTTCACTGTTAATCATGAAGAACTATCCAATCAATCGGACGCGGTTAAGAATAGAAAAATAATACCAGTCGGTTTGGATGGATAGGTCTTAGGAATAAGTATGGGTACAGTTCAACTTCGTTTCCAAATCCGACCCTGTAAATAATTCTGTGTAATTACCTTTTACAAGTGATCTTTTAAACAGCCTTCAAATTCAATAATAAAACGGTTCATCGCTACTTTCCAATTATGAATTGGCATCGACCATTTTTTTGATACTAACCGAATTGCCAAATAAATGACTTTTTTAGCCGAGTCATCACTTGGAAATACTTTTCGGTTTTTAATCACTTTACGAATAACACTATTCAGTGACTCAATAGCGTTCGTTGTATAAATCGCTTTCGTATTTAAATTCTCCCAATTATTTATCCACAACCTTGATATTTAGGATATTTTTCATCCCAACGTTCTAAAAAAGCATCTCGCTCCATAAGTGCTATTTTTCAGTATCTGCTTGATAGATTCGTTTTAAATCTTCGGTCATTGCTTTGTAATCCTTCCTGGATACAAATCGTAGTGAGTTCCTTATCATATGGACAATACAAGTTGGATAACAGTATTAATTGCATCAGGAAAGCCTTTAAGGACATCTATACAAGCAATTAGGATATCTTCAACGCCTCAGTTCTTTAATTAAGTTAAGGCATTAAGTTAAGGCATTAAGCCAAAACTTAACACCTTCATTTTCAGAAAACCACAAACCTAATAATGCTTTTTCTCCATCAAGATTAATCGCTAAAGCAAGAAAAACTGCTTTATTAATTACACGGTTATCTTGACGGATTTTAACCACAATACAGTCTAAATAAACAATGGGATAAAAACTGTCTAATGGCCTATTTTGCCATTCATTGACTTCGTTAATGACGGCATTATTAACTTTGGATATGAGTGTTGGTGAAATGTCTGCATTATACATTTCTTTAAACGAATCAACGATATCACCTATTGACATGCCTCTAGCATAAAGACTGATAATCTTGTCATCTATCGATGTAAAACGTGTTTGATTTTTCTTAACCAATTGTGGTTCAAAACTGCCTTCATGATCTCTTGGTGTATCGAGTTCAAATTGTCCATCTTCTGTTTTTAAAGTCTTAGTTGATGAACCATTTCGATAATTTATTGAGGTGTTTTTCTGATTTTTTTCATAACCCAAATGTTCATCAAGCTCTGCATTAAGAGCAGCTTCAACTGTTATTTTAGTGAGCATTTAACTGAAATCGAGGAGATCTTGATGAGATTTCAAACTTTTTGCAGCTTCCTTCGTAAAGGCTTCAAGTTCTTGCTTGGTCATAATTACCTATCCTTAATATAATTAAGTTAATGATAGGCAATTACACAGATTTTGAGACAGGATCATTAATAATTAGAATACTAAAATTTAATTGGTTATTTATATTCTTTATTATAATGGGCCTCAATTACTATTACCTTTTCTAGTATTTCTTTATTTTTGAAATTATTTTTATTTTTTAATATGTAATTATAAAGTTCTATAAATAGATCCTTACAATAATGTTTTTGTAATTTAATTAAATATATCTGTATTATAATTTTATGAACCGATTGATCTACTGGATCTATATTAATTATATGAAAACTATATGTGAGCGCCTGATCATATTCTTCTAAATTATTTTTCAAAAAATGTACGTAATTATAAAGAAAATCAACACTCTCTTTATTATCACCGATAAGATTTTTCCCAAGTTCAAATATATCACTTGCTAATTTATTATCGGGTATGTCAGATAAAAATAAACCTGCATTAATAAAAAAATTGAGACATCCATCTCGATATGCATCGAACATGTGTTTATTTATTAAGTTAACAATATAAAAATTATTTTCTGGTGAATTTTCATTACTATAACATGCAATGATATTAGATAACTGTACTATATTAAAATTCAAATTTAAAGCATGCTGAAAATTAATTTTTGCTTCTTCAAACTGATTCTCTTGAGCGAAAATTACCCCTAGCTTTAAATATAACCCTGCTCCATAAAAACCGCCTATAGAAGAAAAATCCTCTTGATATTGTTGACATATTTTTTTTAAACAAGTTTTATTTAAATCTAACTTAGAAAATAAATTTCTTTTTTCTTTTTCTTCTTTAGAACAAAAAATATTATTAAGCTCATTAATCATGTCACAATATTGGTTGTGAGGAAATATATCACTTATAATATTATTGTTAGATTTAACTTCTAGTTTCCTTGCCATTAATCGTAATAAATATGAAAAGCAAAAAATAATATGCGATAAATAATGATCAAAATAAACTAAATTATTTTTATCATTATAAAACTGAATATATGGGAATTCTGTTTTTTTATTTTCTAATAATTGAAAATAATTAAAATATGATTGTTTCACTTCTGGTTTTTGACTATCATGAGAAAAACGATTTTTTATTTTTCTAATTGGTTCTAACCAATCTAAATTTGCCAGATTAAATCTATCCTCTTCATTTTTATAAACCTCAAAAAACTTATCTTTTTGTTTTGGGGTAATACTTTTATTTTCAATTAAAGAAACTAACTCAAATAACTTATCCCTAAATGTTGATGAATATTGAAGAAAATTTTCTATATCACTAACAGATATATTATTTGAAGGTCTATCTAACAATTTAGTTAAATTTTCGATTAAAGACTCAGTTATACCATATATATTTTCATACTTTTTTCTATCGACGACAGATCTACTCAACTTGAAGTAGCTATTTATTACTGAAAATGAATTAGAAAAACCTATTTCATCATACACGATCATAACTTATCCTTAGGTATATCACAGTAAACTCATTTTAATGCAGATATATCAATTAAAATAAACTTTACCATAGGTCATAAAAAAAATTATATTTGTAATATATATTACACTTCCCTCAACATAAACAACACTGAAAATTAAAAGTAAATAACCAAAAAACCTACTTCAAATAACTATCTAGCTTTTCAGCATACAGTTCATACCCTTCTAACTGGTCTTTCAACCAATCATGTTTGTTATAAACCGCTAATACTCCACCTAGCTCGTGGCCTAACATCTTTTCAACCACATGTGGCATTACACCAAGCTCTGATGCTCCGGTAGATAGTGAACGTCTAAAATCATGAGTACGCCAATCTTCAATGGGTAACCCATCCCTTATACGGCGGATATAACGGTTAGCCGCTGAAATGGTTATAGGCTTATCAAGATCACCACCTGGGAAAAGCACATCATCATAAGTAGCCATTACTCGCTCTAATATCGCCCTTGCTTTAGTTGGAATTGGGCGTCTTATTGGTGTATTAGTTTTACTAAGTTCTTTCGGTACCGTCCATATACCCGCTTCCATATCAAAGTGGCTACGACGCGCAAGGCGTAATTCTGATAAACGACTGCCCCACAACATGGTTAACTGATGCAACGCTTTATTAGATGAGCTAGCGCGGCTGCGTTCGATGGCCAACCAAATCATGCTGAGTTCTGAAAACGTTGGCACTCGAGTACCGACTTCTGGTGCTTTACCTACGTGTTGTCTTTTAATACGGTCTAAGTCGGTTTTTTCAATAATGAACTTGCTCTTACAAAAGTTTAAACAGGCTCTTAGCTTGGTGAATAGTGAATTAGCGGTTTTGGGTTTATCAAGGCTAATGGTATCTAACCACTGCATCCATTCTCTAGCTGGTATCGTTTCTACGTTACGTTCAGGGAACGCACCAATAAGATAATTCTTAGCAAAAGAGCGATAAAGAGCCTGAGTACCCGCTTTTAATTGAGGGACATAATGTTTAAGCCAGTACGCTACACAATCATCTAAAGTGATAAATTCAAGCTCGCCCGTTAAAGCAATGTTGGGATTTCGACCAGATTCTCTCAATTCCATCATTAATTTATGCTTTCGCCTTGCCTCTTTAAGGCTAGTTACGGGATACTTACCTATACGAATTCTTAGGCTTTTTTTATTAAAGCGGCAACGGTAATCAAAATAGATTTTAGCTTGCGGTGTAATGCGGACAACGAGCCCTTCACCATCACTAATTTCAGCTTTACCGTCATAAGCGTCTTGCTTTGATATAAGATTAAGTTGTCGGTCTGTCAGGCTCATTACGCTATTCCTTTAAATTAGGACACAGGCTCAGATTTAGGGACACACATTAGGACACAAATGCAAATCCCACGCTGAATTCAATTGGAATTAACTACTGTATATACACACAGTATATCACGAAAAGCCATAGTTATAACAATTACTTAATACAACACACATGGCTTCTGGAAAATACTATGAACAAGAAAAATGAGCCAACACTATACTGGATTGATTACGAAACCTTTGGTGCCAGTCCAGCGAATGATCGCCCTTGCCAATTTGCAGGGGTGCGTACCGATATGGAGATGAACATCATCGGTGAGCCTTTGGTGATCTATTGTAAGCCACCAGCCGATTACTTACCGTCACCTGAAGCCTGTTTGATTACGGGTATTACACCACAAGAAGCGATGGAGAAAGGTTTATCAGAGCCTGAGTTTATTGCGCAAATTCATGCTGAGTTATCAAAGCCAAATACCTGTGTAATTGGTTATAACAACGTGCGCTTTGATGATGAAGTTACCCGTTATACGTTATACCGTAACTTTTATGACCCTTATGGCTGGGCGTGGCAAAACGGCAACTCTCGTTGGGATTTACTCGATATTATGCGTACATGTTATGCATTGCGTCCTGATGGCATTAACTGGCCGACAGATGATGAAGGTCGTCCTAGCTTTAAGCTTGAGAAGCTCTCTATCGCCAATGGTATTGAACACGCGAATGCCCATGATGCCATGGCTGATGTCTATGCCACAATTGAGCTGGCGAAGATTTTAAAGCAAAACCAACCTAAGCTGTTTGATTACCTGTTTGAGTTGCGTCATAAGCGTAAATTACAAGATCTGATCGATATTGTAGATCTAACCCCGATTGTGCATGTATCCGGTATGTTTGGCACTGAATGTGGCAATACCAGTTGGATCGTGCCGATGGCGTGGCATCCCGATAATCAAAATACGGTGATCTGCGTTAACCTTGCCCAAGATCCAACCCCATTGATTGAGATGAATGCTGATCAACTGCGTGAGCGTTTATACACTAAGCGTATCGATCTTGGTCCTGATGAATTACCAGTCCCGATTAAAGAAGTGCATTTAAATAAGTGCCCTGTGCTTGCGCCTGCGAAAACGCTTAAAGCAGAAGATGCAGCCCGATTGGGGATTGATCGTGAGTTATGTCTTAAACATTTAGCATTATTAAAACAGCACCCTGAAGTTCGTGCGAAGTTGCTTGAAATGTTCAGTGTTAAACGTGAATACGCCAATAGTGATAACGTTGATACCATGCTTTACGATGGCTTCTTCTCAACCGCTGATCGTTCTACGATGGATATTATTCGAGAAACTGAGGTTGATGCACTGGCAACATTAGAAATCAATGTTGAAGATGAACGTATTAAACCGCTGTTGTTCCGCTATCGTGCACGAAATTACCCATTAACGCTTACCTATCAAGAACAGCAGCGTTGGAAGCATCATTGCCAAGATTTCTTTGAACAGAACATGACTAAGTACATGGAGAGCTTTGAAGCAGCTGCGCTCGATTGCCAATCCAATGAAAATAAAATGAAGATCATGAAGTCGTTATATGACTATATTAATAAGTTAATGTAATTCATGGTGTTACACATTTAAAAACACAATAAGCTCATCATAATAATCATGTGATGGGCTTTTTTATTATTAATAAGACCTGTTATTTGATGATTGTCGCAATTACGTCAACACTTAATGCTATCGAGTGAGGTTGTGTTCGAGGCGTTTACAAATGGGTGGAATAATGACAACGAAAACGGCAATAAAATGTTATCGCTTTGAAGGTATTGATTTTATTCCTGAAGATAGGCTACTTCGATGGCATGATAATCAACAAATACTATTAACTGATGACGAATCCCGTTTTTTAGCCTCTCTTTGTCATCTTGCTGGTGAAGTTGTCAGTATTGAGTCGGTGTACCGTTATACCTTTATCTACCCCAATGCATTCGAAGATAGCGGTGATCATCATTATGATCTCAATATTCTATTATTATCACTGTCTAAAAAATTATTTCGTCATGGAAAAATGGCTATACCTATCTATATTATCCCTAGTTATGGCTTTCGCGTGTCATTACCCAATACCGCAGCAGTACGCAATGAAACCTCGGTATTAAAAAAAACGCCATCATGGTCAAACATCGCAAAAAAGCACACCAGAAAACCATTCTCATTAGTGATAAAGACTAATTATGCAACTATTTTTACAACAATAGTCATTACATTCATACTACTAATAAGCTTGTATGTATTTACGATTAATTAACATTATCGCTTGTTTTATCAACGAAAACTCATATAGTCCGTTAATATTAAAAAATTAGTGTGACAATTGTCATGCTAATTTGTATGATGAATAAAACATTTAAGAGTTATTCTACACATGAATTACATCCGCTCATTTGCCATCGTCATGGCTTGTTTCTTTTTAGGGCAAGGCATTCAGCATTTTTCTGGATTACCGGTTCCTGGCAGTATTATTGGTTTATTTATCCTCTTTATCGGCCTGGTTACTGGAATTTGTCGTGCTGAATGGGTTGAAAGTACCTGTAATCTATTAATTAAACATATGGCACTGTTATTTGTTCCCGTGGGTGTCGGTTTAATGAATTACTTAGGCATCATTGAAAATAATGCCGCTATTATTTTTGCAAGTACTCTTGGTAGCACCACTATTGTATTAATTGTAATCGGGTTAGCAGTACACCATAAGGAGAAAAATTCATGATTTGGCTAGTGGCAACTTTAGTCTGTTTTTATTCTGCACGTTATTTAGCGATGAAAATTAAAAACCCTTTTTTCAACCCTCTTTTGATCACCCTTATTATCATGATTCTGGCACTAAAATGGCTGGAAGTGCCTTACCAAACTTATTTTGCTCAAAATGAAGTGATCAACTATTTGTTAGGCCCGGCCGTTGTTGCATTAGCTTTCCCGTTATATCAACAAATTGGACTTATTCGTAGTAAGTGGAAAACCATTTTAACCTCATGTTTTGTTGGCAGCGTGTTATCAATGACCTTTGGTACTGCGATTGCTTTTTCAATGGGTGCGGATGCTCAACTTGCGGCAAGTATTTTACCTAAATCTATCACTACGCCCCTTGCAATGGCGGCTTCTCAACAAATTGGTGGTATTCCTGCGATCACTTCTGCAATGGTGATTATTGTCGGGTTATTTGGCGCGGTATTAGGTTATCCGATCATGAAGCTATTCCGTGTAAAACACCCATTAGCAAAAGGCTTATCGATTGGTACGGTTTCACATGCATTAGGCACAGCCAAAGCTGTAGAAGAAAACTATCAAGAAGGGGCATTTAGTTCGTTAGCCTTGGTTATTTGCGGCATTATGACAACCCTATTAGCCCCGCTGATGTTCCCTTTGCTTTTACACTTGTTTGGTCATGCTTCGTAGCGCAACACGTAATCGAACATAAAGTAATCAAAATAATCAAATTTCAACAAGTCATTGAAATAATGTCTTGTTAATTACAGAAACAAGTGTGACGCCACTCTCAATAATGTAATAGGTGTAATAGCAAAGTAAATAATGTGATCAAGATCACTCTCAGCGTACGGTGATTCACATAGAATGTTTTGCCATAAACAATGAAGGAGTAACACCCAATGTACGCACGTGTTATAAAAGCATTAAGCTTATTACCTGCTGAATTGGCGTCAGCTTTAAAGCCTATTATTGAAGCTTCAGATTTCGATTCGACTATCAGTCCTGAGCAATTTGAATGTTTATTATCAACAACGCACATGACTGATACTGAACTTCGCTTGGCCCTCCTTCCTCTTGCTGCTTCCTATGCTGTAGTCCCTATTTCTAATTTCTATGTTGGTGCAATTGTACGTGGCACATCTGGCCGCTTATATTTTGGCGCTAATATGGAATTTGAAAACGCAAGCATGGCTTGTACTATTCATGCTGAGCAATCGGCTATTAGCCACGCATGGATCAAGGGCGAAGTGGGCATTAAAGATGTCACTATTAACTACAGCCCTTGTGGTCACTGCCGTCAGTTTATGAATGAATTAACCTCTGCTAACGACATGATCATCCAACTGCCACAACGTGAACCAATGACGCTGCAACAATACCTACCTGATTCTTTCGGCCCGCTAGATTTAGGGGTTAAAGATGGTCTATTAAGTGATTTGAATAATGGTATTCGTATTGAAGAAAATTCAGAACTTGCGATTAGCGCGTGTAATGCAGCCAACCGTTCACATGCACCTTACTCAAAGAATTTCAGTGGTGTGGCATTAAAAGCACAAGATGGTCGTATCTTTGAAGGAATGTATGCAGAAAATGCGGCATTCAACCCAAGCTTACCGCCTCTGCAAGTTGCATTAATTAATATGAATATGTCTAACTATTCATTATCTGAAATTGCAGAAGCGGCACTGGTAGAAAGTGCTGAAAGTAAAATTAGTCAATTAGCGCGTACACAAGCATTGTTAGATGCACTTAATCCCGATATACAATTAACGTATGTTGCTTATTAAGTCTGCAATTGATTTAAAAAGATTGAAGAGACCGCCTAAGTGGCGGTTTTTTGTTATCTAAACTTGATCAATGTTGGCTATCAAACACCAAAAGCGTATCATCTTGCCACCTAATTATTAGAAGCCAATGACAATGTCTCAAACACATAATCCTCTGCGAGGCGCAGCATGGATGCTAACTGCCGGGCTCGCGTTTGCCGTAGTAAATAGCTTAGCTCAGTACCTTAGTATCAAAATGCATGTTCCTTCCACCTCTGTGGCGTTGATCCAATACTTTATTGCATTGATCGCAATGCTGCCTTGGCTACGCAAGTTAGGCATTCGTCAATCACTTAAAACTAATCATTTTTGGTTACACTGCTTACGGGTGTTTTTTGCAGTTATTGGTATTCAGTTATGGTTATGGGCATTAGCCTACCCTGTTCCTATTTGGCAAGGTATTGCATTACTGATGATTTCCCCGCTGTTTGCAACCATTGGTTCAGGGCTCATTCTTAAAGAAACTGTCGGTAAAGCGCGTTGGTTAGCAACGTTAGGTGGTTTTGTTGGTGCAATGATTATTCTTGAGCCATGGTCTGAAGATTTTAACATCGCGACATTATTGCCTGTAGGTGCAGCCTTTTTCTGGGCAGCTTATTCATTGATGGTGAAAAAACAATCTAGCCATGAATCACCCACAACCATCGTGATGTATCTACTTATTTTAATGACGCCTTTCAATCTTATTTTAGCTGCTCCTGATTTTACCATGCCAACAATCGGTTTGGGCTGGTGGTTATTAATTCTGGCAGGTTTATTAACTGGGTTAGCACAATGGGCAATCGCTAAAGCCTATGCCGTGGCTGATGCTTCTTTTGTCCAACCTTTTGATCATGCTAAATTACCTTTAAACGTATTA
This sequence comes from Photobacterium carnosum, assembly GCF_021236965.1. Lineage (NCBI taxonomy): Bacteria > Pseudomonadati > Pseudomonadota > Gammaproteobacteria > Vibrionales > Vibrionaceae > Photobacterium > Photobacterium carnosum. The sequence goes on along the minus strand of NZ_WMDN01000003.1, from coordinate 232,291 downwards.
GGTGGATGGTTAGTCTTTGGCTGGGCACCACCCGGACGATTATGGCTTGGTGCTGGGATTATTATTCTCTCCGTTGCTTTTATTACCCATTGGGAAAATCGTAAAAAATAACCACATTAAAACCGCTTATGATAAGCGGTTTTTTTTCGCTTCACGTTCTTCAATTATGATCTTTCTATCAAATACCCTCCAAAAGCAAACGATTGCGCAAACATTAAAATAAGGTATTATTAGCGACAGATTTCACCTTTAATGACAAATCGTAAGGAATTTCAATGTTTGGTACCGCTACTTGTTCTGATGCAACCCGTGTATTACTGCTTGGCTCTGGTGAGCTAGGTAAAGAAGTTGCTATTGAGTGTCAGCGTCTTGGGCTTGAAGTGATTGCTGTTGATCGTTATGAGAATGCGCCAGCAATGCAGGTAGCACATCGTAGCCATGTGATTGATATGTTAGATGGTGATGCACTTAAACGTATTATTGCCCTTGAACAACCCCACTTTGTTGTACCTGAAATTGAAGCAATTGCGACAGATACTTTAGTTGAACTTGAAAGCCAAGGTGTCAATGTTGTACCCACCGCTAACGCGACTAAACTGACCATGAACCGTGAAGGTATTCGTCGTCTTGCAGCTGAAACCTTAGCCATTCCAACCTCGCCTTATGAATTTTCTGATCAATATGCCGATTTTGAAGCCTCAGTGCATCGCATTGGCATGCCGTGTGTTGTAAAGCCGATCATGAGTTCATCAGGCAAAGGTCAAAGCGTGATTAAAACTGCCGCAGACATTGAATCAGCATGGCAATACGCACAAGAAGGTGGACGTGCAGGCGCAGGTCGTGTGATTGTTGAAGGCTTTGTCGATTTTGATTATGAAATCACGCTACTGACAGTACGCGCGGTTGATGGTGTGCATTTCTGTGCGCCAATTGGTCATCGTCAAGAGAATGGCGACTACCGCGAGTCGTGGCAACCACAGCAAATGTCAAAGGCAGCCTTAAAAGCGGCTGAGAACGTTGCTAAGAAGGTTGTAAACGAATTAGGCGGTTATGGTCTATTTGGGGTGGAATTGTTCGTTAAAGGCGATACAGTGCTGTTTAGCGAAGTATCCCCTCGCCCACACGATACAGGAATGGTAACCCTGATCTCTCAAGAGTTATCTGAATTTGCATTGCATGTCCGTGCCTTTTTAGGCATGCCCATTACCACGATTACACAGTATGGTGCATCAGCTTCTGCGGTTATTCTTGCTGAAGGTATTTCTACCAATATTCGATTTGATAATTTAACCGCTGCGTTATCTCGTCCACAAACGCAAATAAGACTGTTTGGCAAACCTGAAATCAATGGTCGCCGTCGTCTTGGGGTTGCGCTTACACGCCGTAATGACATTGACACAGCTGTTACGGATGCCATTGCTACGGCAGCAGATGTTAACGTCATTCTGTAGCCTTAGCGGCGCAATAAAGACAATAAAGGCGTCACATAGACGCCTTTGTTTTTTCAGCTACGCTATTGTGAGTTTATTAAACGTCAATTAGCCATACTTCTTCAGCGAAACGCTCGACACCACGCTGACGACGAGGATGGGTTGCATCAGCTTCATCACGTTCTAAATGGGTGATCTTACAACCACTGAATAACGCTTCTATTTCAGCCTTAGGCACTGAGAATGGAGGTCCGTCCATTTGTGATTGAGGGTAATCTAAGGTCACTAATAAAATACGCCCACCGGGTTTAATCAACTGCAATAAACGCTCAACATAACGTTCACGCATTGATTGTGGCATCGCAACTAAGGCCGCACGATCATACACCACATCAACCGGTGCAACAGGAACGGTAAAATAGTCCCCTTGATAAATTGTGATCTCATCAAATGAATACACATGCTCACAGCCGATCCCGGTGACTAATGGCGTGTAAAGATTCTCAGCAAAAAAAGCTTTTACAGCAATATCACTCAGTTCAATCCCAACCACATCATTATGACGCGCCGCAAGCCAAACTAAGTCTTCTGATTTGCCACACATTGGTACTAACACGCGATCATCACGTTGAGCATTAACCAGTGACCAGTGTTTTATTAATAATGGATTAACATCGGTTAAATGAAACCCGATACGATCTTCAGTCCAACGGCTATGCCAAAATTCAGCGTCCATGTATTACCTTCTTTCTTTATATATTTTTTATTTGATGCTAGTTGACCATAAGTCGCTATTGAGACTCAAGGGTTAAGTACAGAAGAAACAGGAAAACAGCAGGAATAGGAAAAATCGAAAGTGCAGGAAGAGAAGATAAACAAGGTAATGCAGGTGAACATGTCACTTTATAATAATCAACAAAAAAGGGATGCCATAGCATCCCCTTTTTATTGACCACGCTGATAGCTAGATCAAAAATCTGTTTTTCAATTTTTCTATCGGAGAGTCATTGAATAACGATTGGAAGCCACTCAGGTTATGAAATTCTGAATAGTTTAATCGAATCACGACGAACCGTTACGCCACGGAAAGTTACTGGCTCTAACAACGTCATTAGTTGCTTAGAAACAAAAAACTTACCGCCATAGCTACGATCACCGCCACGATTAACCCAATCAGCAAATTCATCAGCCAGACTGAACATTGAGTTACCGACTAATAAAACTAGAACTTTAGCCACTTCGCTATCGTTCTGACGGTTAAACTCTGCGTCACGAACTTTCTTACGATATTCGTCGACAATTCTTTCAAGGCACTCAAATCTGCTCATATACACCACCATAAAAATCGAGGCGTGGATACTACTGCTCAACTCCCGTTAAATCAAGCCATCTCCGCATGTTTCTTGTGTTTAATCATTAAATTTTTCACTCTAATAACATTATTAACACTTATTACCACAAAAAATCGTATTTCTATTTATTTTTACTCTTTTGAAAAGTTTTATTTAAAATACATCTTTGTAAGCGTTAGAATAATTCCTTTAACTTCTAACAGGTAACAATACATGGATAAAAAAGACGACTTTCACCTATTTGGTCAACTTAATGATGAATTTAGGACTATAACGGCAATGATCGATCTTTATTGCTTAAAACATCATCAAATCAATAATAACAAATTTCAACGCTGTGATGACTGTGAGCAATTTAGGATCTATGTAAAACAACGTCTCGATCGATGCCCTTATGGTAAAGATAAACCCAGCTGTAAACAGTGCCCTATTCATTGTTATAAACCACAACAAAAGATAAAGTCACAGACAATCATGCGTTATTCTGGCCCCAAAATGCTAATTAAACATCCTATTATGGCTATCAAACACCTTATCAAGGATAAAAGAGCAATACCGGTACTAAACAAAGAAATGATATCTAATCATAAAAAAAGAAAAACGTTATTAAACAATGAATAATAGAAAAAAAGCAGATATAAAAATGCAGTCCTTAAAGAATAAAGACTGCTTCCATCATGATATTGTTTGTAATAATCTATTTAATTACGATAAAAATCAATTACTTCAATTTTTACAGGTGTATTCTTTTTCGTTAGTTCAACAGTAAATTGATCTTCATCAACCACTTTAGCATTTTTAGCACCGTCACCAATAACACTCACCCCTTCAATTTTAGTGTAAAGCTTAGTGTAGTCATAGTGCATAGTAACCGTGACTTTAGTCGGTGCCGTCGTTGATAATTCAAAGGTACAAATACCTGTTGGACAAAACACATCAATATCATCAGGTGATGTAACCGACACTGTATCAACATTTTTAACAGGTGATGCTGTAACCGTTGCCTCACTACAGCCTGCTAATAACATTGTTGCCGCTACCACAAGAAAACCTAATTGACTTTTTTTCACCGATTTATCCTCATTTTATTTTATATACCGTGATATCTACTTAGACAAATACATCACAGTACAAATTATATTTATTATTGGCCTAATGACTTGATTTCATCAACCGTTAAATAACGCCATTGGCCCTCACCAACATCTAAAGTCACGCATCCAATACTCTCTCGATGCAAGCCCATTACTTTATTGCCAATACTAGCAAACATACGTTTCACTTGATGAAATTTACCTTCAGTGATCGTTAATAACACTTGTTTATCATCAACGATAGTTAATATTGCAGGTGCAGTCAGCTGAGGTTCACCTTGCAACTTAATTCCTTGAGCAAACAAATACTTAGCACTTACATCAATGGACTGACGAAGGTGTACTCGATACACTTTAGGGCATAATTTATTAGGAGAGGTAATATTAAACGACCATCGACCATCATCAGTAATAAGGACTAATCCTGTCGTATCTGCGTCTAACCGCCCCACAATATGTAGCTCTTGTGGGCGTTCTATATCAATATAGTTAAATAGCGATGGGTAAACTTCGTCAATATTAGAACAAATTGTTTGCGATGGTTTATTCATTAATAGATAACGAAATGGACGTGAACAAAGTTGCTCACCGACAAGAGTCACATCATTATTTTCATGAACTTGAGCCGAAATATCGGTGATCACGGTGCCATTAACCTGAACATCACCTTGAGTAATAGAAGCAATGGCTTGCGCTTTTGTGAATGCCGTACTTTTACAAACAAATTTATCAAGACGCATAGAAACATCGCTATTTATAAAGCGATTATTATCCTTGTCCGTCAATAATAAGCAACCACTAGACTTAGATTTAATCTATCCACTTTCAATGCTTATCCGATCATCATCAATAAACGCCTTTATCTACCAATTAATCTTACAAATGACGCTTATTTCAACGGCTTAATATTGAACATCAACACATATACCAAAAAGGTATTAAATGAAATCTATCTCAATAATTTTATTAATTTACTAAATATTGTTTGTCGCAATAATAAAGCTAGGCTAATATCGCGCAACTTTGGTAATAGTACGATTACCATAACCAACATAATTTCTTTATAATCATTAGGTTAACAATGTCTTATAACGCTTTATACACTGATTTGTCTGGCTACTATGATTTAATGTGTGCTGATATCGATTACCAAGAACAAAGTAATTGTGTCCGCAGACTCCACCAGCTATTTGGTAATCAAGGCACTCGTTACCTTGATCTTGCTTGTGGTACTGGTCCTCATGTTGAACATTTTATGGGTTATGGTTATCAAGCGAGTGGCTTAGATATTAATCAGCCAATGCTGAACATTGCTCAACAGCGTTGCCCTCAAGCAACGTTTATCCAACACGATATGTGTAACTTCACAGTTGATGCGCCATTAGATTTAATTACTTGCTTCTTATATTCATTGCACTACAACGCCAATATTGAAAAATTGATGCAATGTATTGAAAGTGCATTTAATGCCTTAACTCAGGATGGCGTTTTTTGTTTCAATGCCGTTGATAAAAATAAAATCGATAACAGCTCTTTTGTACGCCACACAACTGAATTTGAAGATAGCCATTTTATGTTTCAATCAGGCTGGAATTACAGTGGCGAGGGTGAGCATCAACAATTACAACTTCATATTGAAAAAACAAGTGACAATGTAACGCAATCTTGGCGTGATAATCACCCAATGGTGGCAATAAACTTTGTTCAATTACAACAATTATTAGCGCCATTTTTTGATGTCACCATGTTCGAACACAGCTACGATAAAATCGTACCGTGGAATGGCCAATCAGGTAATGCTATTTTTGTGTGTGTAAAAAAAGAAAATACTGTTACCAGCCAACAGGCGGCATAAAAAAAGCCTCGATCAACATACATTGATCGAGGCCTCATCAGCTTAACAATTAATATTACTCTAATAGAGTGCCTTTATAGCACCCTATTAAGCCAACACTATTATTTGTCGTTTTCAGCGATAACTACATCAGCAGCAGCTTCTGCGGCAGCTTCTTCTTCTTTAAGAAAATTTTCTTTGTCACGATCGTTTGATTCAGAACGGTGAGCTAGTGGTTTTTCTTTTTTCTTGATAATTTGACGCTCTAAACGTGCAAATGCTGCGCTTAGTGCTTCGCTTAATTCTTTTTCATCAGCTGATGCTTCAATATCACCAACACTAGTCTTAACCGCAATTTCGACAATAAATTGACGGCCTGGTTCTAGCTTCATAAATACATTACGGCTATGAAAAGCCACTTGGAATTTATCAAATTTAGCAAACTCAGATTCAATGTGAGCTTCCATATATTCAGGTAATTCAAAACCTTTAGCAATTACTTTTAAAGTCATATTTTCCACCAATAATTTATTAAGTTATTTATTGTTTGTGTTATTAACATGAACCTAAATTAAAAAACAAAACGTGACGCAGATCACAATTTAAAATCATAACACTTAACACTCAATTTAATAACTGCTGTCAAATCAAGCACAAACACCCTTCGTTTTGTGTAAATAACAGCCACAAAATATAAATACGTTTATATTACAGACGAAATGTCGTTTTTTAATCACTATTATTTAACCAAAAAAATATATAACTAATAATTAGATCTAAATGATTAATTTGGTCTATGTTTTATCTCACTACTATTTAAATCTTATTTAATTACCTATTTATAATAATTGATTATGTAATTTTGAGTTTTAACCTTTAGATTTTAGATAATGACTTAAATAGTTAGTACCGCTAATGTAAATGCAACATATATCTTTAAATATGTTGTTTATGCTTTAGCGTTTTTAAATTTAATTTCTCATTTGGTATAGAATTATGAATCAGACATACCCTCTAATAAAAGGCAATTGGCTTCCTAAAAACAAAGCACATATTGCTGCTTGGATTAAAGATTTAAAAACACGTACGCATTTAACATCTAACTCAATCGCTCAACCGATTATAGATTTTAAAGAGTTAGTTGAAAATGATCCGACATTATTACGTCTTTCACAAGATATGTTTAGTGAAGCGAAAAGCCACAAAGAATTAACGCCATTAGAAACCCCTGAAGTTAACGACTTTGATGAATTTTTAGTTCTTCTTAACCATATAATGACGCAAGCTCCCGAGTGCACTGAGTTTTTAGATCCTAAAACAGGTGCACTTGAACCTTGTGGTCTAATTGGCTTCCCTATTAATGCGCTACTTGATTGGCCAATGGCAACAGATTCAGGTTATGCATTCTTTGCTAACGAACTTGTTAACCAACAATTTAAGAAGATTCTTACTTACTGGAGTTTGTACCTTTCATCTCCAGCATCACGATCAGTATTAATTGAAAACCATCCAGATCGCACACCAAAAGTATTTGGTTGGTTAAGTGATAACGCACAAAAAGAAATGGTCACGGTTGCTTGTCAGGCAGAAGCAAGTGATTCAGAAAATTATAATAAGCCGTTTGAGCATTTCTTTAACTGTGATCCAACAGATCAACACTATGGTTTTAAATCATGGGATGACTTCTTTACTCGTACATTTAAAGATGGCGTAAGACCTATTGCTGAAGGTGATGATGTTATTGCTAACGCCTGTGAATCAGCACCATTGCAAGTTGTGACTAATGTTGCTAAGTCTTCAAATTTCTGGCTTAAAGGTCAACCTTATTCATTAGAAAATATGATGGCTTTTGACCCACTAGCAGAGCAATTTGTAGGTGGTACGGTTTATCAAGCATTCCTTAGTGCATTAAGCTACCACCGTTGGAACAGCCCAGTAAGTGGTACAGTTAAGAAAACGTATATGGTTAACGGTTCATACTACTTAGGCAATCGCTACCAAGGCTTTAGTAATCCTGATGGCGCTGATGATAGCGCACCAAATAATTCGCAGCCTTTCTTAACTGCTGTTGCAACACGCGCAGTGATCTTTATTGAATCAGACAATCCTAACATTGGCTTAATGTGTTTCATTGCTATTGGTATGGCTGAAGTATCTTCTTGTGCTGTTACTGTAGAAGAAGGCCAACATATTGATAAAGGTGATGAACTAGGTATGTTCCACTTTGGTGGCTCTACACATTGCTTAATCTTCAAACCAGACGTTGAGCTTGAATTTGATTTCCATAATACAGCGCCAGGTCTTGATGCGACTAATATTCCAGTATGTTCTCGAATTGCGACAGTAAAAAGTAAATAGCTTTTTAAGATGTATTATATAAATACTGAAGCAGTCTAAATTAGACTGCTTTTTTTATACCTTAACCTTCCAATCCACACTCGTTTATTATGGCTTAATGCGCTTCTGCCCAACAACAAAAAGAATTATCGCGATGTTTATATTTTTATTCATACCAATATCCTTTGTCATTAACAATAAAAGGCTTAATGTATATTAGTACCCGATCAATAATGACAAAGGAAAAACAGATTTATACTTACTTAATGTGTAACAAACACAATTTATAATGTAGCCACAGTACCCGTTTCTTTGACCCAATGATTAATTAACTCACCAATAGCTTCTGTATCCGTATACTGGTGCCTATCCCCACCGACTTCTACACAATGAATATTATGTTTACCTGCAACCTCTGCGGCAATCTCAGCATAAGATCCAAAAGGATCGTGCTTTTCTTGAATAATTAATACCGGCTGACTTTTCTTTTCAAGTGCAGGTAGCAATTCACGTTCTGACTCTGAAAATAGACTCCACGCAACACCAATCAATACTAGCCGATCCCAAGTAATGGCCTTTTGTGCCTTAAGGGTAATTAAACATCCAATAGATTTGGTGATCACAACATCAAAATGCCCAGATGGAAGATAACTTATTTCGTTACCAACACTAAAAGCTTGCTCATTCTTCCATGCGACAAATCGATGCATATCAACCGTTTCCTGTCGCCACTGGGTTGCTGATATTATTTTTAATAACCATGATTCAGTAATTGGCATTTTCCCCGGTATCGCTAAAATCTTCATAAATTATCCTTAGTTAGATTCATCATACAAAAATATTAATACCATAATAGCGCTATTTACCTATTAAAAGAGACACTCAAAAATACAATATTATTGTTATTTAATTAGTATCAATTTTAAACGTTATTAAGAGAACGATAATCACAAAACAATTAAGTGTAACCGATACCACTACGAATAATTTACACCTCAATAATTCTATTAATTTACTCTAAAATTCAAACTATCTCACTTTTAACATTACATTTACGCGTAATTATTTGCTAGTAATCTAAGTAAAATACGCTCGCTTTTGTGCGTTATATTTCAAAACGAAATATTCAATGTAACCGCTTCCACTAATTTGTATTAGATCACAGTTAGGACCTAAATATCGAGTAATAATAAAAAATAAAATAAGGCCCTACACACTATGTCATCACAATCTATTAGTTTAAAAACTAAGTTCAGTTACGGAATAGGTGCATTAGGTACACATTCAGATTCAATAATTAAAATTCAACATATTCCCTAAAAGCACTGGCCGCAGTGCTTTTTCTTTTTTGATTTCGTTTACAATATGCTTTTCTGTTAATCTTTTAAAATTCAGTATGATATGTAATAAGATAGCTTTATAATAACAAACTCATTTTATAATAAACGACAATATTATCTGTCACCAAGATTGAACCACACAATAGTGACATTTAATTTGAGAGCATCTATGGCAACAATTAAAGATGTTGCTCGTGAGGCAGGCGTCTCTGTAGCAACGGTATCACGTGTATTAAACCACTCACCTAAAGCAAGTAAAGCCTCTGTTCTCGCGGTAACGACTGCAATTACCACTTTAAATTACCAACCTAACCTAGCAGCACGAGCTCTTGCTAGCCATCATACAAATACGGTGGGTGTATTGGTCGGTGATGTCTCTGATCCTTTCTTTGGTACATTAGTAAAAGCTGTTGACACTGTCGCTCAACAAAATGGCAAAAACCTTTTAATTGGTAATGGTTATCATCGAGCGGAGGATGAAAGAAAAGCCATCAATTTGCTTATAAACAGCCGCTGTGATGCACTCGTTATTCATTCAAAGGGACTTTCAGATCAAGCTCTCATTGATTATGCACAACAAGTAAAATCTTTGGTTTTAATTAATCGCTATATTCCTGAACTGGCAAATCGTTGTATTTCACTCAATAATACCAAAGGTGCTTATATTGCGACTGAATACCTCCTTCGTCACGGTCATACACATATTGCTTATATCAACTCATCACACGATATAGAAGATGCAACCCAACGATTACAAGGTTATAAAGACGCACTAGCCGCCTATAATATAGAGCTAAATGAAAGTTACATAGAAACCACCGAACCGTATATTGAAGGTGGTGAACAAGCAATGACAAACTTGCTGTCAAAATCATTACCCATTTCAGCCGTTGTTACCTACAACGATAATATGGCAGCAGGTGCGATTAATATTCTTGAAGATAATGGGGTTAAAGTACCCGATAATCTTTCTGTAATAGGTTTTGATGACGGTTTAATCGCTCGGTATGTACGTCCACAATTAACCACTATTCGCTATCCGATCTATCTTATGGCTGAAGAAGCCACAAAATTAGCGTTAAATTTAATTAATGATAATAATATAAATACTATACCTCGTGTTTTTTCACCAATACTTGTCAAACGTAACTCTGTTATAAATAAAATATTAACTTAATCACCTTATTTATAAAAAATAATCAACTAATGACTATGTATATTCATTGGTTGATTATTCTTATTCATCATAAAATACGTCTACCTACTTTATTACGCCTTATAAAAGCAGTATGTGGTGTTAATCCTTAATCACAAGAAACAGCTTAAAACTTCAACATAACCATAAAATATAGATTTATACTTCATTTTTGTATTTTCTATTGAATAAATAGTCGATTAAATTTGTAATATTCAGTTTTTTAGCTAACCCTAATTGTAAGTGATACACATATAGGAGAGGTAAAATGAACATACCACTAATATGTAATTTACAATTAACGCAACTTAGTGATCATGCAGTGAATGAACTTGCACCCTCCTTTAAACATCTACCTCAAACCACCCATGCCGATGGAAAATACCGTTTACGTCGCTATTCTATTGTTCGTATTCATAACGGCAGAATAGATCACTTACCGCCAACTGACTTTGTACAGTCTAATGATATTAATCATTTTCAGGGCAACGTCGTACGTCACTTTGAAGCCCTAGATGATGATCTGATTTATTGTGATGGCATGTTAGAAATGTGTGAGTTGTTTCAACAAGCCAATGCCTTACCTGATGGTCAACCCATTGAGATTCATCAAATACGTATAGCAGTACTCAATGGCGAAACACCGACTTCACCAGAGGGTATTCATCAAGATGGTTTTGAACATATTGCCGTCATTGGGATTGATCGTCATAACATTAAAGGTGGTGAGTTCTTAGTTTATAAAGATAAAACCGCATCGCCTTTTCTATGTACTACATTACAACACGGTGAAATGGCAATTCTGGCTGATAATATCTTGTGGCATAACGCTCACCCTATTAAAGCAATAAAAAAACATCAACAAGGCTATTGGGATGTCTTTGTATTGACCACCAAGGAGATCCAACATGACATTTGATCCCATGACCATTCGATCATTATTTCCAGCACTCAATCAACGCATTAATAACCGCCCAGTGTGTTTATTTGATGGACCCGGTGGATCGCAGGTTCCGCAATCAGTTTTAAATGCCATGAGTCACTATTTAGGTCATTTCAATTCAAACTTAGGTGGCGCTTTTTTCTCTAGCATTGAAACATCCACATTAATGGCAACAGCGCGTCATGCGGCGCAAACATTAGTTAACGCCCCTTCAATAAACAACATGATCTTTGGCGCGAATATGACCACACTGACCTTTCAATTAAGTCGAGCGATTAGTCGCGATTGGCAGAAAGGTGATGAGGTAATTGTTACGGCACTCGATCATTATTCTAATGTTTCAAGTTGGCAACAGGCCGCAGAAGATAAAGGTGCAACTGTACATCAAGTACGTATCAACCAAACTACCTGTGATTTAGATTATGAGCATTTCAACGCCCTACTCACACCTCGTACTAAGTTAGTGGCAGTAACGTACGCTTCAAACGTGACAGGATCACTTATTGATGTGCAACGCATTATCACCGCAGCTCATGCCGTCGGTGCCAAAGTGTATGTGGATGCTGTGCATTACGCACCACACCGATTAATTGATGTACAAGCATTAGACTGTGACTTTTTAGTTTGCTCAGCTTATAAATTCTTTGGGCCTCACCTTGGTATTGCTTATATCGCACCGCAATGGATTCAATCATTACGCCCTTATAAAGTTGAACCCGCCCCAAATAATGGACCGGCACGGTTTGAAACAGGTACGCAAAATTTTGAAAGTTTGGCGGGTTTTATTGCTGCCGTTGATTATTTAGCCGCTTATAGTCGAACTTTAGACACACAAACATTGTCATTACGCCAGCATCTAAGTCGAAGTTTTGACGCTTACCAAACCTATGAACAAACACTAAGCCACTACTTTATTAATAAATTACGTCGTTATAATAATATGCAATTGTTTGGCTTACTGCATGAGCAACATCGCACTCCCACCTTTGCTATTCGTATTAACGGCATCCAACCAGCAGACGTTGCTATCGCATTAGGAAAACAAAATATCTGCGTCTGGCATGGTCATTTTTATGCTCAAGGTTTATGTGAACAATTAAACCTTATCGATAATGGCGGTGTTATCCGTATTGGGTGCATGCATTACAATACCTTTGACGAAATTGACACCTTATTTGAGGCTCTTAATTGCTACTTAACCCTCAAATAACCCTTATCTTTAGCAACCAAAAATAAAAAACCAATAAAAATGCAACATGTCACTTAGGTTTATTAGAAAAACAAAGTATGCTTAATCAGAGTAAAAGGAGTAATATCACTCAAGGAAACAAATGATTGCGCTAATTTCTATAATTTACAATTAACGCATTTATCTATTATCTTACATCAGTAATAGTATGATATTATCATCTAACCCGCTCCAATTCGGTACACCAATGAACCAGTCTCAACAACTACTCGATATTAGTACTAATGCTCTACTACATCTAGAATTTAAAAAGCTTGATAAACGGCTGACACAGACTGAGCAAAATAATCTACTTGTTCAGTACCTAAAAAAAATCATCAAGAATGATAAATATCGTACGGTTAAGAAATCGACGAAAAGTTGGTTATTGCGCGGTAGAAAAGTAGGTGTCTGTTTAGAATCAATACTTAATAATGATCGAGAGCGAATTTTGCAAACCAGTTCAACAGACCTTTATCGTTTTGTTGACCTCATTGAAGATGTTGAAGCTCAATTGCATACTCAAGTGCAATATTCACTCGCACATAATATCAATCTTAATGCTCGTTTTGGTAAAGTATTGGTGTGTGTGGTTGATGAAGATTTAACGTCTAGTTTTGATGATGATGGACTAATGATCAAATCAACTCAACTTTTATTCATTGGCAGCACTGAACATAAAGATATATTTTCTGCTGCAATAGATCAAAGTGGTTATTTTCAATCTGTAATTGCATATGAAGATGAAAGCCACCTTCGTGTTGAACTCTTTAGATTATAATTTTTACTGTATGAAAATACCAATGAGTCAGCTCTATTCTAATAACTTACTCATTGGTTAATGAATATTTCAAATTATTACAATTCAAAAATTATAAACCCTTCTTGATAATAAACAGTATTATTTTATTTACTGTTTATTAATGAACATTTTTCTTGCCTCAACAAAAGATACTTCTTCTAATAAATAATCAACGTTATCACAAGCATCATTGACCATTAATTTTGTTGTTATTTGTTTTACAACGTAACATTTAGCAGGAACTTGAGGTTGTTCATGGGTATCATTGAAAAAACGTAAATCATTAATAGATAAAGAAACAGCCAGCTGACTATTAATATCAATTTCCACCGCTAAAACATCACCCACTTTAGGTAAATAAGATAAGCTATCACCTGTAATATACTTTCTTGCTGGTAAAATATTTTGATCTGATTGTAAATCAACAAAATTAACCATTAATGAAATCATTGGATTATTTAACATTGTATTACCTTATTTGATTGTTTTTTTTATTATATCTATTTAGAGATAATACAACGCTCTCTAAAACATAATTATTATTTTTCATAAACTAACGGTAACTTGCGAGTATATTTTAGCGTATAAAAATCTTAAATATTTTTTGGCATGAAATGGCTGAAACCTTAAGAAGATGTCGGCCATATGATATACGGCCAACGCTCGCTCATTATCACAACGAACATAAGCAAACAGTTTTTCATCCCCCTTTCTGTTTTTCAACCTCAAACGTAACTTGAAATAACAAATGATACACCCATTGGCCTCTGCTGTTACTGCCAAGAAAGGTTCCAATAATACCCCCATGAATTTACACCTAAGTAACGCTCACGGTATACCTCGACTTGTCATACCATGGTTGTTGATACAATTTTTAATACGTTAAACGCTGAATCAGTAACAATTCATTATTTGTGATTTTTTCTGGTTCATTTGATTAAATAGTACTGAGAAAAAATCGTATTCACAGTACTGTATAAATCATCAAATACTCAGTAAAACCACTGTATATATTGAACGTGAGATACCGCATATTTTTATAATGCAACTTTATTAAATTCTAATTATCGCTAGAAAATCACAACGTTAAAATACAAAGTAATGCAATATATTCATTAATTAACAACATGTTAGTAGAAACCCCATGTCAAATATTATCCATTGATAAGTATGCCTTCAATAACCAAACATCGATAAATAATGCTTGCATCCAAACTCAATTAAAACTACTGTATGTACATACAGCATGTATATATAACCACTATCGGAGATGGTACTATGAAATCACTAATGCATACTCAAGAATCTATTACAGCTTCTGATGCTTATAAAGCGACATTGAGTTCTCATGCAGACATTTATCAATCTCCGCCAAGGGTTATTTCAATTGAAGTCAGCTATAGCGAACAGCAACAAGCACAATTAGCATATTTCTTACGTTTACTTAAACAAGCGAATCAAGAAAACCGTTGGATAATGTTTATCGGCCAAGATGCATTATTAGATAAGCGCTTATTAATCAATGCCGGTATTGATCTAAATAAAGTGCTTTTACTTAAAAACATAAAAAACCAAAGTAAACATTTACTAGTGGTAAAAGCATTAGAAATGGGTAATTGTTCTGCAGTGATTGTTTCGGGTGAAATTGAAACGTTTAATACCTCTATAATTACAATGGCAGCAAAACAAAGTAAAACATTAGCGTTTGTACTAAATCAAAATGTTAAAGCTCAATTAACATTCCATTAAGTCACTTTACAACCTATAATGTTGCTATTAAGTTGCTGTATCCTTATTATTATATAAAGTTAATAATGGGATACAAACAAAAAAAGTATTTTTATTTAAAATCGTGCTTAATTAATTATTAAAAATAGTAGAAATAGCTTTTACGTATAATGAAAATCCATATAATCAAGGAAATTCAAATTTAAATACTAGGTTTCAGAATGGATAATAAGCTCGGATTTGGTGCATTAACTGCATTTGTAATCGGCTCAATGATAGGTGCGGGAGTATTCAGTTTGCCACAAAATATGGCTGCTGTTGCAAGTCCGGCTGCCGTCATAATTGGCTGGACCATTACGGGTGTTGGCATGATTTTCCTTGCAATGTCTTTTCAAATTTTATCATTATTAAAACCAAATATTAATAGCGGCGTCTTTGGCTACGCACAAGCAGGTTTTGGCGACTTTGTTGGATTTTGTTCTGCATGGGGTTATTGGCTTAGCGCTATGCTAGCTAACGTTTCCTATTTAGTGATTGTATTTAGTACTCTTGGTATGTTTTTTGATAAACCTGGCCATATTATTTTTGGCATGGGTAATACTTGGCAGTCGATTGTTGGTGCTTCGGTTTTATTATGGCTCGTCTATGCTTCTGTAAGACGTGGCGTACAAACTGCAGCAACAATTAATGCAATAACAACGGTTGCAAAGCTAATCCCATTAGTCCTCTTTATCTTTATTACCTTGATTGCATTTAAATGGCATACGTTCACTTTTGATTTCACTGGATTACACTTTGGTGCCCAGCATGATCTACTGAATCAAGTTAAAAGCACCATGCTTATTACTGTATGGGTGTTTATTGGTGTTGAAGGTGCGGTTATCGTCTCCTCACGAGCACGTAATCGTCGTGATATTGGTCGAGCAACGATTCTAGGTCTATTAACAGCCCTTGTTATTTATGTATTCGTTACTTTACTGTCTATGGGAGTCATCTCTACACCTGAACTAGCAAAATTCCAAAATCCATCAATGGCACTTATTTTGGAACATGTTATTGGCCCATGGGGTTCAGTTATTATTGGCTGTGGTTTATTAGTTTCGGTCAGTGGTGCATTTTTAAGTTGGACAGTATTAGCGACAGAAGCACCATTACTTGCAGCACAAAATAATATGTTTCCAAAAGCTTATGCTAAAGAAAATAGTGCTGGTACATCGATTAAGGCTCTGAACCTTACTATTATTTGTATTCAAATCTCATTATTTGTGGTTATTTATGCTGGTGGCACCTATAACTCTTTATTAATTATTGCCTCTGAAATGATTTTAGTACCTTATTTCCTTGTGGCTGCGTATACCCTTAAACTTGCTATCAAAAATAAAAACCGTGGTATGTTATTCTTTATTGGTTTAGGCGCTACGATTTATGGCATCTGGTTACTTTATGCCTCAGGTTTAAGCCACTTATTATTAGCTTCTCTACTGTACCTACCGGGTCTGTATTTCTTTATAAAAGCAAAGAAAGAACTAAACCAACCTTACTTTGTGGGTAAAGAACATATTTTTGTTGTCCTACTGATTATTTTAGCTATTTTTGCTGTTTATATGGTGGCCACTGGGCATATTGTATTAGAGAGCTAATTTATTAAAGTAGCAAAATGCCGTGTATTTATATACTTTCAATTAAGAAAAGTATATAAATCACGGCTTTTTATTATGTTATTATTTTAAGTGGTGTTCCCAACTTATTTCAGTTCGATTACGTCCCATTTTTTTAGCTTTTAACAACGCTAAGTCTGCACGCTTGATCAAATCTTCACTCGTTTCATCAACTAATTCAGCAATACCTAAACTGCACGTTAAGTGAAAGTCTTTATCAAACTCCCACTTTTTCATCATAATTGTTTCTCTAATACGTTCAGCAATTTCAACCGTATTTTTCATATTTGTTTCAGGGCAGAAAATAACAAATTCTTCCCCACCCCAGCGAACAAATACATCAGACCTACGTATTAATGTCTCAACAGTCGTGGTGAATTTAATTAAAACCTCATCACCAAAATTATGACCATAGGTATCATTAACTGATTTAAAATAATCAAGATCGATAAAAATCATTGAAAAAGGAATATTATTTGCTCTTGTCTGAATAATTATTTCTTCTAACCATTCAGTTACAGTATGTCTATTTCGAATACGAGTTAATGGATCGGTACAAGCTAAATATTCAAATTTCAAACTTTTATTATAAAGCAACCTATTAGCATCTCGTAAGTGCTGGCTATGCGCTTCTGATGTTTTTATTTTTTTATTAAGAAGAAAACGTTCAACAAAAATAACAACAACAGCGGTTGTTACCCATAATAATAATAATAACTTTACTAAAGCTGATTCTGTTATCCAATCACCATAGAAGACTAAGCGATTTAACTTAATAGCATAATATGCTTCTTTAACATAACTTCCGGTTGCAATTTCAATGATTGAGATATTATCAAATTGGCGATTTGCTTTATTTACAGGAATGTTATTCTCTGCGATCCACCAAGATAATACTTGGAATGAGCGTAATGGGAATATTTGTAATCCTTGGTCAGTACCTGGGGAATATTCAATCGCATTAAACTTCAATGATAATGGATCATTAACATTAGCATAAATAGGATCAAAATTACGCAAATAAACACGTACTCTTTCCCCTTTAAGAGGACTTGTATAATCAATATCAAGCCCAACAGAATGATACGAACTTAAATCAATGCCATTATCAATCGAATCAGTTAATGCTATCGCAATTTCACAAAATGGCCACTTTGCTTTATTAACAAGGTTACATTCTAGTAATATATTTCGTTTATGAATATTTAGCTTTGTTGTTGACGCTCCATTTTGACCAGAATCATCAATAATTTTATATGTACTATTTGTAGGGGCAACAATATACTCCTTTTTTGCACCGCCAAGAATAAACCACCCATATGTGGCAATAGTAAAACAGACTAAGAATAAAACAATGAATCGAAGCCCTTTATTTAACCCTGTCATAAATCCCTCTAACAACATCAGAGCTTATAAAAATAAAAGCGAAATATTACAAGCAAGGGCGACAAAATAACAGACAACATTAGGTTAAACAACTAATTTTACTAATGATTTACAGTTAAAATAAAATATTTTTAAATTAGTTTCATATCAATAAAAAACACCGCTTTATCGGCGGTGTTTATGATCATTTTGAGTTAATAATAACGCTTATTTAACGACGGCGTTGAGTATTCTTACCGCGATTTTGATGTACCTTATTTTTGGCTTTAGCACGACGTTTTTCTGCCGATGCTCCACGATGAACAGATGTCGTTTCAATTAAACTAGGATCGGGTTCATAACCTTCAAGCCATTGCTGTGGTAAGCGTGTATTTAATAGTTCTTCAATCGCTTTTAATGCCCATTCTTCATCAAGGCTCATTAGCGTGATGGCATAACCCGTATTACCTGCTCGACCTGTACGCCCAATACGGTGAACATAATCTTCGGCATTAAACGGTAAGTCGAAATTAACAACATACTCTAGCTGTTGGATATCTAAACCACGAGCAGCGATATCTGTTGCGACAAGCACACGAACTTTACCCGCCTTGAAATCATCAAGCGCGCGCTGACGAGCACCTTGACTCTTATCACCATTAATAGATACCGCTTTAATGCCGTCTAAGCCTAAACTTTTAGCTAATTGATCTGAGCCTTGTTTAGTTTTAGTAAACACTAATACTTGTTGCCAATTACGTGAACCAATTAAATAAGCCAACAATTCAGATTTACGCTTTTTATCAACTGGATATACCATTTGCTGAACAGTATCGGCAGCAATATTTTTAGGTGTTACTTCTACCATTTTAGGTTCAGTTAAAATAGTACAGGCTAATTTTTTCACCTGCTTTGAAAAAGTAGCAGAAAAGAATAAGGTTTGACGTTCTGCCGGCATGCGTCTCATGATACGGTTAATATCAACAATAAACCCCATATCAAGCATGCGATCAGCTTCGTCAAGTACAAATGTTTCAACATTTGCTAACGAAACATTACCGACAAAAACATGATCAAGTAAACGTCCAGGTGTCGCAATCAGAATATCAACACCCGCTCTTAATGCTTTAATTTGAACATTCATGCTGGTGCCGCCATAAGCGACCGCTACTTTCAACTCGCTATATTTACTGTATGCAACAAAACTATCATAAACTTGCTGTGCCAATTCTCGAGTAGGTGTAATAACTAAAGCTCGAATTTTGGCACCTTGTTGAGGCTTAGCGTCTTCAGTTTCCTGTTCCGCTAATGACGGTAATGTCATTAAACGTTGTAAAATAGGGAGCGCAAATGCTGCTGTTTTTCCGGTACCCGTTTGTGCCCCTGCCATCACATCATCCCCAGCTAATGCTAATGGGATTGCTTGTAGTTGCACATCGGTTGGTTGTTCATAACCTAACTCTGTCACAACTTGCAATAATTTAGGGTGAAGGCCGAGCGTTTCAAACGACATAGTGTATTCCTAGCAATAAATACGCTTATACCAATAGATCAGTATAAGAAAACAAGCGCGAATTCTAACACAAAAAAAAAGCACTTCGTCATGAAGTGCTTTTTGTTACAACATAAACAGTAGTTATTTATATAATAACTACTGTTTAATATTCAAGAATGCAGCACCACGAACACCACCTGCATCACCATGTTTGGCTTTTACAATTTTAGGCGCTTGTGAAACGGACAATAAATATTTAGGCAAACGCTTTGGTAGTTCATCATAAATCAATTCAAAATTAGATAAACCGCCGCCTAATACAACAACATGAGGATCAATACCAGTGAATAAATTAGCGAGACACATTGCTAACACTTCCATAAAACGATCAACATGCTGCTGGGCTTTTTTATCACCCGCAGCATTGCGTTCAATTATTTCAATCGCTTTTAGTTTTTCACCATAATAATGTGCATAAATTTGCTCAAAACCACGGCCTGATAAATAATTATCCATACAGCCTTTTTGACCACAGCCGCAATCAAACAATGGTGCTTGTTCACCCATGTATAACCATGCATCTAACGGTAAACGCATATGTCCTAATTCACCACCTACATGGTTTAAGCCTGCGAAAACTTTACCATTAAAGATCATTCCCCCACCAAAACCAGTGCCTAAAATAAGGCCTAAGACTGATGGCGCATCTTTGTGTTCATCATCCCACGCTTCAGACAGAGCAAAACAGTTTGCGTCATTATCAAGGCTAACACTTCGACCTAGCTTAGCTTCTAAATCTTTACGTAAGGTTTTACCTTTAGCGGAAGGAATATTTGATGTTAATACGGTGCCATCTCGTGCATCCTCAATTCCAGGAATACCCAGCCCGACCGAACCTTCACAACCGAATTTTATATCTGCCGCAGTAATAATTGAAACAATAGTATCAATCAGTTTATCGTAATCATTACTCGGTGTTGGTACACGCTCTGTTGCTACACGTTCTAGTTTTTCATTAAATGCACCAAATTCAATTTTGGTTCCGCCTACATCAAAGCCGTAGTACATCCGATTCTCCTACAAATAATGTTTAACCACACTATGAGTCTATAACTCATTAAATATACTCAAAATTATCCACATTTAGACTAAAAATGACTGTGATCTACGACTCAATTCATCAGTTATTGTTCAAATGGCTTTTAATATTATCCAATTAACATCACATTTTTATAATGCAGCATCATCGGATAACATGAATTTTTCTAATATAGATAACGATGAGTATTCAGGTAATTGGCGATTCATTTTACCTGCGATATAATTTTCACGAAAAACATCGAACCATAAATCTAATAATTCAGCATTATGGTGCTCACCAAATAAATCAATAATACGCGCTGCAACTTCAGCAGTTCCTAATTGATTTGCCTTTGATGCTTCACGCATTTTATACCGAGACGGTTTATCTGGATTAATTGATAATAATGGGAACCGATCAAGATATGGACTCTTACGGAACATTTTTTTTGCTTCTGCCCAACTACCATCTAGCATAATAAATAATGGACGCTTTCCAGCCTCAAGTGTCACCGTCGTAACTTCTCTCTCCGGTGCATATTCAGCAGGAAAAACAACATAGGGTTGCCATTGAGGATCATCTAATAATGCTAGCATTTCTGCATTAGGTTCAGTTCGAGACCAAATATAAGCAAAAGTGTCTTCAAATACATCGGCAATTAAACGCCCTGTATTACTTGGCTTTAGAATCTCATCATCAAACATAACCAACAAAAAAGCCGCATTTGATGTCGCTAATGGACGATGTTCACAAACACACAAATGCGTACGCAACATGCACTGACGACAGCGTTGGACTTTAGAACCACGGGCAAGAAAAGGACGAGTTGAACGTGCAAGACGTTCCTCATAAAGAGTATGTATAACATGAATGCGCATAGCGACTGACCTAAAAACAGGAAAACGCCAGCATGTTACCGAAACCCCCACTAAACATACAGTCATTATCTGTATTATCAGATTGGCAGCTAACTATTGCCTATTTTATGGGCATATGCTCATTGTTATTCGATAAAACAAACTCGCCTTTACTGTTTTTAAAACAATTATCGCTATTAATAATGGTGGTCGTATTACGGCCCCTTTTCTTTGATTCATATAAAGCTAAATCAGATTTCTCTAGCCACGACTTATAATCAGTTAAGGTCGAATTCCACTCACAGACACCTAAGCTAATCGTGACTTTTATAACACCCCGCTGATCATCAAATACAGTTTCTTGTTCAATACGATTGCGTAATCTTTCCGTAAAATACCCCGCTAACTCAGCAGACGTCCCAGGAAGAATAATACCAAACTCTTCACCACCGTAGCGTCCTGCAATATCGGTTTGACGTTTAGTGCGCAGTAATACATCAGCAATCACTTTAATGACCCCATCCCCCGCGACATGACCATAGGTATCATTAACACGTTTAAAATAGTCGATATCAAACATAATCAATGTGGCTGGTATTTGTGTTTGATGACAATAATCAAAAGCATCAGCTAAACAGTTTTCCCAATGACCTCGATTATAAAGCTGCGTTAATCGATCAGTAATACTTAAATATGTCAGTTGTTTATTTGATTCATGAAGATGGTTTTTATTTTTAGCGATATCAGTAACATCAGTGATCGTTAAACAAATATGTTTATATTCACCAGATAATGAACGTAATGGTGTTAAAGTCATATTTTGAAACATGATATCTGAACTACCAGAAATTGGACAAAAATTCAAAAACCGAAATACCCATGGTCGATCTTCCCATGCTGAAAATGATCGCATTCGTAATTTAAATGTCGATTTTATTTTACTCTGTAACCATGATTCTGGTAAATCAGGTACAACCTCAAATAATGATTTTCCTATTATTTCAACATTAGAAATACTGCTATAAGCTTGCATAAAGGTATTCCATGCACAAACATTATAGTTTTCATCTAATATAACAACACCCGCATCAAGATTATCTAATACTTGCATTGTCAAATAAAAATCAGCTAAAGATATTTCGTTCAATTTAATGATTCCATCACTTTGTTATTCATGATTGCTAGAGAATGACTATCCATAATAAATAAGACTTCACACTCAACGTCTAATATTTCAGCTTTATAGGTATATTCAATGGTAAAAAAAGTCTGCATCTCACAATCCGTACTATGTGAGTTCATATATTCTTCTAAAACAATCGGCTGACGCACAGAAAATGGAATTGAAATTTGTTCCGATAACGCCACTAAAAAAGAAGAAACCATTAAATTAGCAATATCAATAATCACTTCATTTTTATATTCATCCGTTTGACTAAACCCAAGTTTTTCACCAAACAAATAAATATCATCACCATGTAATTCAACTAAGGCCTCACCGTGAATCCCACCACCAACAAAACGTTGGGTAATAGCAATTAGTCCATGATCATTACGAACATCTGCAATCGCCATTGATAAGTCACTGCTTGTCATAAATGCAACATTCGGTAATGGCATTTTAATGAAATCACCAAGATGATCAGAAATAATTGCCGCACCTCGCCCTAAAGCAATATTGGCTAATTCACGAATACTCTCAATAGGATTATTATCTAAATGAGAATCTAATAACGGTAATTGAGTACGATCAAAAATCAATCCTAACCGTTGCGAGAGTTCTATTAATTCATCATGATTAAATGGTTTAGATAAAAAATAATCAGCGCCTAATGCTAGGCTTCTTTCCACTGCGGTTAATTGTACATCAGCGGATAATACAATGATCGTGGTGTTATATTCACGGACAGGTAAGGATTTCATTACACTAAAACCATCCATTACAGGCATAGTTAAGTCTAAAAACATAATATCAATATCACTATTTTTTAGACAATCAAGGCCCTCTTTTCCATTCTCAGCATAGAAAAAAGTCGCATTACTGCATGACTGTAATAGACGTGTAATTGATTTATGAACTAATACTGAATCATCACAAATGAGAATATTTATATTATTAATCATCAGATTAATCACTTACCCACCAAACCTTAATCAAGTATAAAGCAAAGCAACATTATGCCGCACCTTAAACTTATGCATTCAGTGACATACATCTAAATATTGATCTTAGTTCCACTAATTATCACTAAAACAAAAATAAAATCGTATTATTAACCATCAATATCGATTGATTAACATGTACTGATAATGTTTCTAACAGTTAATGCAAGGTAATAACCCACCGATATATCTTACAATATAGTTACCCGCTGACATTTTTATAATAGAATCACGATATAATTTTTATAATCAGCCATAGGATAAAACATGAAAGCACTTCGTTGGTTCGTAGGTAAAATCATTCTTTTACTTAACTCACTATTTTCTCCGCGTGGTATAGAGCGGTCAGCAACGGCTCAACAAGAAATTGATACTGCTGTCGCTAATATGCAACTTTATCAATTTGAAACCTGTCCGTTTTGTGTAAAAGTACGTCGCCATGCTAAACGTCTAAATATCCCACTAGCAACTCGTAATGCAAAAATTTCACCATGGGGTCAAGAACTATTAGAACAAGGTGGAAAACGTACCGTACCTTGCCTACGTATTGAAGAAAATGGCCAAGTGACTTGGATGTATGAATCAAACGATATTATTGCGTACTTAGATAAACGTTTCGCATAAGATCACCAATAATTCACACAATAAACTCAAATAACTATTTAAGTCCTTACCGTATAAGCCGATAGCTTTTATTACACTTTAAAGTTGTAGTATAAAAGCGACCTAGCTATCGGCTTTTAACTACTGAATTTTTATTTATTGGTTACAAATACGTTTTACAGGGCTGTATATGCAAAAAAATCATACGATAACTACCGACGATATTTTAATTAAATTATGTCACTCTCTAGCTGATGTATTATCACGTGCAACAGAAAGCCACATTAAATATTCTCCTATGGTACAAAAAATCAATAAAACAAGCTTAAAACCTGATATTGGTTGCTTTGTTTTATTTGATGGTGGCTTCACAGGATTAGTCGTCACTAATTTTTCCGCTACTGCCGCAATGGAACTTTATCAAAATTATATGCTCAGAATGGGCTTTCCTGACACAGATATTGCTATTCATCATACTGCTGATGATGTCGCTAATATTTTAGGTGAATTAATGAATCAAGTTGTTGGTGATTTTACGGGGAAAATTGGCAGAGAATTAAACATCTCAATTACCCAAAACCAGCCAAAAATGCTCGCTCTGCATAAACAAATTATTCTTTCTGTTGATACTAATCTTGATCGTCCTCAAGTACGTCGTGTTAGTTTTACAACTGCAAAAAATAATATTTTCTATCTTGAATTAGCAATGGATAAAACTGAATTTATTCAATTAGAAGAATTTGAGATTGATGAGCAAGATCCTGATGCTATTTTTGAAACGGCTTATGACGCTCAACAACAACAAAACCCAGTAATTTCATTCAATAAAGACACAGAAAACAATCACGCCAATCAAGATTTACTGGATCAACTTGGACTGTAAAAGCAGCCTTAATTTGAATAGCTAGGTAACTTTAATACACATATTGTTACCTCTTTACCTTCCATTCTTAATTAAAGTATTTACTTTTATTGATCATAAATTTAATTCTGTGATCAATAACATAATTCACTTCCATAATACAATTTACAAAATCCTTAATTCCATATAATTTCGACACCACTTTCGTTTGTGAGTTTATCGTCATGTCTCAACATCGTATCGCCAGCTTTGAATTTGGTCGAGTTATTGCCACGATTGCCATTATTGCTTTGCATAGCCAAATATTCATGCAAGCGCCATTATTTGATGATCAACCCTTGTTAGGGATGGGACTCAATCAAATTAGTCGGTTTGCAGTACCGTTATTTTTTATTATAGCGGGTTATTTTATTCAACCACGTTTAACAACCGAACGTATCCCTTATCTCTGGCGCTATGCTCGTCCATTACTCATTATGTGGGTCTTATGGAGTATCATTTACCTTATTTTGCCGTTTAACTTTCATCTTGTGGCAACTGAAGGATATTTTACTGAACGTCTTTTTTATTGGCAAAAACTACTCACAACACCATTAAATACCTTATTTGAAGGTGGATTAGTACATCTTTGGTATATTCCAGGGTTACTCAGCGGTTTAACTATCATTACCGTTTTACTTCGTTTGAAGTTATCTCGCTTAATTATTCCAGTGGCTACTCTGTTATTTATTTTTGGCTTAATGGCAGGTAGCTATGCTCAAATAACAGAATTAAGTTCACCGATTTTTACGCGTAATGGTCCATTTTTCAGTACTTTTATGATCATGCTTGGATTTGAAGTTCGCCGCCGTAATATTAGCGTTAGTCTGAAAAACAGCATAATAATGATGCTCGTTGGATTTGGCTTATTTATCGGTGAAGCTAATTACCTTTCACTGCAAGAAAATGGAACTTTTTTCCACGATTTCCTATTTGGCACGCCGTTATGGGCATTAGGTGTTTTCTTTATTTTATTAGCAAAACCTAACTTAGGTGACTATAAAATCATTCACTCATTAAGCAAAGATGTTCTGGGTATTTATCTCTGCCATCTGCTTATTGTGATTTATTACCTCAATATCATCAGTATTTTGAATATTAACCCGATTATTGCCAGTCTTTTTGCAGTACCAGTGGTGTTCACCGTTTCGATAATAATCGTTCATTGTCTACGTAAAACATCAATAACAAGATATCTAGTACGCTAAACTAATAATTTAAAGCCCTTATAATCACTAAATCATAAGGGCTTAATTAGTTTAGCAATACCTATTATTTCGTTGCCGCATCAAACACCAGTTTACCTAAGCGATATAACCGTTTTGCTTGCTCACTATAATCAATCGTTTCACCTTGCGCGCGACGACGGTTTAACTGGGTATTGATCCCATCTTGATACACCTGCTGTAACTGTGATTGCAAGCTATCAAGATTATACGGAATACGATCGCTACTCACGGAAAATGGCAGAATATACTCAGCGTGCATTATCTCGCGGTTATACTTCACTGCATCACTAATAATTTGCCCTTTGTCCGTTTGTGGTGACTCAAGATCATACGGTGGTAACCATTCATCAACCGGTTTGAGTTTATCAACTTGGTTAACCAACATGATCACTTTCGGTGCTTTTCGTTGCTGATTTTCAGGTTGCTTATAAAACAAATCAAATGCCGATTTTAGAGTAACATCTAATTGGCGTGACGATTGATTGGCCTTTAATACCCAAATAACCACATCACTTTCAGTCATTTGTTTCAATAATTTTTTCTCAGTCTCAGCACCGCCATCAATGCCGGGTAAATCAATCAGATTGATTAAATCGAGCCCTTCAACTTCACATTTATAGGTTGTAGCTTTGTCTGTTGATGGTAACGCACTTACTTCAGCCGCAATCTCACCCAATAACCCATTAATAACCGATGACTTACCCGCACTCACTTGACCAACAACGGCTACCCGCAAGGGTTCTACGGCAATGGCGATTGCTTGCTGATCGTGATCTTGAAGTTGACTGTGTGGAACCGCTGCATCATCAAGCTTAAAACGACCACTGTATAAATCAATCGCTACCGATGCGACTTCTTGTAATAACGTCGCTTTTAATTTACTTTGAACTTCAGCACTAACATCATCAAACAACTTACCGACAACCAAACCGCGTACTTCGGCTAACCAGCCTGTCGGTGTGGCTATGCGGAATAATCGATAGACATCATAAGCACTTTTTGCATACCCCATTTTATCTTTAATCGCGTAACCTTGTTTAAGGCTCGTTAGCGTGATCTTCTCAGAAAAAGGAACATGTTGTTGTAGAAAGTGACGATAACGACGACTTACCTCTTCAACCATCATTAAAAATTCAGGCGCAGTAAACGCTAATTTTTGCGAGCTCGATTGTTGATGGTACTGCGCAGCAACATCAGCAACCAAGACATAAGCATGTGCTTGTAGGCTTTCCCATGCAGCATCCTCGGCTAACTGTTTATCAATCACCAATGCCATTTGTTGCCAGACTTGCTGATCGTGCTCACTCCACTGTGGATTAGCTGCCACATGTAATGGTGCAATATCATCCATAACAGCATCCGCCACGACACGTTTACGACGTAACCACCAATAAGGTAGGAAAGCCAATAAACAACCACCAGCAATAATGGCGAAAAATAATAGCCACTGCCCTTGTTGAATCAGATCAACAACACCAAACCCCGCCAATACCATAATGGGCAAACACACTGCCAACATCAATAATGGTAAGAAACCTTCAGAAAGTTGATTAATTAGCTGATAACTTTTATTCACCCGTTTCATTCGTGATCCTTTTTAGGTGCCGATTTACTTAACTGCTGTCGATCAGCAACCTGCTTTACAGTCTTAAATGCTTGTTGATAAGCCAGTTTAATTTGGTCTTTTGAAATCGACTCACCTTTACTACGATGATATAAATACATACAAGCTGCACGACCAATCGCATAAGTTGATGAGAAACTCATCGCAGCCGCGGTCGCACTCCCCACCGTTTGACCGTATGCTGGAATAAATTTAACTAACTGGTTAAGCCCCAATTTAGATAAATATTGCAACAAAAAGCCAGAACCTAACATACCCACAAATTCTGCGTAATCTTTTTTATTCCAACTAACGCCATATTGATTCGCAAGGCTATGCAGCATTTTTCCTTGAATAGCAGGTACACTGAATAAACCAACCGCAGGAATGGCATCACTCGCCCCCGCAGCCCCTGCATACCAGAGAACCTCTTGACGTAACTGGTAAAAATTTTGTTCTTCGCGATTAGTATGGGCTTGTTGATTAGATAACAAACTCAACATTGGAAGCGCATCCGTTAAAGCATGGTGTAAGATATCAACACCAATAAACTGTTGATCCTCAGGAATAAAGTCAACCACAATCGGCTGATAGCTGGTAGCCGTTTCTGATTGCCACTGGGCTGGTTTTATACCCCACACATCCATAACTCGCTGATGATTATATTCAATCGCACGTTGGCGTTCTTGAGCATCCACAATACTGTTCACGGCAGTATGAATAACCAATAAATGTTTGATCGCACCGCTACGTTTAATTTGTTTTAGTGCCGTTAATAACCCAGATTGTTCTGGCTCTTCCGCTTTCATCACCACCATTAATGCATGGCTTTTACCACTACACATTGCAATGTCTTCAATGGGATCGTAATCCGCCTCACCTAATCCTCGTGTATCTAAAAAACACACTAATGGATTTTCTGCAGGGTAGAGATAATGATGCGCGGTACGAGTACATGGCTGAAAACCATTGCCTATTTCAACCAAACTATTCCCAGTAAGCGTTTGGATAATAGTTGATTTTCCTGCCCCTGTTTTACCTAACAGCCATAACGTTGGAATATGTTTCTGCCATTCATCAAACGCTGGGGCTAAATCAGGATTCATAGAGGGATTTATATATTGGTAAATTTTCTTAAAGAAGCGATTCATATTACCTTCATATCGCAAATAACAAGCAAGCCATACATCAAATCTGCACATATGGCTATTTAATCAATACTAGCAAAATAGCACTAAATGAAAAAAAGAGAATAACCTTAATGATTATTCTCTTATTTATAAGCCAGTAATCAGAGTCAATGACTACAAATTAATCATCCACATGCTCAATAAAATATTGTTCTCGACTTGAACTCACTAAACTTGAAACTACAATTGCCATATAAAATACGCCAACAATCGCTTCAAGATAAGCAAGAACTTTAGCAATGGGCAATATTGGTAAAATATCGCCATACCCTAATGTCGTTAAAGTAACAAAACTAAAATAAGCGGCATCAGCAAAATTCTCATGCCACGGCCCTTTATTAATGCCTTGAAATGATCCAGGTAAAAAATGGATTAAAATCAAATATCCAATGGCCCACATTAAACCAAGCAACAAAAACAATGCCATTGAACCAATGATTTTATTGGCAGTAATTGAACCTGTGAATAATATTTGGCGCATAATTGAGCAAAATGTGCCATAGAAGAAAGTAAACATCAATAACAGCATAATAATTTCTATTTCTTCAATGCCTAACACCGTTCGAGTAATCACCGCTATCAGCCATGCAACCACTAATAATAATAAAAAACGGAACCAATTCTTATCAAAGCGTAAACTCAATAAACAAATGCCAAAAGTGATAAACGTGAAAACTTCTAGTATATATTGTAAAAAACCAGACGTAATCACTTTGTCTAATGATGCACTAATCAATAAAAAGACCAATGCTAAGGTTAAGTAGAAAAAATTATTTTGATTATTTATACGTTGGGCTTTTTTACTCAACATTTATCAATATTCCTTATTTATCTTCATAACCAGTAAGTTCCATAAACCCTTTTCCACTGTGAGTCCCTGTGACATTAATTGGCCCTTCCCAATAGGGAAATATAAAATGTAGCCATTGATCTTGACGGACAACACTTGTTTGGAGCTTTAATCCTTGTGATGGCACTTCAATTAACCAATTTAATGGAAATGAAATTCCACTCACTTTATAAAAGTGCATAGGTTTCATTCGAATTTGATTATTATCTAATTTAACCACTCGACCATCAGGCCATGAACGCGAACCAATAAAATAGGGTCTTTGTCCTTCTTCTCGTAATTGCGATACCATCAAAGCACTGCCATCGTTAAGGTGGATTGCAAACCAATCCCAACCTTGTTGTTTGGCACTGAGCATACTACTGCTCCACTCACGATCAAACCAACCACGACCACTCACTTTATATGGTTTTCCATCCAGAGTGATCGTCCCATCAAGATCTAAAAATGGAACACTGTAATAATAAGAAGCAATACTCAGTAATGGATGTTTTTTGCTATATCCTTTATCACCTTGTAAAACAATGGCCCCTTTTTGCTTGATGTTTAATCGCGCAGACATGTGATCATCTGAAAACTCAAGCCGCCCAGGAAAAGGATCACTGGTTGCTGCATCCCATGACCAATTATCTAACCATGCATGAAAAGGATTAAGACTTACCCCTGCTTGACCAATTCCACCACGAGCAAATCTTTCCGCCGCCCAAACTTTCTCTTTTGTTGTTATTACCGCATGCACCATGTACATCTGGGGTGTTTTCCAACCACTCAAATCTTCATCACTGGTCGCCATGCGAAATATCGTCCATTGCACCGCAATTTCTTTACCCGTTTCTGTTTTAAGGTTAGCTGTTAAATACCACCACTCTGCAAGATATTCAGGATGCTCACCATGATCTTTAGGAAATGTTATTTCTTCGCCTTTAACGACAGGTTCAAACACGAAATTTTGAGATTGCGTTAATATTTTCACTGAATTACTGCGAATAGGTTGCTGATCACAACCACTCAATACCATCGTCCCAAATAACATTATAGTTAAATAAAGCAAATACCAACGAGATTGCATAATTGAAACTCTCATTAAAATGACTCTCGTAAAGATAAAATTGCAGATCGATGAACCAAACGCCATACAGGCCACGCTCCAGCAACAAGCAGTGCTAATAAAGCCGTACCTAACGTCATAAAATAATCGAAAGGAAAGTATTGAACTTGCATTGTCCAACCAAAAGAATATTTCAACACAACATCAATTAATAATTGCGCTAAAAGTAGACCTAATGGCAATGCTATCAATGCAGTCATAAGTCCTATAACCAACAATTGACCACCACCCAATAACGATAATTCAATGCTGGTCATTCCCATGCAACGTAATAATGAATATTGTCGTTGCCGAGAAATCTCTCCCGCGATAGTCGCGAAAAAAAGACCACAAACAGCAATAAATAACGTTAAATTACCTAATGTCGATGTCACAACAAACGTACGATCAAACACAGTCATCGCTTGTTTCATTAACGCGGAATTATTACGTATTCGCTCTGGTTGCAAAAGGAATCGCTCACCTAATTTTGCT
This sequence comes from Photobacterium carnosum, assembly GCF_021236965.1. Classification (NCBI taxonomy): domain Bacteria; kingdom Pseudomonadati; phylum Pseudomonadota; class Gammaproteobacteria; order Vibrionales; family Vibrionaceae; genus Photobacterium; species Photobacterium carnosum. Next base: position 200,431 of record NZ_WMDN01000003.1, on the reverse strand, counting down.
AATAGCAATTCTGACTTTGCTCCTTTTTTCAAATGAATCGCTAATCCTACTTGTCCAGAATGAGGCCAAAAACGCTGCCATTTTTGTTGTGAGATTAGGACTTGTCCATAAGGATTACCATAATCATAATAAATACCCACCACTCGCCATTTTTGATTCATGGGAGCAGGAAGATTAATAATATCTCCTGGTTGCCAATGATGTTTCAGCGCCATCGATTCACTGACCATTACCGCACGATCATGATGCAGTTGCTGCCAATAATTATTAAGACCCACTTTTACTGACAAGGCTTTTTGTTCACCTGCGGTTTGACCAATACTCATGACTTGGATTGTGCCATTATTTGAGCGAGTGGCTTTTTGTCTGCTCCACCACACTTGATCCACTTCAGGTTGTTGTTGAAGCCATTTTGAAATACGAGGGGCCATATTCATTGATGGACGAATATAAATATCCGCAGCTAAACGCTGTTCAAGCCAGTTTTCTGTTGTATTACGAAAACTGCCAACCATAGTCTCCATACCAATGTTAGAAGCTAACGCCAACATAAACGCCATTGCTGCTATACCGCGATAACTTAAACTTGCAGCAGCATCAAAGAAAAACCATCGCATACGCGCTTTACTGCTGATATTACCGAGAAAATGGAACAGCAACCAAAGCAAATAAGGCATCATTAAGCCAGAGGCTATAAGAATAAAGGCAATTAAAACAAAGCCAGTTAACTGTCCATGAGAAAGCTTATAAACAACCACAGCGCCAATGATAAAGACACAAGAAAACAAGGCTTGCCACGCAAATTCTCGACCACTAAAACGCACTAAAGACAAATGTGTCGCTAGTCGCGCGGGTGGCGATTTAATTAAACGTACAACTGGCCATGTACAGGCAAAGGCACATCCAAAAATCGCAATCGCTAAACTCGCAGCACCCCACTGCCAATTCCAGTGCACTTGTAAGCCAACATTAGCGTTATATAAATCATTCAATGATGCAGCAACAGATGGTAATAATTGCTGTGCTAATAGCAATCCAATAAGATTACCGCCAACCAGTCCAACTAATACCCATAAACACAATTCACCGATGAGGGCTCCAGCAAGTTGGGTACCGCTAACACCTAATTGACGTAAAATGCCAACTAATGGTTGTCGTTGCGCTAAAGAAAGCGACATTGCTTGGTAGAAAATGAACAATCCAACCACAAACGCCAGCATTCCCATAGCAAACAGATTCAAATGAAAGGCCTTCGTTAATGGCTCTAATTTTGCGTTTTGTTGCCGTTCAAGCGTTAACCCTGGCGGTAAAATATGCGTCAATTTCATTAACTGTTTACTGCTCATTTCACCACAAACAACCGCACTAAAACCAGAACTAGGTTGTAATTCGCGTAACAAAGCCATGTCTGCAATCATACGAGAATCATTCATACGACTATCATTAACTACTTTCATCGGGCCAATTTTACGCCCAGAATTAAGCGTCAGCATATCTCCGCTTTTGAGACCCATATAATTAGCTAAATGCTCACCTAACATAATCGGGTACGGTGGTCGCATTAATTGTAATAAGTTGATTTTACTTTCATCAATTACGTTATTTTGTACTGCGCCCAAAATCGCAACAGGATCAATGCCTAAAAGTTGAAAATCACGTTGTTTTTCTGTAATAATGCGATGTTCAACTAATGGCGCACAGGTTTTAAGTCCTGCTCGACGCATTTGAATGTAAAAACCTTGCGGTACATTCATACCAACTTGAACATGACGTATACGATAAGGAAAAGGATTAGAAAAAAGTTGTTCGCCTTTACGATAGCTTTCTTTTGCTTGCTGATTAACACCCATTACCCCAACTAGTAATGCAATACCCAATGTTAATCCAAGCCACACTAAAACAATTTGTAATGGGTGACGACGATAGTGTCCCCAAAGCGCACTAGCTACGGGGCGTAACATGTAACTGACCTCCTTGTAAGCGAATACATCCCTGCATATACGACGCAACCTTCTCACTATGGGTAACAACTAATAACGTACAATGAAGTTGTTTCGTTAAAGAAAGAAGTAATCGAATAACAGCACTTGCATTACGTTCATCTAGACTACCTGTCGGTTCATCTGCTAATAACAGTGCAGGTTCCATATAAATAGCTCGCGCAATAGCAGCACGTTGCTGTTGACCACCTGAAATTTCTTCAGGATAACGTGATAATAATGACATCAGATCCAAGGCAGAAACCAACTTTAACCATAATTTTTTATCATCTGGCAATCCCTTTAACTGACGGCAAAAACGAATATTATCGGCTACGGTTAAGGTCGGTAATAAGTTATATTGCTGGAAAACAAGACCAATATTTTTACGACGATAAGCCGTTCGCTCACGTTCAGAAATTGCATGCATCGCCGTATCCCCGAGCCATATCTCACCTGATTCAGGTTTATCAAGCCCCGCAATTAAATTCAGTAATGTACTTTTCCCTGAGCCGCTTTCTCCCATGAGAGCCAATTGCTCTCCAGAATTTAAAGATAAATTAGCGCCCTGAAGCACAGAATGAAACTCGGTACCGTCTAGATACCCTTTGCAGAGTTTAGATAGTCGTAACATGTTCAATCACCAACGTTTGCTTACATGACAAGTTAATCACTATTTATTTTAATATTCATCCAATTAAAATAAATAATTATTCAATATTACCTATTTTATTCCTCATATAACAGCTTAGCCATATAAGTATTACTATTTATTATACTTATCTTGTTGAGATATTCTTCTTTAACAACAAATAGCTACCAACTAGGTATAATAAACTACTATTAAGAAACAATTTTTATGTTTTTATATTTGAATTTAATAACTATGAGATAAAGTCACATATATAATTTAACCAACAACCATACTCACGGTTTAAGCTTTGATTTGATTTAGATAAATGACATCTGTACTTTATTATTATGGAATCATCTTCCACATATGCATAAAAACCCATAATAAACGTGGTGATAATAATCATATTAACCAGCAAAAACTATCATCTTTTGTAGTTTATTATTGCTTTTAATCAATAAAAAGCCATTATCTTTAAAGGCGATATTAAAAATTTTAAGAACGGAATTTTTTGCATCTTTATATCGCAACACGGAATTTAGAGTGGTTACTTAATGAGCAGAAATATTCTTGTCGTCGGCGCCTCTGGTTACATTGGCAGCCACCTCGTGCCTAACTTACTAAACTTAGGCCATCACGTAACCGCAACAGGACGGAACCTTAAGCTATTAGAAAAACGTGGTTGGGGAAATATTAATAATCTAACGTTAGTTGAATTAGATCTAGACATTGACCAAGACTTAACTGATCTGTTTACAGATATCGATACTGTTTATTTTCTCGTTCATGGCATGAATCATGGCCATGATTTTATTGAATTTGAACTTGATTGCGCCCGTCACTTTAGCCATTACCTTCGCCATAGTGATGTTGAACATGTTGTTTATCTAGGTGCTTTACAGTCACAAACTAGCCAATCAAAACATTTAAGTGCCCGCAAAGAAACGGGAAATATTCTTCGCAATAGTGATAAATGCGTTACCGAGTTACGTGCAGGTATTATTATCGGTCCAGGCTCTGCGGCATTTGAAGTCATGCAAGACTTTGTTTATCACTTACCTGTAATGTTAACCCCAAGTTGGGTTACTTCTCGTAATTCACCGATTGCATTACGCAACCTACTCTACTACCTAACAGAACTTATCGAATGCCCGCCAGATCATAACCTTATTTTAGATGTCGCAGGGCCAGAACAGATGACTTATAGAGATCAAATGGTCCGATTAAGTAAAGTGCATGGTAAAAATATTCGCGTCATCCCATTAAAATGGTTAAGTCCCAAAATGGCGACCTATTGGCTCCGTTTTATTACCTCCGTTCCGACCAATATTGCACGAGCACTTATTGGTGGATTAAGTTGTGATCTTCCCGCAGATGGCAGTGAACTTCAACGACGTATTCCTCAACATTTAATCAATTATGAAGAAGCGATCCAAGAAGCATTAGCCATGAATACCGAAGTGGTTAAAAGTGATATTTGGGGATTTGATCCAGATGCCCTATTACGCTGGCAAACAGGTTATGGCTATTACCCTAAACAAGCAGGTTACACACTTAAAACAGATGCAAGTTGTGAAGACTTATGGCGTCAAGTACAGCTGATTGGCGGTGAAGAAAGATATTTTTATGCCAATGGATTATGGCTAGTGCGAGAATGGATGGATGCCATGATTGGTGGTAATGCCCTCAAGCGTTATCGACGAGATCCTCAGCAATTACAATTGGGCGATAAAATTGATTCGTGGAAAGTGATCAGCCTTGAAAAAAATCACTTCCTATCGTTATTATTTGGTATGAAAGCCCCGGGTTTAGGTCGATTAGAATTTACCATTGAAGATTGTGGTGATCATCGTACTATCGACATTCGTGCGTGGTGGCACCCTAAAGGCTTTATGGGACTACTGTATTGGTTTGCAATGATGCCAGCGCATTTGTTTATTTTCCGTGGCATGACCCATGCTTTAGTTAAACGTTGTAAAGCAAAAATACAACAAGGCAATATCGAAACAAAATAATACGGCTTATCTAATTATCAACCACATTACTTATCGCTATTATCAATGTGATGATGATTAGATAGTTATCAAAATAGAGACATAAAAAAAACCGAAAGCATGACACTTTCGGTTTTTTATATTATTAACTGAATGTGAAAATCACATCACTTATATTAAGCCGCCTTGGCTGCTTTAGATGCACATGTCATCTTCCATGCCGCAATAGGACCACTTAATAGTGTTAATCCAATCAGCAATGAAACAGGTACTGCGGTAATAACAATAAAGGACTGCAGAGCCTTCAAACCACCATCACCAGCAAGTAATAATACCGCAGCCACTACACCCATGGTAATAGCCCAAAATAAACGATGCTTACTACTAGGTTCATTATCGCCAGAAACCACCATCGCAATTGAGTACGCCATTGAATCACCTGTCGTTACCACAAAGGTTGTGGTCAACACTAAAAATGCAGGTAATAAAATATAACTCAATGGTAAATTAGACAGTGTTGCTAATAATACAGAAGGCAATCCGCCATCATGCAATGGACCTGAAATCATACCAGGATTATTTAGCTCTAATGAAATACCCGTTCCACCTAATACAGCAAACCAAAAATTTGTCGCAATAGGTGCGCCAACAGCTACACATAAGATTAAGCTTCGAATGCTACGACCTTCTGAAATACGGGCAATAAAGATAGCCATCATAGGGGCGAAACCAATAAACCAGCCCCAGAAGAACCATGTCCACCATAAGTTCCACTCAGGCTTAGCCGTAGTCAAACTCATCGTTCCCATATTCTGTAAATAACTGCCAAAAGCGGATCCAAATTCTTTTAATAAAAATGTCGTTGGACCTAAAATTAACATAGCGGCTAAAAGTACAAATGCGCCAATAACATTAAGGCGAGATAACCACTGTAAGCCTTTATCCATACCTGATGCGGCTGAAGCCGAATAAATAGCAACAACAATGGCTAAAATAACCAACTGAGATTGAGTATTATTTTCTAGGCCGGTTAATAATTCTAAGCTATAGCCTAATTGTGACGCTAAGAAACCAATCGGACCAATCGTGCCCGCTGCTACAGCAATAATTGAACATGCATCAATCACACTACCTAGCCAATGATTTTCTAAGCGATGCCCAAAAAGTGGAAATAATAAAGCACGTGGACGTAATTTAATCCCATGTTCATGATGGGCATACATTAACACTATAGTAGAGAGCGTACCTAATACAGCCCATGCAAGAAAGCCCCAATGCAAAAAGGCTTGATCTAATGCTGGAGTAACAGCAGCAAGCGTGCCGCCTTCGACACCAGGAAATGATGGAGATGGTGTCATAAAGTGATAAATAGGTTCAGCGGCAGACCAAAAAACACCACCACCAGCAAGCAGCGTACACATGATCATAGCTAACCAACGAAATGTGCCAATCGTTGGTTTAGCAACGCTACCCATCACTTTTTTACCTAGCGGACTAATCGCTACAATTAATGCTAGGACGAAATTAATCAGCATCAGCCACTGCCAGCTTGAACCGAAAGTTTTTGCTGCAGAGCTAAAAGAAGTTTGAATCATTGCGCTAAATGCGGGCATATCAATTAAAGCAGAAAGAACGAATAAGGTGATAAACCCAATCGTTAGAGCTGGAACGAGTTTATTATCTAAACCTTTAAGTCCCATAACTATGTTCGGTACTATATTATTACTAATTTCGCTTGTATTGCGTTGCATAAATGTCTCACGCTGTGTGTGAGGGAAGACACACTATCAGCATGTAAACTTTAACGCTAGTTAAATTTTCTCTATGATTTTCAATAAAAAAGGAAATAAACATACGATTTCATTGGTTTATAATTTGAAAACAAAAACTTATAAATTGTCACACAAAAGCCAATAACGACAAATAAAAATAATCATAACCATTAAATTTACTCATTAACCTTCCCGTCTAACACTTAAAAAAATAGTTACTGAACAAACAATATTAAGATTAACTATTGAAAACTTAGTTATCACTTTATTCTTTTATACACGTTAACGAGTGTGACATTTCACGCAAATACCCCTATTTCAATGCCCTATAGTAATAGCCGATTCCATCGATAACGGTAACGATCGTTTTTATAATTATCCGCAAGTTTATGCCTTACAACACAGTAACCAATCCATTAACTTTCCCTGTATTTACAGTTCCAACTCATAAGTTATCGATGAATGAACATTGCTTATTCGTATGATTACCGCAGATATTAAAAAGGCAGCCTATTAAAGGCTGCCTTTTCAATATTACACACTACAGGTTAATCAATAATTAAATCATATTGAGTGCAGTGATTATTCACAATGTGAGTAATAGTTTGGCGAGGGATTTTTTGCCATGAATCAGAATGATCTAAAGGTTCAGAAGCAAGGATCGTCTTATGTGCTGAACACTGAATAAATACCGGTGGCGGTTGATGATCAGAGCTATAGCGAACCACCCAAAATTGCTCACCATCAGAAATACAAAGTGACGTTTTTAATGGGCCAGTTATAGATTTATCTTCCATTGCTTGTTCAATTTCATACAAAGTCTGATTAATAGCAGCAATAGGATCGACTCTTAAACCATTTTTGATCATCATTAAAAAGATCAATTCGCTATCGGTTGTTCCGACCCGCTTTAAGAATAACTCTTCAGTTAATTGACGTACTAACGTGAATTTTACCTGATCAAAACCACTAATTTGACCATTATGCAAAAACATCCAATTATCAAGTACAAACGGATGACAATTGACTCGTGAAACCTGCGAGCCTGTTGATTGACGAATATGTGCCATAAAACGATGTGAACTAATATGATGCGCTAGCGAGCGTAAATTCTCATCACCCCATGCGGGTAAAATATCATGATAATAGCCGGGTAACGCACGGTGCGAATACCACCCTAAACCAAAACCATCACCATTAGCTCGAACGATGCGTTTTTTATTTGATTCGACACTTTGCTGAATTAATGAATGTTCAGGTTGATAAATCAATTCATCCAAATAGATACTATCACCATGATAGGCTAACCATCGGGACATAGCATATTCCTTACTTAATAAAACAACATAGACACTGAATAAGTAACCTAATTTATCACGCACTAGACGTGATCTCTATGCTTATATTGTTCGTTACCGCCTACTTATTTATACAGATCACTGTTGATACATATCACCATCGTAAACAAAGTTTATTCTCGTTCTTTCATATATTGTTTTGGCGGTTTCCCTAACGTTTTTTTAAAAAACAAAATAAACGCGCTGACAGATTCATAGCCTAAATCTTCGGCTACTCGTTGTACGGATTCACCCATTGATAACTTTTGTAATGCAACAACAATATGTAGCTGCCCACGCCAACGACCAAAGGTTAATCCAATTTCTTGTTTAACCAAACGTGCTAACGTACGTTCACTCATCGCAAATTGTGTCGCCCACTCACTAACGGTCTTTCTATCACCAGGATTAGCTAATAAACGCTGCGAAATTTGATGTAATCGCGGCTCAGATGGAATGGGAAAATCAAACTGTTCAGTTGGCATTAATATCAATTCATCTACCAATACATCAACTAAACGTGCTACCGCGCCATCTTTATCATAGTCTTGACGTTCTTGTGCCAGACGAATAATTAATTCTCGCAATAACGGTGTGATAGAAAGTGTGCACGCTTTATTAGGCATTCCAATAATATCTTGATCAACAAACAGCATACATACATCGGCATCGGGTGAAATACAGATACTATGTGGAATCTGGCTTGAGATCCAAACGGCGCAATGCGCTGGCACCATCCACACAGCATCATCAATATAGCATTTAGCAAACCCGGTTAACGGCATAACTAATTGGCCTTTATGGTGCTGGTGGAATGGCGCTTCTTCTTCTTTTTCAATACCTGCAACCCGTAATGCTAGTACCTTTTGTGGGTATAGATCCGTATCAAACCCCATAATATTGGCTTTAAAATGCATAATCTGTCTGCTTTTAAATATGAAGAATAAATATATCTCAATACAGAAACAAAAGTAAGGTCTAAATCATACGATTAATAAGATCACAATTTTAAACAATTATAAACAATTATAAAAAAAGGCCACTCGAAAGTGACCTTTAATAAACCATAATAACAATTAACCCAATTGCTGCTCAATCTGATCCGCTTTAATAAACTTATCATGCGTTGCTAATTGAGCTTGATAACGTTGAATATTCGGATAATTAACGATCATGCCGTTATTTTGCAGTATTTCAGCAATAAACGACATCATGATATCAGCACCAGTAAGTCGCTCTTCAACTAAATAGGTTTTGCCTTCAAGGCTCTGCTCAAAATAACCAATAACCTTTTCAGCTTCAACGTCAGCATAGCCTTCTAAGAAATTAGTTTTCGCGCCATCTTTAGCAACAAACATCTTTAATAATAACGGTAGAATAGCCGAACTTTCAGCGAAATGAAGCCATTGTAAATATTCAATATAAGCAGGCGTTCCTGCTTTAGGTGCTAAATTAGGGTTATAAGTCTGAATTAAATATTCAGTAATAGCGCCAGATTCAGCAATCACCGCCCCATTATCTTCAATAACTGGCGATTTTCCAAGCGGGTGGATATTTTTCAATTCTGGCGGCGCTAAAAAAGTGACCGCGTCACGTAAATAAGGCTTAACCTCATACGCTAAGCCAAGCTCTTCCAATAACCAAATAATGCGTTTTGAACGTGATTTATTTAAGTGATGTAGTGTGATCATAATATACCTGCCGTATTATTGAGCTTGATTGGTTTGGATAACAAGTTTGCCGAAGTTCTTACCGTCTAATAAGCCAATAAACGCTTGAGGTGCATTTTCTAACCCTTGCACTAAATCTTCACGATAATGGATTTTACCTTCCGCTAACCATTGGCTCATCTCTGTTGCGAATTCATCATAACGATCAGCATAATCATCAAAGATAATAAAGCCTTGCATCTTAATACGCTTAACTAATAGCGTACCCATTAGCATCGACATGCGATCAGGCCCTTGGGGTAATTCAGTGGCATTATATTGAGAAATCAAACCACATAGTGGAATTCGAGCCCCCGTATTAAGTAGTGGTAATACTGCATCAAAGACTTTACCACCGACATTTTCATAATAAATATCAATGCCATTATCACAAGCAGCTGCTAGTTGTACCGCAAAATCATCAGCTTTGTGATCAATACAATCATCAAAACCTAGCACGTCTTTGGCATAGCGACATTTTTCTTCGCCACCAGCAACACCCACAACGCGACAACCTTTAATTTTACCAATTTGACCCACCATTGAACCCACAGCGCCAGTTGCTGCTGCTACAACAATTGTGTCACCCGGCTTAGGTTTACCAATATCAAGCAAACCCATGTAAGCGGTGAAACCTGGCATTCCCATCACACCCAACGCATAAGATGGATGTGTTGGCTGCATACCCAATTTAATTAAGCCGTCACCATTTGAAACGGCATAATCTTGCCAACCTGAATAAGATAACACCCACTCACCTTGTGCAAAATCAACATGATTAGACTGCTCAACTTGACATACCGTACCACCAACCATAATCTCACCGATCGCAACAGGCTCAGCATAAGACTTAGCATCACTCATACGACCACGCATATAAGGGTCTAATGATAAATACACACTACGCAGTAAAATCTCCCCTTCAGCTATCGTTGGAATAGCGGTTTGTTCTAAACGAAAATTATCAGCTGTTGGAGCACCAACAGGGCGAGATGCTAATACGATTTTGCGGTTTACGTTTGTCATTGAGCTATCCTTTTCTTTTTTATTAAACATTAGACCAGTCGTCTAGCTTAGGGTTTTAAAAAATCCCATCATAAAATAATGGGATAATTAATAAGTAACCACCACTAAACCACGGGTTGTAGCTGAGCTTTTGTTGTTACTAACGCTTGTTGTAATACGTTTAAATCTTGACTAAGCTTATAAAACAAACTCGCACCAAGCCATAATTGATACAGCGTTTGTGCAGTTAATTGACTATCGGTTATCGTAATTGAACCATCTTTAATACCATCGTCAATGCAGTTTGCAAGTAAGCTAACAATTCTATTAGCCCCTATTCGTAATGCTTCACGCATTGGTTCAGACAAATCAGAGACTTCAGCACTGAGTTTAACAACAACACATTTATTGGCATTACAAGTGCCATTATCGATGATTAACCAACGTGAAAAATAATCAGTTACACGCTCAAAACCCGTTCCAGTACCTTGTACTAAAATAGCGCTAACGTGTTCTAAATATTGTTCAAAATAGTGTTGAATTAACGCCTCACCAAATTGCTCTTTTGACTTAAAATAATGATAAAAAGAACCTTTTGGTACCGCTGCTGTTTTTAAAATTTCAGACAGGCCAACATTTGTGAATCCCTTGGTCACCACAAGTTGGTAACCAATATCTAAAATATGCTGACGTGTATCGTTTGTTTTTATTTTCATGCGATAACTATAAACTCGACTAGACCAGTCGTCTAGTCTTGTGTTCCATTATTTTAAATAGCGTCGTTACGGCTTGTAATAAATATCTTCTTTCTATCTCATTTATAACGACGGATATTAATAGACATACAGCACCGAATACGTATGATCAGCAACATTAGTTATGCAAAACACCTATATAACACTGTCAATTGGAATAACATTTTGATTAGAGAAAATGTATTTACCCCATTTGCATCTTGGGAAAAACCTTTAGTTTCTGAAGTTGCTGAAGTAATTAATTTATTGAAAAATAACGGTTATGACACCAAAAAACTGACATTAGCTACTGGCTTAAAAGAAAAAAATATCTGTAAGTGGACAGCGAAGTATAAAAAAGAACCATTAGAGGTTTCTACAATCCCTTACCCATGCTGGTGCTTTATTTCAGCCCTCGTTGGCCGATTAAATATCGCAACCAACGGTAAAGTAATTGAAGTGGAAGAAATTAAGCAAATATTACATTTATTTAAGCCTTCTGCATTCGGTGCCCAAGATACATTTATCTGCCCGACAAGTAGCCATTTTGCTAAGTTAATTAATAGTGGTTTATTTGAAGAAATGACGACTGAAAGCCTTTCAGAGCTATATAATTGGAGTTCTGGTTATTTTAATGAAAGCTTACGTCTCGGTAAAATGCCTTACTTAAACTGGTGTCTGATTCTGATGATGTTTGGTATTAATATCCAGAAAATGGCATTAAAAAATCTTGAGACTGACATTGTTCTAGAACAATCAGCTTATGATGCTGATTAAAAACTAAAGTAATGCCTTGTGTAGACTACCAACGTGTTAACACAGGGCGTTTCTTTATCTATAATCGCATGATGTAAATCATAATGTGATAATACCGTTCCTATTTACCTCCTGCTATCGTGACATAACGTATAATAACTTGATTCATGATAATACCTGATTAAAATAGTCGATTATTATCGTCGCCAGGAACTTCACACCTCATGCCAACCTTGACCCAACCTTTGGCGTTAAAACCCACTACCCTATTTACCCTTTACAGCATTATCTTCCTTGGCTCTGCCGGGTTTTTTATTACTATTCCCGCTTATGTGAGTTTATTTCTAACTGATCACTCGCTTGCCATTGCACAAAATATGCCAATAGAACAACGACGTACTTTGTTTGGTACGGTGATGTCAGCCGCTCCTTTTATCTCCATGTTTTTCACCCCCCTCATTGCCCGTTTTGCTGACCGCTTTAGCCGTAAAGTAACCATGGTCTTATGTTTAATTATTGCCGCGATTGGTTTTGCGATGCCAATTTATGCCATTGTTATCGGATCTATTGCATTATTATTTGCAGGTAACATGATCAATAGCCTTGGCTCTGCTAGCCAGCCGATTGCACAAGCGATTCTTGCTGATAATAGCCGAGGCAAAACCAAAGCGACATTAATGAGTATGGTGGCAATCGTAATGACAGCAGCCATGTCATTTGGTCCAGCATTAGGCAGTAAATTATCAGCAACCTATGGCACTCAAGCACCATTTTATGCTTGTCTTATTATTGCTATCTTTTGTTTAATACTACTAAATCTTGTTCGGTTACCGCCGCAAATCACCTTACACAATGAAAATCCACTCTCTTTTGTTGCCCCATTAAAACGGAGCCAACCGGGCTTATTGGCTTGTTTAGCGATCGTTTTTATTTGTCAGTTTAGTTGGAGTTTATACTTTCAAAATATCGCGTTTATTTTCCCTCAAAAATGGGGTATTAGTGTAGAAAGCAGCTTCTACCAATATTTTATGATGGCGATTGGCGTGGTCATGATCTGTTCGCTATTACTGCTTCCTCGGCTGATTCTAGCGCGTATTAATGTACTATCAGCATTACGGATCACAACCCTATTTGCTGCTATTGGAATGATTTTATTAGCGATCACGCCAACGCCAAACACTCACATTGCCGCGATGATTTTTACCGCCGTTATGGTGGCGATCTCCTTTCCTTTTTATATTACGGCATTATCAGATAGAGCCAGTGAAGCAGATCAAGGTTGGGTTATGGCAATGTCGAGTGCAATGGTGGGTTTAGCGTGGACATTAAGTGGCTATTTAACCAGTGTATTTGTCAATATTGATTTAATTCTACCGACAGCGATTGCCGCCATCGGTTATGTAATTGCGATGATTATCGTTCCTAAAAAGGCAGCAACGCTCGTTACAGCGGCTAATTAAGATGATGAATAGGACAACAAACATGGCACCATTAACCAGTGTACTTCAAGCTCATCAGTTTCATGCAGTGATTCCAGAACCGCTTCAATTTGGTCGCGGGCTCATTGTTGATCTTTCCCCTGCTAGTGAGCTTTGGAATAAAGTAACGTCAACCCACAATTTTGCTGATGAAATAGCCTATCAGGCAACAGCAATGAACGCACAAATAGTGATTGGTCGTTATGAAGAACAACGGCTGATTTATCAAGATAAAGCGAATTTTAGTAACAGTAAAAATCGTACCGTTCATATGGGAATCGATTTAGGTGTTCCCTCTTTAACACCGGTTTTTGCACCGCTTGATGGCGAAATACATAGTATTGCTAATCACCAAGGTGAAGGAGACTACGGCCCCACTATTATTTTACGCCACCAGCTTGAGGGAATAGCCTTTTTTACTTTATATGGTCATCTTCACCAAGCCGCACATACGCAATTGCACGTGGGCGATCATATACAAGCAGGTCAACAATTTACGGCAATCGGCACCACAGCAGAAAATGGCGGTTGGGCTCCGCATCTTCATTTACAGATTATTGAGGATATGGGAACCAACACTGACGACTATATTGGCGTTGTTGATCCCGCTGAGTTAGATTTTTACCTACGTAACTGCCCCAATCCTAACTTGATACTGAAACGCTCTGATCTTGATTAAAAATCAACGGCCCAAATCTTAAATCGCATATTCACAATAAAATGATATGCGATTTAAATCTCTTGGTTAATATACTAACAATAATCACAGCATTATTTTCTAACGCGATCAAGCCAGCTATATACAGTTTCTAAGGTTTCATAAGACGGTAAACGATTATTTCGCGCTTGAATTTGATCGACAGTATACGTTTCACTTGCACGTCCATTGGCTAAATAGTGCCGCTTTAACCCTATAGTGACGCGCTCTGGCATATGCATTTTATACACTAAATATTCACCTTTAATAATCCGGTGATGATAAATAGCAACATAATGACTTTGTTCAATTCCTTCAAGCTCAAGCTGTTGATAATTTCGAATCGGTACAATATTACTATTGCCTTCAAAAGGAATGTCATACGCCTTATCACAACTTGGATCTGGAACAAATTTCGCTGTTTTTTGAGCAATTAGCCATCGATCATGTAACTTTTTCAATTCATCATACGATGTAACAGCATGAATACGTCGCACTGAATCAACATCAAGCACACGATAACCTAACTGAAATACATCCGATAATATCTGATTAATTCGCAGTCGTTCTCGCGGTGACGCTTTAATTAAATAAAAGCCTAATTTTGTGCCTGTCAATGTTGGCCACTGTAAATAAACTTGTAACGTTACGGTGGTGATTACTGAATAATGGCGAAATAAGGTAAACATCATCGTTTCTGGATCTAATAATCGATGAATAACAATAATCACTGAACGGGTAGAAAAATCGCTTTGAATACGATCAATAAAACGCAATGCTGAACGGCACGATGCTAGGCCTAAATGAGCTAAAATCTTACGTTGACCTAATTCGCATAAAGTTAACACTTGTTCATGATCTAATGGATAACGTTCACACATTAGATAAAGCAACATTGGTCGCTGGGCTAATAAATGGCGGGCTTTATCACTCATTGCCGCCATTTTGAGCATATACACACCAAGATCAGCGTAAGCACGGGCTTTATCAACCAATCCTGCGGGAATACTTTCAATCCACGCCCTGCCGCCAGCCAGTGATTCAATATGTTCGATATAAAACGAACAACTACCTTCTAATAACTCACGGTGTCCATCACGATAAGCGCGGTACATAATAAGACCATCTCGCCAATCGTAAAATTCCAGAACAAATGGAAAGAAAGTCAATGTCTCATCAAACGATAAGATCAATGGTGTTGAAATATGAGTAGACTGATGTTCAGTACAACAAACAGGCATAGATGTCCCTATTAATCTGTTATTCCTCCCTCATAATAACAATAATAGCTATCTCAGTATTAACAGCATTATTGTAGTAATTACTAAGCCTATCATGACTTATTAATATGAATATTCAACTTAAAAAATATCAAGATGAGAGCTTTACATAGAATATATATTCTACAATATTGTTGGTTATTTAAATGTTTATTCGAAGTTAAATTTTCGATAAACAATGTATTAATTGGCGCAAATATTCACCTTATAGCAGTTATTATTAAAATATAGTGGGTTTAAAAATTACGATTTAAATTCAATCATAAAATTAAGCGGCGTAAATCCTGTTTTTTGACGAAAGAAACTAATAAAAGCACTATCATTCGCAAAACCTAATCGATATGAAACATCAGAAATGCGCTGATGTTGTGATAATAATTCAATGGCAGCTAACAACCGCCATTGTTGACGCCAACTTTGATATGGCATTGCCGTTTCTTTATTAAAAATACGTGTGATCGTTTTCTGGCTCGCCCCCACCAACAGGCTAAGATTAGCTAACGTCGGAGCGATAAAATCGGGACAATTAATCTCTTCAAGCCACTTAGCTAATCTGGCATCATTAGGCAACGGTAAATTAAAATGACTTTCAGTAGCAGAATTAAGTTCTTCTATCAATAAGTTAACTGAATTTAGTTGTTCTTTGTTGGGTTTATCAAACGGCCACATCGCCATTCTTTCAAGCAGTATCGCCATCAATGGATTAATATCAATAATCTTCATTTTACGACTAAGTTGTGGCTGTAATGATGGATCAAAATACAACGAACGGTAATGTGTAACATTGGTCATCTGCGCATTATGCAACATGCCTGCTGGGATCCAAGCTGCACGCATGGGAGGTAAAACACACTTAACCCCTTCAAGGGTGATCACCATACAACCATGATGGGAGAATAATAGCTGATCTTTATCGTGTCGATGCTCACCAGAATTATGATCACCAACATCAGCCGCGAGGCCAATCACTAAACCGTCAAGGTTATTGGGACAAAATTGTTGACCATGTTCAATATATGCCATTACTCACGCCACCTGTCCTTATATTAATATATATAGTCTTTATATTAATATAAGTTCAAAAATAAGCACCTTATAATAATTACCATGATGAAACAATACGTATATTCACCCTAACCACACAACTCATTAATAAAAAGAATAGTTTTATCTTCTATTTTTAGAACAACATTATGGAATTTATAAAAAATCATATGAATAACAATATTAATAAAATTTCAATACCATTAGCGGTGACATTATTAATGTTTCCACAGATCATCGAAACCATGTATAGCCCCGCATTAACCTCCATTAAAACCCATTTTGGCGTCACAGGTTCAACCGCAGCGCAAGGGATGTCTGTTTTCTTTATCGCCTTTGCTATTGGCGTCGTTTTTTGGGGCAGAATGTGCGATATCATTGGGCGACGTTATGCAACGCTTATTGGGTTAATCGTTTTTATTGGCTCCGCTATTCTCACTTTATTTGCATCAACATTTACCTTACTTCTTATCGGCTTTGGTTGTTGTGCCTTTGGTGCAGCGGTTGGCTCAGTCTGTACCCAAACTATCCTTCGTGATTGTTACCAAGGTGCAGAACTAGGACGGGTATTTTCTATTATTGGTACATCCATTGGGATCAGTCCTATTATTGGCATGATAACCGGCAGCTGGTTAACCGTTAATGGCGGCTATAAATGGGTGTTTGTTGGCATGATAATACTAACAAGTGGATTACTCTGCTGGAGCTTATTGCAATTACCCGAAACAAAACCGACTCAAACCCAACGAGATAGTTTACTCTCTGTTGGCACCAAAATGCTGAAAGATCTTCATATTTGGTACATCATGTTGATGGTTGCTATCTTTAATATTGCATTATTTTCCTATTATAGCCTTGCTCCTTTTATGTTTGAAAAATTACATGTCAGCATTAAATTATTTGGCTATACCAGCGCTGTACTGGCGTTAGGCTCAATCCTTGGCGCAATGCTTAATATGCGATTACTGCGTCGACACGTCATGTCACAAACTATCATCACCATTGCATCGGTCATACTGCTCATGAGTAGTGTTGGCGTTTATCTATTACAAACCTCTATTTGGTTTTTCTTGCCAATGATCTTTATATCATTGTCATTTGGTTTAGCCTTACCTAACTTATTAAGTACCGCATTAAATAACTATCGTGATCATTTAGGCAGTGCGGGTGCATTACTGGGGTTATTTTATTATCTCGTCATTGGCGCGGGTTTACATAAAGCAGCAATCGTGGGCGATCTTGGTCTCACACTCTTAGTCTGTGCCATCCTTGCGATAACACTAACGTTCTTTCATCGCGTCAATAAACAACGTCAATAAACAACGTCAATAAACAACGTCAATAAAGCGATCACCATAACAACCTAACGCTATCTATACCCTCTTTTATCTATATCAAATACAACTAAGCCGCAATAATGCGGCTTAGTGTGTGATTCAACGTAAGTTATAACATTCGAGTCGGTAACTCTGGCAAGTGAGTGCCTGTATTTGATGGGTAAATAATATATTCCCCATGAAATTTAACTTTCGATTTATAATCAGTTATTTTATACAGCAAGATTCCATGTTGATAAGCAATATCAATAAATTGCTGCACATTACCACGGATATATAAAGATAATGGTTTAACTAGCTCGCCATCCTCATTCATTGACGCAGCATACTGAGCGGAACAGACCACTAACGATGCTTTACCATCAGTATGGTGGCTAACTTTACGATTCACTTCGTATTCATTAGTCACTAGCCAATCTTGCTGCTCTAATGCAGCATAAAACGTTGTCATTACAACAGGTGTAATAACCGTTGATAGTCCTTTGTCATCAGTCACTTTGGCATAGGTTTCAGCTAAGTGCTCAAAATGCAGTTTTAGTTGTGCATTTTTACCCATAGTACGTGATTGTTGCTGCCATTCTTGTAATGTTTTCACTACGCAACGATCAAAACTATGTTGTTTAAGTACTTTTGTTACCCAAGCACTTAAAAATATACTTTCACTGACAGGGTTTTTTTGTGCTTTACCTGTTGCTTGCGCTTCTTGTAAAGCGGTTAACCCACTACTAACTACATTGTAAATTTCATTAAAAAAAATGGTCATGATTTATTTCAAACAATCCAAAAATATCAAACCACAACACAGCCTCTAAGCTGTGCGTGCAAGGAACCAATAAAAACCAGCTGATAATATAGCACATGACGCCATCGTCAACGCCATTGGCCATGCATTACCATCTGGCATTAACGCAACAAGGCCACCAACAATCGAACCAATACCAAAACGGAACGTTCCACCTAAAGAAGAAGCCGTACCCGCCATCTGAGGATAACTCGATAATAAACACGCCATGGTATTACTACCAATCGTGGACAGTGTACCAATAAACAAGGCCACAGGAATAACAACACCCCACAACCCTAGATCTAACCATTGCCCAATAAGTAGCAGTATGCCAGCAACTAATTGTATAGTTAAACCAAAACGTAACATCCAATGAGTGCCCTTTCGCTTCACAAAACGACCATTGATGCTAGTAAATAAAATCATACAAAGAATATTTAAACAAAAGTAGTAACCAAAATTCTCAACACTAATACCATAAATATCAATGTATACAAACGAACCTGCGGTTAAGAACGTAAACATGCCAGCAAAAGAAAAACCACTGCAACACACTAAGCCAAAAGCAACAGGATTTGATAATAACCGTTTATAGTTTTTAATAATTGATGATACATGAAACGGGATCCGTTTTTCTTTCGGCAGTGTTTCTTTAATTTTAAATAAAATCGAGATCAAAACAATGACGGCAAAAACAGCTAACGCCCAAAAGACAGCACGCCAACCAAACCACACAGAAAGATGACCACCAAGCACAGGTGCAATTAACGGTGCGATAGTCATCACTAACGTCACAAATGACATGGTGCGTGAGAACTCTTCGCGCTCAAACATATCACGCACAAGTGCACCAATGATAACGGCAGCCGCAGCACCAGCAAAACCTTGCGCTACACGCACAATGGTTAACTCGGTAATATTGGTACTCAACGCACCTAAAATGGTTAACACCAAGAAACTGATAGTGCCCGCGATCAACATTGGACGTCGACCATAGCTATCCGCTAACGGCCCATGAATTAACTGACCAAAAGCAAAACCTGCCGTATAAGCAGTTAGTGTTACCTGAACAGCACTCGGAGACACTAAAAAATCTTTAGCAATATCAGGCATTGCTGGCAAATACATATCAATAGCAAAAGGGGTTAAAGCAGCAATCGCACCAAGAATGAGAATGAGCTGTAAACTCAATTTAGATGAAGCGGGTTGAGTCATAAATATTCTTTTTATAAAAATAACAACAATAATCCATTGTACGCTAAAAAATGGTAATCATTCTTTCCTAATAGGAAATATAAATTATCTTAATATAAGAGAATAATAATCGTTATAAAAAAAGCATAAATAATAAAATTTATGCTTTTTGGGTATTTAAAACAATCGCTAAGATTATTTAGCTAAAAATGATGCAATCTCTTCAGCTGTTAATGGGCGGTATTTACCAAGTTCAAGATCTTCATCCAATTCAAGCCCACCTACACGCGCACGATGTAAACTAACAACGTGGTTACCTACCGCTGCAAACATACGCTTCACTTGGTGATACTTACCTTCAGTGATGGTTAATACACCCTCACGTTCACCGACTATCTCTAATTTAGCAGGTCGAGTAAGTCCTTCTTCACCATTTAATTGTACACCCGCTTTAAATTGCTCAATATTCTCAGCAACAATAGGATCAGCGGTTTCTACCAAATACACTTTTTCACACACATGACGTGGTGACGTAATACGGTGTGACCATTGACCATCATCCGTTAATAACGTTAAACCTGTAGTATCACTGTCTAAACGTCCAGCTACGTGCATTTTTTCAGGGCTAACTTCATCAAACAATACAAAAACAGTCGGATTGAAACCATCAACATGTGAACACACAAAACCTTGTGGTTTATTCAACATGAAGTAACGAGGCCCTTGCAGGCGAAGTGGACGACCTTTAAATTCCACATTGTGATTGTCACCGACAGAGAAAGAAGCACTACGGACAATTTCACCGTCAATTTCAATCATTTTATCTCGAAGAAGTTTACCGGCTTCTCTACGGGTGATACCTAAAGTGGTACCTAAGAATTTATCAAGCCTCATTGAGTGGCTCCGTTACTTACAAAAGATTCGGTATTATAGGAAGCAAATCACAGATATGCATTAAAAACTTCATTTTCGTACACATTCATACTTTAAGCACATAGCTTTTATGACGATCTAAAAAAATAAAACCATTAAACATGGCGCTATTTTGCCAAAAAATGAACATTTCTATGACTCAATTGTCATATATCTGCTAGATTACAAATTAAAAAGACATTTACTCTATGCAAATACAACAATTTACTTACACGTTGTAACCAATAAAGCTTTTAACGATAGGCTTTAACTTAGGGACTCAGTATGAATATTTCTCTCAGCACACCAACACTTTCTTCACTCAATAAATTTCTTCAATTAATAGATGAGTTATTTGATTATGAAGCCTTACCACAAAAGGCCGAACAAACCATGATCGCGGTAAAGCAGCTATTAAGTAATCCAAAACTTGGACAAGCATGGTTTATTGAAGTAGAACAACACGGTATTAAACATATTGCTGGGCATATTATTGTTAGCTATAGCTTCAGCCTTGAGCATGGAGGGAAAATTGGTTTAATCGATCAGTTCTACTTAAAAGCTGATTGGCGCCAACATGGAATTGGAACTGAATTATTACCACAACTTGAAGCCTTGGTTATTCAAGATGGCGTTAAAGCGTTATCGCTTGAAGTCAATATAGGCAATGCTGGTGCTCGTAATTTCTATGAAAAGCATGGATTTACGCCTCGTCGTCAATTTTGCATGATGACAAAAAACTTAACTGAATCCCACATCCCAGCGACCATTGCCTCATAAATAAAACCAATAATAATGATTAATTTTCATTTAAGCCTTGTTTTGACAAGGCTTTTTTCGTTATAACTACAGGGGAAACATCACGTAGGTAATAACCGCCTTGACTCTTACCTATTGGTTTATATAAAGGAACATAAAAATGTTAATAAATATCATCACCTTTATGCTATTGGTTACATTTTCATATTTTGAAATTCTAAACATAGAACGCACTAACATTAATGCGACACTTGTATTTAAACAGTAGGATATAATCATTTATGGATAGTAAACTTACTGTACTTTATGAGACTCATCTCAAGCCTCAACTTAAAGCACTTGATCATGATCGTAAAAAAGTCATAAAACAATATTGGTTATCATTACTGCTTGGGATCGGTTTTGCCGTGATTATAATTCCACTAAGCTTTATGTTCGATTTACAAGCCTTTGGTATTATTTTTTCGATTATTATTGCTATCGTTATGCACCGTTTATATAGCAAACGCTGGGATCAATATAAAAAAGACTATAAGCATAAAATAATCACTAAACTCATTAATTCAATTGATAGCAGCTTTAATTACAAGCCTGCACAATGCATAGATAAACAAGATTATAAAAACAGTGCCCTCTTTGGTCGTCATTATGATCGCTATCGTGGTGAAGATTTTATTGAAGGCCAACTCGATAAAACGTATTTACGCTTTTCTGAATTACACACTGAATACAAAACCCAAAGCCGTAATAACAGCGGTAAAAACCAAGATCAATGGCATACTATTTTTAAAGGGCTTTTTTTTGTTGCTGATGCAAATAAACACTTTTCAGGCCAAACAACTATTATCCCAAATAACCATAGTATTTTCTCGGCTACAGATCAGAAACTATCGGATATATTCAGTAATAACCAACAACAAGTGATCCTCGATGATCCTGAGTTTTCGCAACTGTTTAATATCTATAGTAATGATCAAGTTGAGGCTCGTTACTTATTATCGCCCTCAATGATACAACGACTTATTAATTTTAGTAATCGTTCTGATCATACAATAGCCTTCTCATTCGTCGACGATCATCTCTATATTGCCATTTCCAGTTCTAAGAATTATTTTGAACCTAAATTATTTCAACAAGCGGATTCTTTAACCTTTATTGCCGCTATTTATTACGATCTAAAATTTGTTATTAATATTGTTGATGAACTCGACCTCAATACGCGAATTTGGACAAAACCATAAAGCGAGTAATAAATTACAGCCATAAAAAACGGAAGCTCAAGAGCTTCCGTTTTTATTACATCTTATATTGCAACTAATCGTCTAATCTGCCAAAAATGCCGCTTCCAAAAAACATGATGTAAATTAGAAATAGACACTCCTCGCGAACTGGCTGAGTTCATAAAATCACCATTAGAAAGATAAATCCCCACATGACGTTCATTACGACCCGTCTTAAAGAAGACTAAATCTCCTAACTTAGCGTGATCCTTACGAATACGTCGCCCTAATTTCACTTGCCCTAACGTTGTTCGAGGCAAGTCTTGATGAAATACTTGACGATACATCTTCATCACAAAAGCAGAACAATCAATCCCTCGATGGCTTGAACCACCAAAATGATAAGGTGTTCCTTTCCAACCATAATATGCATGAAAAATTTTACGTTTTACCAATCGTACATGTCGCCGTTCTTGCGACTTTGTTCGATGATGACTCTTACGTAAATAATGCTTATGGTGTAATGTATGTCCTTGTTGCTTATTTTGATGTAAGTAATGATGATGAATACGAGAATGATGCACAATTGTATGGGCTGTCGTTCGCGTAGTAGACGCAGCGGCATACCATGACAAAAATGCCGATAAAATAATAATAATTCTAAAAATATAAAGCATGGTCGTAATTTTTTAATTATAAGTAAAAATCATAGCTAAGTTACAATGTAACATTATATTAATGACTATATTAGTCTATTTCTGCAATATATAAATTCAATAACAATCATACCTATCACCCTCAAAATAAGCACTATTTCCTTGACAGTTTACTTTGTAATATGTCAGTTCTATTTTATATATATTCGACATTAATCTGCTCATGGTCTTCTATTTTAAGATACCATTGTCTCTTGCCAAAATACTGGTTAAATGTACACTAGTAGCAGGTCATTTGTCATAGATTTACTGTATGTATACTTTACGTCCTTACCAACAAGATAGCGTTAACGCTACCATTCATTATTTTCGCAAACATAGCACACCCGCCGTCCTTGCTCTGCCTACGGGCGCAGGAAAAAGCCTCGTCGTCGCAGAATTAGCCCGTATTGCTAGAGGCCGTGTTCTGGTGCTCACTCATGTAAAAGAGCTGGTGGAACAAAACCACGCTAAATATGAAAGCTATGGTCTTAAAGCAGCTATTTTCTCTGCGGGATTAGGGCGTAAAGAAACCGATCAACAAGTGGTGTTTGCTTCCGTTCAATCAATGGCAAACAGTCTTGATAAATTTCATGAACAATTTTCATTGTTGGTTATTGATGAGTGTCATCGTGTACCTGATGATGAAAATAGCGCTTATCGCAAAGTTATTACACATGTACAAACCGTTAATCCCAATATCAAAGTGCTTGGATTAACTGCCACCCCTTATCGATTAGGTACAGGCTGGATTTACAAATACCATACCCGTGGTCAAGTAAAAACGGAAACTGAACGCTTCTTTCGTGATTGTATTTTTGAATTACCCATTCGTTACTTGCTTGATGAAGGCTTTTTAACTGAGCCTAAAGTGATGGATATGGCGGTATTAGGCTACGATTTTTCGTCGTTAACACCATCTAATACCGGTCATTATAAAGAATCAGATCTTGATAATGTGATCGAGCAATCAGGTCGCGCTACACCAATGATCATCGAACAAGTCATCGATTACGCCAAAGATCGTCGCGGGATTATGATCTTTGCCTCTACCGTTAATCATGCTCAAGAGATCATGGGCTATCTCGCACATGAAAATGCCGCGCTTGTTATCGGCGATACTCCCCTTGATGAACGCGATCGGATCATTAATGATTTTAAAGCACAAAAAATCAAATACCTTGTTAACGTATCTGTATTAACAACGGGGTTTGATGCGCCTCATGTTGATCTTATTGCCGTATTACGCCCAACAGAATCAATTAGCCTTTATCAGCAAATTGTCGGCCGTGGTTTACGTTTATTTGAAGGTAAAAAAGACTGCCTTATTCTTGAATATGCGGGTAACTGTTACGATCTCTATCAACCTGAAGTGGGTGATCCTAAACCGAATGGCGACAGTGAAGTGATAATGGTTCCCTGCCCTGCATGTGGTTTCAACAATAGCTTTTGGGGCAAGCTTGATCCTGCTGGCTTCCTCGTTGAGCATTATGGTCGACGCTGCCAAGGCTATTTTGAAGATGACGATACGGGTGAGCGTGAAGAATGTGGCTACCGTTTCCGCGCAAAATATTGCGAAGAATGTGGCGCAGATAACGACATTGCCGCCCGCCGCTGTCATCAGTGCAATGCGGTGATGGTTGACCCTGATAAAAAGCTACGCGAAGCATTAAAGCTCAAAGATGCAATGATAATGAAATGCACCGATATGCGCTTAGAGCCGAGTAAGAATAAGTTTGGTAAGCCACAACTTAAAGTGGTTTATATTGGCGAAGAAGATAATGAAATTAACGAGATTTGGCAGTTATCAACCAAGACTCAAAAAAGTGACTTTCTCACCAAGTTCATTAATCCGCACTTAGTGGATAGGCATCGCCCCTTTACTGATACCGCCCCGACAAAAGTGGCAAATAACGAACATCGATTACGTCCACCAGAAATCATTATTGCCCGTAAAAGTGGCCGCTTCTGGGCGATCCGCGATAAGTTGTTCGATTTGGATCAGTATCAGAAAGGCTAAAATAATAGCGACTTAGCTGTATTGACTTTTACTCGTCTTACAGCTAACTTACTGTTTTTGAAGTTTATAGTTGGATAGAAGTTAGTTAGTGATATTACGAGTGCATGAGAAGAAACAACTTCAACTGATCCAATATGCCTTTATGTTAGCAAGGAAACTGACGTTGCCCTCACAACAAAAAGTTGTCCGTTTAACGGCATAACCTTTTTGTCCATGCTGTCAGCACATCATGCAATTGGCGGGGATTTTTCGACCCAGATAAAAACGTAAAAAATAAGGATAATGGCATTAACGCGTAATAATTAAAGAGGATCTAATTATAAATCAATAAATTAAATTGATTGGTTCACGCCAAGGATAACGCTCGACTTATTTTCAATACCACCCTTCATGACATTCGCAATATTTACTTATATAAGGTTGCTCGGGCTTGTCCAACACTTCGGATAGGTGTCGGCTGCGCGACACATATCCTTATCTGTTGAACAAAGCCGCTATGCGGCAGATTAAAGCAGACAGCGATTAAGCTACCTTTAATACTCCTTTTAATGGAGTATTAATGATGAACAACGAACAACAGCAACGATCAGATTATCTTTATGTACAACATGTTACCCACTTAACTTTGCAAGGTAAACGTCCAGCTACTATTGATGATTATAGTCGTGCACTTCGTCGTATTACTCTCCATTTAGATAAATCGCCTGATACATTAACTACTGAGGATCTCAAACGATACTTAGCTCAACGGATTACAATCATTTATGGAGTACCGTCAGAATTAATCAAAATGGATTACGAAAGTTATGGGTGTCCTATGTTTTTCTTCGGATAGGTGTCGGCTGCGCGACACATATCCTTATCTGTTAAGCCTTTTATGACTCAATAGCTGTTTTTAATAAGTCTTTAAATTCATCTAATTCAAAAGTGATCATATGATCTACAGTATCTAACATTTCATATAGCACTATTGTATAGTCGTAATTAAGTTTATTGGCATAACCATTGTATATTATAGACTTCATTAGCACTTGATTAACCAAACAGTAATCATCCACATCTTTATGATCTACCAATTTTCGCAACACAATTTCTAAAATGTACGATTTAAAATCACTTGATAATTTATCGGTAGATATAATCTGACAAACAAGATTTCCTAAACATAAAATTGAACTTTTCATAATTGATTGATTATCATGTATAGGGCTAGCATTATTAAATTTAAATAATATTGCATTGCTAGAAAAGTCTAAACTATATATCCAGTCCAAACAGTTATCAACCATTGTATATAAGTGAAAATGAAAGGGGGTTGGCCATTCTTTGCTTAAATCAACGTTGTCTTCAATATTTAAATTATTTATTATTTTACGAGTAAATGACTGATAATAATATAACCACATGTGCCATTTTACTTGTTGATGCAAGGATTCAGATATCATTATATTAAAAAATTGTAATCCACAATACACTGGACATTCATACAGACCATTTTCATAATAGTTACCTAGTGGTTCATTATATTTTTTGATTAATTTATGGTCATAATCAATTAAATCATTAATTTTATCTCCGATAGGTTTATAAACAGACACCTCCTTGGCAACATTACAATCCTTTAGTAAACCGAATAAAAATTTATTATTTGGATGAAGGAAATATCTATTATTCGCTACCAAATTTTGTGTGTTTTCAATTTCATAGTAAAAAACACTACTTTTATCATCAATTAAGTTATTGATAAATAATTTAAATGGCACTTCGCTTCGAAGTGATTTTTCTTTTAGTAAATCAAGTAAGTAATATGGTTTTAATTCCGATAAAAACTTGATAAAACCTTTATTGTTAAATATCCTAGATATAATTACTAATGCATTTTCTTTATACCCTTCATCAACACTAATAATTTCAGATAATTTCAACATATATTTATCATATTTAAAATTAAAATGACTTTTTTTAACCCCAAGTAAAATATCAAACTCAGCTTTAGGCTTTATAAAAAAAGCCAACTTATTCCTTAATTTATTAGAATTACTAACCGTCTCTACATCTCCAAAATACTTCTCAAGTAAATGCGACACTTCGTCATATTTCTTTTTTATAAGTAATTGTTCTAAAACATCACTGAATTTACTTATGTTATTTTTATTAACTCTAAAGAGTTTAAATTTAACAACTAAGTAAATAGATAAAAGTAAAAATATTAAATATGTAGTATTATTCCGATTAAATCCAAACTTCCATACCCCAAAGTTATACTTAAACCCCAATTCATTAAGTATTGGATAATACATAATATAATGTATAGCTATTAGAGATGCTAAAATCACAATCCTGTCAACGACTGATATTCGTAAACTAAGATCTAATTTATTTTCTTTTGGAATAATCGCATAAACAGCAGTAATCAAACCTAACATAGTAAGAACTGTACTTGAATCCAAATTGCCTCCTAGGGCTTAACGCCTGCATAACACGTTTGCTACGATACAGACTTACCTGAATTTTAACGCCTTAATCACTGAAACTAAAGGCAAACTGACAACGCCGAATGTAGCAAATCGTGTTGATGCATTTGTTGAACGAAGCCGCTACGCGGCAGAGTAAAGCAGACAGCGATTAAGCTACCTTTAATACTCCTTACAATGGAATATTAATGATGAATAACGAACAACAACAACGTTCAGATTATCTTTATGAACAACATGTTACCCACCTAACCTTGCAAGGTAAACGTCCAGCCACTATTGATGGTTATAGTCGTGCACTTCGTCGCATTACTCACCATTTAGATAAATCACCCAATACGTTAACCACTGAGAATTTCAAGTGATACTTGGGTCAACTGATTAACAACCATTTATGGAGTACCGTCAGAATTGATCATAATTGATTATGAAAATTATGGGTGTCCTATGTTTATTTTTCCTTAGCCTAATATCCGTCATCTCGGAAGTGAGGCACGAACTATCCGTGATCTACTCAACGCGTGATCGAGCCTTAAAGACACCAGTGAAACACGTTAAATTTCACGTAGAAACATAGAATCTATAACACTGAATAGTAGATTCTCTATTACTCATATTGAATAAATTGATTGATACATTAACTACTGAGGATCTCAAGCGATACTTAGCTCAACGTATTACAACCATTTATAGAGTACCGTCAGAATTGATCAAAATAGATTATGAAAGTTGTGGGTGTACAGTTTTACTTGACCACTACACTGTCAGCATGTCATGCAATTGGCGGGGATTTTTCGACCCAGATAAAAACGTAAAATAATAAGGATAATGGCATTAACGCGTAATAATTAAAGAGGATCTAATTATAAATCAATGAATTAAATTGATTGGTTCACGCCAAGAATAACGCTCGACTTCTTTTTAGCATCACACTTCATGACATTCGCAATATTTACTTATATAAAGCCGCTCGGGCTTGTCCAACACTTCGAATAGGTGTCGGCTGCGCGACACATATCCTTACCTGTTATATTCACTCTTACGTCTAAGTGAATAACTGGCCGACTGTTTTCATTGGAATGAACATTCTTACTCGACCATTGATTTCACAAAGAACCTCGAAACCATATTTTGCATAGAATGACTCCGCTTGTTCAGTTAAACAATCGACAACAATGGCATAAGCTCTCATGTGGGAGTTAATTTCCCAAAGATATTCGAGAGCTTTGATTAAACTAACTTTACCTAACCCACTTCCATGAAATTCTTTATGAACCGCAAGTTGAGCTAAAAGGAAAACAGGAATTGGATAGCGTGGTAATTTTTTAGCCATCGCTTGTGGCAACGTATCACGGCTAATCGAACTTGGCGCAATACTATAAAATGAACAAATTGGATATTTCTGATTTGGTAGTGGCACTGAAGCAGGCAAAACCATTGTACGGCTAATACCTGCTTGCATATGTTTAGCAGCTTGAGTTTGGATAAAATCATTTAACTCTTTTTCCCCACAGTCAAATGATGCTCTATCATGCTGTGATTTATCCAATTCTTTGAAAGTTTTGGAATAACTCACTTAAACTCACCACTTTTAGTAAATGCTGCAGCTTCAAGTAATGCGTTATTCGGAGCCTTAGCCTCGTCACAAGCAAGCATGAATTGGTCAAATACATTTGCTTCAACAGTGACGCTTTCATGCTCAGAAATTACCTGAGTTGAATTTTCGTCCATTAGACGAACAACATATTCAGTTAAGCTTTTTAAACCAAGTAAAGCTGAAGCTTTCTCAGCCTTAGCTTTGATTTCTTCATCCAAACGGATATCAAGTCTTGCAGTAGCCATAAAACCTCCAATCGTACGGAGTAATTCCGTAATTAACCTGAGTATAAGATTTAAACAACCAAAGCGCAACTTGTACGGAGATAATGCGGATTCAATTTTTAAGCTTTGTGAATATAACGCCTGCATAACACGTTTGCTACTATGCAGATTAAGCCTAAATTTACCACTTAATACGGCAAACCAAAAGAAACCTAGAATGCCGAATGTAGCAAATCGTGTTGATGCATTTGTTGAACGAAGCCGCTGCGCGGCAGAGTAAAACCAAAAGCGATTAAGCTACTTTTAATACTCCTTATAATGGAGTATTAATGATGAATAACGAACAACAACAACAACAACGTCCAGATTATCTTTATGAACAACATGTTACCCACCTAACCTTACAAGGTAAACGTCCAGCCACTATTGATGGTTATAGTCGTGCACTTTGTCGTATTACTCACCATTGAATAAATCGCCTGATATGTTAACCACTGATGATCTCAAGCGATACTTTGCTCAACTAATTAAAACCCATTCATGGAGCACCGTCAGAATTCATCGTAATGGATTACGAAAGTTATGGGTGTCCTATGTTTATTTTGGCGGGGATTTTTCGACCCAGATAAAAACGTAAAACAATAAGGATAATGGCATTAGCGCGTAATAATTAAAGAGGATCTAATTATAAATCAATGAATTAAATTGATTAGTTGACGCCAAGGATAACGTTCGCTTCTTTTCAGCACCACCCTTCATGATATTCGCAATATTTACTTATATAAGGTTGCTCGGTCTTGTCCAACACTTCGGATAGGTGTCAGCTGCGCGACACATATCCTTATCTGTTATACGAGCTTTTTCTGTATACTTGATAAGTACGCAAAATGCTTATATTCGGCTGGAATATTTTTCCCAACACTTAACTCACGATAACTAAATTTAACAGCACAAGCGCCTAAAGCCGCTACATTTAATCCCTGTATGTATGGTTGATAATTTACAGGTAAATAACTATTACCCAACATCATAGCATTACTTACACCAAACCACGGATCTGTAGCTACTGCTGTTAAAGAACGCTTAACTCTTTGAAAACCTGTCTCTTTCATAACCCGATTAAAATCATTTAAATCACGATGAAGTTTATTAATTGCTTTATTTTTACGCTTAGGTATATCTTGGCTTGTAATTACACTATCAACAATA
Organism: Photobacterium carnosum; assembly: GCF_021236965.1. Taxonomy (NCBI): domain Bacteria; kingdom Pseudomonadati; phylum Pseudomonadota; class Gammaproteobacteria; order Vibrionales; family Vibrionaceae; genus Photobacterium; species Photobacterium carnosum. The sequence goes on along the minus strand of NZ_WMDN01000003.1, from coordinate 169,587 downwards.
GAATCCATTGCATCTCGTAATGCTAACAGCTCTGGCAATCTTTTATTCTTAAACTCAACTACTTCTGATAAAGGAACATCACCAGTTGGTACTTGAATAGCATTGTATAATTCAAACTCTAAGCACCCTTGTTTCTTAGCATATTGTTGAGGGACAATTAGATTACTAGTTGGCTGTGCAATGCTCCATTCCTGATTTTCAACTTTATTGTTTTCCTCGTAAGCTGCCATTTGTGTAGCTAATGGCAAAAAACCATTTTGATCACCTCGTAGCTCACGGAATCTAATTTCGGTTGACTTAGCGATACCTTCTTGAATTAAAAAATCAACATCTTGGCCGCCAGCAATATGAATCATATTATTTGTTGGGTAGTCGATTTTATCCCAAAAAAGTAGGTAATTCCTAAGATTTGTAGGTTCCACAGAACCATTCATTTGTAAACCATGACCATTATTCAAAATTGAATAATTTGGTGTAATAATTATACCACGTTCCATTTAACCTCCTTGCTCGTATAACGCCTGCATAACACGTTTGCTACGATACAGACTTAACTGAATTTTACCGCCTTAATCACTGAAACTAAAGGCAAACTGACAACGCCGAATGTAGCAAATCGTGTTGATGCATTTGTTGAACGAAGCCGCTGCGCGGCAGAGTAAAACCAAAAGCGATTAAGCTACCTTTAATACTCCTTACAATGGAGTATTAATGATGAATAACGAACAACAACAACGTTCAGATTATCTTTATGAACAACATGTTACCCACCTAACCTTACAAGGTAAACGTCCAGCCACTATTGATGGTTATAGTCGTGCACTTCGTCGCATTACTCACCATTTAGATAAATCACCTGATACGTTAACCACTGATGATCTCAAGCGATACTTGGCTCAACTGATTAAAACCCATTCATGGAGCACCGTCAGAATTGATCGTAATAGATTACGAAAGTTATGACTGTCCTATGTTTTCTTTTCCTTAGCCTAATATCCGTCATCTCGGAAGTGAGGCACGAACTATCCGTGATCGACTCAACGCGTGATCGAGCCTTAAAGACGCCAGTGAAACACGTTAAATTTCACGTAGAAACATAGAATCTATAACACTGAATAGTAGATTCTCTATTACTCATATTGACTGATACATTAACTACTGAGGATATCAAACGATACTTAGCTCAACGGATTACAACCATTTATAGAGTACCGTCAGAATTGATCAAAATGGATTACGAAAGTTATGGGTGTCCTATGTTTTTTTCACCCAGATAAAAACGTAAAATAATAAGGATAATGACATTAACGCGTAATAATTAAAGAGGGTCTAATTATAAATCAATGAATTAAATTGATTCACGTCAAGGATAACGCTCGCTTCTTTTCAGCACCACACTTTATGATATTTTCAATATTTACTTATATAAAGCCGATCGAGCTTGTCCAACACTTCGGATAGGTGTCGGCTGCACGACACATATCCTTATCTGTTAGGTTCATTTCATACGATAAATATAAACATCATCAATATAATGCCCATTTATTGTATTTTTTGAAAACCTAACTCCACCTAAACCATCAACTTGAATCATCATTCTTAATAGCTGAACAATTCCATGATCGAGACTTGATACGCCTATATCATTTAATGATATTTTTTCAAGTTTTCGACCTAATTTCTTATTCGCTTCCATTATTCGTTTATAATACGAACGCGGCCCTTCTTCAGATATTTTTTGAGATACAAATATTAATTTCCAGATTTCTTCTTCAGAAACATAGAACCAGAATGCGGATGATACATCAGCCCCCTGTTTATCCAATTCTCTAATTAACTGAGCACCCGACTTTATCATAGTGTCAGTAAGAGTTTCATTTACCAATAATTCTTTAACCATACCAACACACCTGAGTTATCATCTATAATTGCATCATAAAGGTCTTTCGCTTTAAACTCATCGATACCTGTATCATAGCGAGCTAATTCCGACCAATCTTTTGATACTGCCCAGTTAAGTTTAAACTCTTCATCCTCACCTTCTTTTTCTGTTAACCTTTGTTTCAAGCCGGCAAGACCTATTAAGTCTTTTAAACTATGAGTATGACACGCATTTGCTAACTTTTTATCAGGAAAATCGTTCTCTCTGACTTGTTTACAAATTGAAGCCTTCAAAGCAGCTTCTAATGCATAACCCGAAAGATAGTAAGCACCATGAAATGCACCACCATCAAGTAATAACCTAGCTTCCTCTAGCCTTAGATCAACTAGGTTTTCGAAATCTTGTTTATTCATACAAAATATCTGTCCATTTCTTCACTACTTTAAGATTATACAACAAAATAAAATTAAACTCTCGCTCAAGATATTGTGGGGCACACCAGAACATAACAGCTTATTATATTAACAACTTGCCCGAATTTGTTCTTTGAACCTGCGCCTGTATTTTATTCGTAATTATACAAAAAACATTATTACATTCGTTGCCCGATATAAGTCACAAAATTAGATATATTCCTTTTAGCTTTATTCCTAATACTAATTCGGGTATCCATTAACAGTATAAAAAGTGCAATATAGTTTATCTTTCTCTTATTTAAATAAAGAAACACATCTAGCAAAAATAATAACACTACAACATGCTGTAAGTAGATTCCCTATCTCGTTCGTAACCTCACTGTAGGGAATGACGGGGTGAGTTTTGCATTTACTATTGGAATTTTCAGTAAAACATTGGCAGCAAACATTGGACAGCCATATATTTTGTTCTTAAATCGAGTCCCTAAAAAATAAACCATTCCACCAGCAACAGCTTTTTTTACTGTGAAAATTACTGCTTATTTTTACATTCTTGGTTAAATCGATTCCATTTCTATATTTCAAGATCACCAAAAACCACAATATTAACCGTTATTGCGGTATTTTTATCTCATTCTAAGAAGCTATATTAATTAGGATTTAACTGATAACTCGCTGACTTTCCTTTGCACTTAAAAGCGCAAGATTATGGCTATTCTATGTTTTTTTCTTGATTTCTGATGGGTTAGCTTGCTTCAAAGACGTTGAGAAAACCGATGTGTTTCATCATACCATCGTCGCTGGAAACGGTGGCAATCAGGTACATCTACTTATCAATAATCGATGCTTGCGGTAATAGTTATAAAGTAGACAATTACAACCATGCCTTACTGATTAATTCATTAGTTAACCATTCGCACGCTTTACCATCGTTATCTTTATGCCAAGCAATGAATAAAGGCGGGTTAACTCTTGGCACTGTGCATTTTTTCTCAATCAAAATACCGTCATGTAGTTGCTGTTTAATTAAATGTCGAGGTAAAAAACCGACACCAAGCCCCATTGTCTGAGCCTCAATTTTAGCCTGCATGGTTTTAAAGCGGATTTGTTGTTTGCTTTTAAACAAACCCATGTCTCTGGTGGGCAGTAATACAGAAGAATCAGATACAATTAAAGAGGGATAAAGCAATAAATCACTGGCTTCGATAGGTCGTTCTATAAGGGCTAAGGGATGACTCTGGCTTACTACAAATAGAAAATCGACTCTACCAATCTCTTTTATTTGATACTCGCCTTTTGGTAAGTGATCTGAAACGCCAATGGCGATATCGGTACGATTACTATGCAGCGCATCCCACCCTCCACCAAGTGATTCTTCAGAAATGGTAATATTGGTATCATGTTCTAATTTATTGAACTCAAGAACAGACTCTAGTAATGGAGCTAGCGGGATAATGGTATCTCTTGAGATGATAATATTTCTTTCCCACCCAGAATCAAGTTGCTTTACTGCCGATTCTAATTTATCGGTAGCTATCAAAATTTCTCGTCCTTGATCTAAAATTAATCTGCCGGCTGAAGTTAACTGCGCTTTTTGTTTTGAACGATCAAACAAAACCACATTAAGGTCGTCTTCGAGCTTTTTAATGGTATAAGTGAGTGCAGAAGGGACTTTAAATAAGGATTTTGCTCCAGCGGCAAAGCTGCCTTTTCTATCAATGGCATCTAATGCTCTTAGTGAATCAAGAGTGATGGGTGATTGCATAACGATCCTCATTTTAAAGATATTAAGCCATAATATGACAGCATATAGCGAATTCAAGTTCACTTACCCTACCATGCCTATTTATATATTCAAAAAATTGAACTATAAGCTCAAATACTTCCAATTTTCTTTGAGAACCAATTATCTATAATCATTTAGCAACAGAGAGGAAAATCCTCTTATATTGAATTGGTAAGGAAATAAAATGAAACAGAAAATTGAGCAACTATTAACGTCAAATGCAGGCTTTAGCACGTTAGCACTTCGTATTCCTGTAGGTATTATATTTATGGCTCATGGTTCTCAAAAACTGTTTGCATGGTTTGGTGGTTATGGTTTAGCTGGAACCGGACAATTCTTTGAATCTATTGGACTAGCACCGGGTGTCGCTATGGCATTTTTAGCAGGCAGTGCTGAGTTTTTTGGTGGTCTATTTATTATTCTTGGTTTATTGACTCGACCATCCGCGCTGGTATTAGCCTTTACTATGTTGATTGCGATTGTAAGTGTTCATTTATCTAATGGGTTGTTTATCTCTAATGGTGGTTATGAATTTGGGTTAGCACTATTGGCGGCGTGTGTGTCTTTGATGTTATCTGGTGGCGGTAAAGTAGCTGTAGATAATTGGTTAGCAACTCGACTATCTGCACAAAAGTAATTTTTAGTCAATTTGGGTGGTAGAAAAAGAATAAGATGGTGTTTAAATGAAGAAAAGCGAATGAGCGTGATAGTGAAAATGTTCGTTGGTTAAATGCTAAGGATACCTTCTTCGTTGCTCATTTTGCTATTGAGCAACGATAGATTAGTTAATGTGATGAATCTATTTAATTTTCTCCACCCAGCGTGGGAATTCATTTAAGTAAATCATTGTCGCACCTGAGCCTTTGGTTGAAACATCGTATACTTTATTATCAACCACAACACGCATCTTGTGGGCATTTTTAATCAAGCTCATTACGTTTACATCAAGCTGTGAATCGCTAATAAAATCGTTATCAACAATTAGCGATACACCTTTGCCATCAACGTTATAAGTTAACCAACCTGTTGCTTCATCGGCTTCAAACGTGAGTATTTTTTGAGTACCCGTTAATTCCACATACGCCATTTTACCAACATAACCGCCAGAGCCTTGAGGGTATGATTGAGCAACAGTGTAATCACCAAAGGTTTTGACTGTCTTTAAATCCCAATCTTGATCATCACCGCAATTTGGCAGATTAATCACATGACGAAGCTTATCAGTTAATGACCAGATCCCACAGCGATCACCTTTAAAGTAAAGGTAATTATCTTTAATACCAATATCTTGCAGTTCATTATTGGGGAAATTGACGTCAGTGCAGTCGTTGCCGTTAAGCGCATAAAACGATGTACTACATCCAGCAGATCCACAATATATTGATGATGCATATTGAACCGCTAGGTATTGCTTACCGTCAATATTTAGAGGCCATTGGTACAACGATGGCTCAACCTTGGTTAAACCCTCTTTCATTGCCTGATGAGTTTCAGTAATAAAAGTATTCGCTGTCTTTTTAATTAAAGGGCAAAGATTATGCTCTTGCTTTAAATCAAGTTTAGTTGGGCTAACCCAAGTAATATTATCCGCAGCATTCGCACTCTCAATCGAGAATATAAATGTCGCGCAACAACATAATGTAAAAACTGTTTTCTTTTTCACTATTAGCCCTTAATCATTGCGATATTTAAGTTATCTCTTTCTTTTTTCTCTGTCATTTTAAGCGCCTTTCAACCTATATCAAAAACACATGACATTAAACGACAACAAACATCGCCATGCTTATTTTTTTGCAATACCTCATATTAATTAATCATAAGAAAAAACAAGCTAATAAACTACGGCTACGCTTCTATTTTTAGCTATTCTCAATGTCTATCACATTGCGCAAAACGTCCATATCATTGAAATATAAAGTCTAATCAACAATAACCATTGAAATATCATTGCAATAGTTTTAGGTTATAAAAAAGCCTTTATTTTCAACACTCCCCTGATGCGTTTGCATTCAATAACGCTCAATATTCTGAGCCACATCATCGGTCGAAAAAGGTTCAACAATTAACTAGGCCAAGATAATGAATACAGACAATTCCAATAATGCTCCTTTCGGTACTTTACTCGGTTATGCCGCGGGTGGTATCGCTATTTATTCTTCTGATTACAGCACCATAGATGAAGATGAATATGCTGATGACTCTGCAATGCGAAGCTACGTTCATGGTGAATACATGGGCTATAAATGGCAATGTGTTGAATTTGCGCGCCGTTTTTTATATGTCAACTATGGGTTAGTTTTTACAGATGTTGATATGGCATATGAAATTTTCTCACTCCGTTTTTTACGCCAAGTAGTTAACGATAAAATTTTACCTTTATATGCTTTTGAAAATGGTTCTCGCCAAAAACCTATTGTAGGATCATTATTAATTTGGCAAAAAGGTGGCGAATTTCAAGATACAGGCCACGTTGCGATTATTACTCATATTGAAGATGATAAAGTAATGATTGCTGAGCAGAATGTGACTTTTGCACCCTTACCATTAGGTCAACAATGGACGCGTGAACTCACATTACATATTAAAGATGGTTGTTACACCATTGAAGACACGTTTGATGATACTGAAATTTTAGGTTGGATGGCTTACAATGCCGATGTAACATATAGCTTGCCTCAGCCTTCTCCAGCACCTGAACTACTTAATATTCAATCGGCTCAGCGTCTCAATAACGGTCAGTTTGAAACTAACTGGCTAGATAACACCGATAGCCTTGAACATACATATTTACAAGTTAATGCTAACAAACTGCTTAATGATGATATTTATCGTTATTTTACCATTTCAGAAAGTGCTGAACACGAACTGGCTAAAGCAACTAACGAATTACATTTAATGTATTTACATGCAACAGATAAAGTACTGCAAGATGATAATTTATTAGCACTGTTTGATATTCCAGAAATTCTATGGCCACGGTTACGTTTATCATGGCAAAAACACCGCCATAGCATGCTAACAGGTCGTTTAGATTTCTGTATGGATGAAAAAGGCTTAAAAGTTTATGAATATAATGCTGACTCAGCCTCTTGTCATACAGAAGCTTGTTTGATTATTCAAAAATGGGCAGAACAAGGTGGTGATATTGCTGAAAATAGCCCAGCAGAAGATTTATTGAATGAACTTGCGAGTGTCTGGAAATACAGCCAAGAATATTCATTTGTCCATATAATGCAAGATGATGACGCAGAAGAAGATTATCACGCTTTATTTATGCAAAAAGCGCTGTCTCTCGCTGGCATTGAGAGCAAAATACTTAAAGGTCTGGATGGCATTCATTGGAACTCAACGGGTCAATTAATTGATGATAATGACCGTTTAATTGAATGTGTATGGAAAACATGGGCATGGGAAACAGCAATAGATCAAGTGCGTGAAGTCAGCAGCACTGAATATGCGGCAGTGCCGATTCATACGGGTTATCCTGATACTAAAGTACGTTTAATTGACGTGTTATTGCGCCCTGAAATCAAAGTATTTGAGCCACTATGGACGGTGATCCCAAGCAATAAAGCGATTCTGCCTGTACTGTGGTCTTTATTCCCGCATCATCATTACTTATTAGATACTGATTTTACAGTAACCGATGAGCTAAGCCGTACGGGTTATGCGATTAAACCGATTGCCGGACGTTGTGGCAGTAATATCGATTTAGTCAGCCATAATGAATCAGTATTAGATAAAACTGATGGTCAATTTAACGATCAAAAAAATATCTATCAACAATTATGGTGCTTACCTAAAGTCGCTAATAAGCATATTCAAGTCTGTACTTTTACTGTTGATGGTAATTACGGTGGTGTTTGTTTGCGTTCTGACAATTCATTGGTGATCAAAAAAGACAGTGATATAGAACCATTAATTGTATTAGAAGATAATGCGTTTCTAAAAAACCTATAGCAACTTCACGCTAACTATCTAAAAAGCCGTGTTAATGAACTTTATAATAAAAGATCATGACACGGCTTTGTTTTATCTGGCTATTTTACTATTTAGTTAAAAATCATAATTAACATTAACACCAAAGTTACGTCCAGGTTGACTGCGACGATCAATTCCATCTGTCGTTTGGTTCGTACCCGCCAAATCTTGATACTGCCAATATTCTTTATCTAATGCGTTAAACAGCCCCGCACGCACTGTCATGTCTTTTACTGGGCGGTAATACGTCGTTAAATCAACCACGGTGTAGCCAGCAACATTCAGATTACTTTTATCTTGCCAATTATCTTTTGCTGCAACCATCTTAACATCTAAGGCCGTTCCCCACGCTTCATTAGGGGCATCATAACCGACACCAATCACTGAGGTTAAGGGTGCAATCGTATCAAGTGTTTTACCTGTTTGTTTATCTTCACCATCAATGTATGCAACAGATACTTTTGCGTAAGTCCCCATTGGCGCATTAATAATTTCATCTAACCATACGTTCGCCGATAGTTCTGCACCGTAAATACGGGCTTTATCTATATTTTCATTGGTCATAATCTCGATATTATTAGAGTTTGTTGTCACTTTCTGAATAAAATTAGAGTAATCATTATAGTAAACAGATGCGGTTACATTACCGATACGATTTTCTGCACGTAATCCTAACTCATAAGAATTACTTTCTTCAGGTTTAAGATTAGGGTTTGATTTAATAATGTACCCGTGGGGAATGTTACTTTTATCGTAATACATTTCATACAGTGTTGGCGCTCTGAATCCTTGACTGTATTGAGCATAAGTACTGAAATTATCGTTCCAATGGTATACCGCACCTAAACGGGAAGTAAATGCCTCACTTTTATGATCTTCCAAACCAGAATTTGAATCAGGTTTAGCCTCAAATTCATCATAACGTGCGCCAGCTGTCACCACGGCTTTATCATTAAGCATGAAGATCTGATCTTGAATAAACACGCCACGTTTTTCAGATTTCGCCTTAGGCACTTCCGTCGGCCCTGGCTTTGAAGTGCCATTATCTACATTATAATCAATGTAATTTAAATCAAACTCATCATTGACAATCGTCGCACCGTAAGTCAGTTTGTGGCGTGATTGCGTCAACTCAATGGCTTTAGCAAACTGAATATCAAATTGCTTACTGGTATCTTCCCCTTCACGATAACGGTTACGATCACCAAACATATCGGTATGATCATAATTATCATGTTGGCTATGTTGTTGTTGCCAATTGACTTGCCATTTTAATGAATCAAACACGGCATTATTCGCTAGCCATTCATGCTCAAAACCAAATCGTTTACGATTATCCTCATCGACACCGCGCGTTTTAGTATAAGTAAACCCAGGCATAACGCTATAACCATCACGAGACAAAATATCACCATTAGCACTACGCGTATAATACTCACCCGTAAACCCAATACGGTTAGCGTTGTTTATCTGATAGAACACTTTGGCTAACACGTTGTGCGATTCAATATTCAACGAATCAGCTGACTTACGCGTTACCCCTTTGCTGTTATCATGAGTATCATAAGCATCGGTCTCATGGCCATTACGGTAGGTGTAGATGATCATTGTCTCTAAATCACCTATTTGCTTAGCCGCTTCAACACCTAGCTTATATTGATCATCTGCACTTGCGTAACCACTCTTTAAACCGACATGTGATGATTCACCGTTTAATAAGTCTTCAGGATTTTTAGTGCGCATGATCACAGTGCCGCCCAAAGCATCACTGCCATAAAGGGTTGATGTCGGTCCTTTATTCACTTCAATTGCTTTGAGCGTATCAATCTCATAGTTATTGCTATTCTTACGCATTGCATCAGCACCAGGATTATAAGATGCTGGCTGTTCAACCCCATCAACTAACACTTTAACGCGACTGCCTTTCATGCCTCGAATGGTAATATCTTCCATACCAAATCGACCATTACCATTAACCGACACTCCGGGTTCATATTTCAATGCTTGCTTTACATCTGTGGCTAAATTTTTATTCATTTGTTCAGCGGTAATTTTAGCCACAGAAGCGGGTATGTTTTTTATCGACTCTTCCGTTCGAGTACCTGAAACAACAATTTCATCAAATTGAGAAACGCTATCTTGCGCAAAAAGTGATGGTGAAGAAAATGCCATAACGAGTGAGCTGGCAATAAGTGTCAGTTGCTTATTCATAATTCCCTGCTTTAACAAAAATCCAACAATAAGGTTCGACGACGATTATACATATACGAATGAGAATTACTATCATTATCATGTGTATTTATTTACTCCCGATCTCATTATTATTTTTTATAAATAAGCCGCTGTTTAGGTAGATAAAAAACACGTTAAACGCTGGTATAATAATCAATAATTCCCTTAACCAATAAAAAAAAGTCCATTACGTTTAATGTGCTTGCATGTACTTGTTTTGATTGTTAGTATGCGCGCTCGTTTTACGATGCTAAGTAAGGTCGCATTACTTAGTAACTTTATTAAATCAAAGAGTATTGATTATGAAATTTAATGCAATTGTACGTACAGACCTTGGTAAAGGTGCGAGCCGCCGCCTTCGTCTTACTGAGCACTTCCCAGCAATCGTTTACGGTGGCGAAGCTGCACCAGTAGCTATCGCTCTTAAGCACAGTGATGTTATCAACCAAATGGATAAGCCTGAGTTCTACGAAGGTTTTGTTCTTGTTATCGATGGCCAGGAAGTTAAGGTTAAGCCTCAAGACATCCAACGTCACGTGTACAAGCCAAAGGTTGAGCACATGGACTTTAAACGCATCTAATTGCGGGTTCATAAAACTCTTCAAAAAAGCACTCTTCGGAGTGCTTTTTTTATGACTACGATTTATGAATATCGTCAAAAATTCAGTTGTTCCATGTCATTCTACTCTTTGTTATTACCCTCTCCTTTATTGAGCATAAATCATGCTCCCTTCGCGGTATTTAAATCGAATAAATACACTGAGTAATGTTACTAATGCTTCTTTATTGTGTTTGTTATAAATATTAATTGTTATTTTGTCATGTTGATTTTTGGTCACTAATTCTGCTAAGGTTATTAATATTGTCACGGTAGATAATTATTTATCACTTAAATGCATTTATTTATCTATAAAATAATAAATGTATTAACTGGAGGGAACCATGGATTTTTTCGTACCATTAGCTAAGAATATTGATCAAGCACAATCGGTTTATTCATCGATTGCAGAACATGTATCAGCCCCAACACCGACGACTAATAAACGTATTCAAAAATTAGTTTGGACCCATGAAGGCGTTGAATGTATAGGTGAGATAGGGAAATTACCACCTGAAATTTTTTGCGCTAAGGATGAAATTTTAGCTATTTTTGAATGTGATAATGTTTATAAAATTTGTACTCAAAATCGTGGTGTCATTAATTTTGACCCTATTTTAGCAAGTACTGATACAGTAAAACATGTCACTTACTTTGACTAACCGTCTTTGTTTTAAATCGAAGCGCGCTCAATATAGCGCGTTTTCATTGTTCCATTAAAACAAACCTAACTGTGGCGCGGTTATATTATCAAACGATTTTCCAATAAAAAGAAGGATACCATCAGCTACGGGTTTTAATTGTTTTTCTAAATAATGATTATAATCAATAGCACTTTGACGATATTCTACGGGTTCAGCGCCTGAAGTTGTAAACACATATTCTATTGCCCCTTTTTGTTGATATTGCAACGGACGTCCTAGCTTAGCATTCATTTCATCTGCCAACCTTGCCGCTCGCACTTGGGGCGGAATATTTTTCTGATAATCCTCTAAATTACGGCGTAAACGCTTACGATAAACTAATTGATCATCAAACTCCCCTGCTAAAGTTCGATTGGTATAATCACGTACGTAATCATCAACAGCCTGATCATGAAATACCATAGAATATAATGTTTGTTGAAAATGTTGAGCTAACGGTGTCCAATCAGTTCGTACTGTTTCTAAACCTTTAAAGACCATTTGTTCAGCATCACCACGCCACACTAATCCCGCATAACGCTTTTTACTGCCGGTTTCTTGTCCACGAATGGTTGGCATTAGAAATTTATGGTAGTGAATTTCATATTCAATTTCTAATGCAGACACTAAACCATAGTGTTGTTGTAAGTGTTGTTGCCACCATTGGTTGATATGCTCAACTAATGTATTTCCAATATGATTTGCATCTTGCTGAGAGTGAGCACTTTTAAGCGATACAAAAGTCGAATCTGTATCACCATAAATCACTTCATAACCTTTTGCTTCAATCAACTCACGAGTGAACTTCATAATTTCATGACCACGCATAGTAATTGACGATGCTAAACGGTGATCAAAAAAACGGCAGCCAGATGATCCTAATACACCATAAAACGAGTTCATAATGATCTTAATCGCTTGTGAAAAAGCTTTATCTCCCTCACGTTTAGCCCGATCACGGGCAGCCCATAATGATTCAATCATTTCAGGTAAAAAGTGACGCGTTCGATGAAACTGACCACCACGAAAACCAGCAATAGCTTGGTGTTCAGCTTTACCCTCTTCTAACAATAAACCTTCCACCAAGCCCATTGGATCGATCCTAAATGATCGAATAATAGAGGGATACAGCGACTTAAAATCTAAGACTAACACTGAATCGTATAATCCAGGCTTAGAATCCATCACATAACCACCAGGGCTGGCGATCCAATTTTCACTTTCAAGATTAGGGGCTATATAACCTGCGCGGTGTAATTGCGGCATATAAAGATTAGTAAATGCCGCAACTGAACCCCCAATACGATCAAGCTCCACCCCCGTAAGACGACTTCGCTCTATCGCAAACGCTAACAAATGTGTTTGTTTAAAGATTCGCGTAACTAACTTACAATCTTGCAGGTTATATTTAGCCAATGAACACTTATCGTGCTTAAACATATGATTAATTTCAGCCATACGATCATGCACATTATGAATCGCTTTACCTTCACCTAATAGTTCTTGCGAAACTGCTTCTAACGACCACGATCGAAAATTATAAGACGCCGTTTTTAAGGTATCAATACCATCCATGACAACTCGACCAGGAACACTGATAAAACCTTGATTGGCATTTTGAGTAGAATGTCGATAATGCGGAGTTTGTTTACCACGACCGATACGAAGACTAATTTTATTCCACTCTGCACGATGCAACAGTAATCGGAAATCAAAATCAATCACGTTCCAACCAATAATGATGTCCGGATCATGCTCAATAAACCATGCTTCTAACGCCAACAATAATGCTTTTTCGTCAGCCACCCATTCAATATTAAGTTCAGCATTAGCATCATAATCAGCGGGACGCTCTCCGACCATAATAACGCGACTGTCCATCTGGCTATGAAAACCAATCGAGTATAAAACCCCTTTTTCTGAACACTCAATATCTAGAGATACCAAGGTCAGATTTGGAATATAGTCAGCGGCTTTGGCTTTGGTAAACAATATATCTTGATAACCATTACGCTGTTTTACCTCCCCAGAAAAAACTAGCCCACCACGAATAAAACGTTCCATCAAAAAGCGATCAGCCAATCGAATATCTGCTTCAAATGCCTGAATCCCTTCAGCCTGTAAACTTTTACTAATGGCGTAATTGTCACGAATAGTATCGCTATAACAACCAACGATATTCTGATGCTGAAATGTTTTGAGCGTTAACGGTTTCCACTGCACTTGAATATTAGTCGCTCGAATAATATCCATGGCTTGTTGCTGCTGATCTGCACAAATAAAGAGCACAGGTTTATCGCCAACAATCGATAATCGACAAGGACCCGTGGCGGTTTTTACCCACAGAACAATTTCCGTTTGTCCTTTTATATCTCGACTTTGACGAGTTAATACAAACCCGGTTGAATTTGACTGCAAAGAAACCTCAATCTGATCTTAATAGGGTAAAATAAGTGTTAGCCAATTTTTCGTTCAATATTATTAAACTCATTCACGATCCATGCACCAAATTGCGACAACATAAAAATAGACGCTTTCTTTGGTACTTGTGGGCCATTAATTAACACAAATAATCGTTCAATCTCTGTTGCTTTATCTGGGTAATGCGTCAGAAAAAAATCGGCACATTGTTGATCAGTATATGCCCAATCATCAACGTAAATAGCCACCAGCATAAAGCAACTTCTTAACATTTTCTTACCCGCGCACCGACAATAATATTGATATTCGCTAATACTTTTAGTGCGCCTAATCTGTTGTTCTATCGCCACTAAAGCGATTGCAATATCGTAATTGAACGCTTTTGCTATTTCCCAACAAGGTTCAAAATCACCAAATTGTTCACTGAGGTTAGTACCATATAAACACACACTACAATGTTTTAGCCAAAAGCCCCATTTAAAGATGGCAGCAATAGACAGTACATCATCAAGCAGTACCCATGTAATATCAATCGCTGAAATCACAGGATAATCACGGCGTAACGTCTGTGACACACTGGCTATTCGACGTTGATCTTCCACTGTTAATGGCGACGTGATCACCACGGTCAAATTCAAATCGGAAATACCGCGCGTTGCCTGCCGATAAGCAATACTGCCATTAAGATAAATACTGTGTAATACCGTCACTTGAGATTGTAAATCTGTAACAGCAGCCATAAGCAATGGCATGAAATCTAATTGAAAAGCGGTTTGACTATCCAACTGAGGTAAAAACTTAGCCACAAAACATACTCATTACACAACTAACACATATTAATGACGTTTTATTATCAATCTAAGTCATTAACTTACCGAAAAATCCTAATATTACCCAACAATGATTACTCAACCATATCGACATCAAATAGAATAATTATCCATACAATTAACGATTATCGCTAAATATCGCATATTCCAAGGGTTTCGGTATAATAACACCACTAAACACAGATAGAGATCAATCAGTATCATGGAAACAAAAAACCTTATTTCATACGATGATGTTATTGACGTTGCATACGATATTTTTCTAGAAATGGCAGCAGATAACTTAGAGTCTGCAGACGTATTGCTTTTCACTCTACAATTTGACGAGCGTGGCGCAGCGGAAGTTGTTGAAACCCGTGATGATTGGGAAGAACATTTAGCGTGTGAAATCGATAAAGATCTTTACGCAGAAGTCTGTGTAGGTCTAGTTAACGAAGAAAATAACGAACTTGATGATGTTTTCGCGCGTTTACTGATCAGCCGTGATCCTGAAAACAAAGGCTGTCACATTTTATGGAAGCGTGACTAAGTCAATCGCTACCCCATAAAAAAGGCGCGGGATATAACTTTCAACTAGACATTAACTAGTAAGAAAATCGTATTCCGCGCCTTTTGTCTTTCTAATCACTATTACTAATTTGCAATTCGCTAACCAATAATCTTACGTACAAATATCATTAACGAGCAAGAATCGTCGTATCTTGTTTACTGTAACGGATCCACCATAAGCTCATTATGACAATAATCGACATTACAGTCATCACTGCACCTAAGCTAAATTGGCTTTGAGCATTCATAAATGATGCCGCTAATGTTGCAGAACCAGCGCCTACATTTTGCAAACCACCAAGCACAGCGCCAGCGGTTCCTGCATGATTAGGAAAGGGTTGCACTGCCGCAGTCGTTGCAACAGGACATAGCATACCAGTACCTACAAAATACAAGAACGCACCGCCAATCAAACTCTTAATCGTAATTAAACCCGCAAAGCCAGGAATAATAATTGTCACTGCACCCAGCACAAGTGCAATCATGCCGATAACCAATACCCGATCAACACCAAGACGTCGTACTAATCGACCAGATAACCAAGCGCCACCTAAATAACCAGGCAAAGGTAAAATAAACAACCAACTAACAGTGATAGGATCTAATTTCAGCACACTACCAAGTAAGACACCCGCCGATGCTTCAAATACAGCAATACCCGCAAATGTTGCGATAAGACAAATAACATAGCCTTGAAAACGACGATTACTTAATACATATCGGTAACTTACCCATACACGTTCAACATGACGCTTCTCTGGAGGTAATGTTTCACTAAAATATCGCATCATGGCAAGCGTCACTACAGCACCAAATACTAATAGAAACGCATACACCGACTCCCAACCAAAATGCTTAGAAAGATAACCCCCTAAAACGGGTGCAATCAGTGGTGATAAAATAACACCCATACTAATTAAACTATTAGCTTGGTGTAAATCATCTCCATCATAACTATCACGAGGTACTGTACGACACATCGCACCACTACAACCTGTACCACAACCTTGAATAAAGGTAGCAAACAAGAACCAATGGAAATTTGATGATAATAAGGTGCCGATGGTACCAATAAGGAAAATCACCATTCCCGCAATGATTACAGGTCGACGACCTATACGATCAGACAATGGACCATAAATAAACTGTGATAATCCATACGGAATAAGGTATACAGCCATTACCGCTTGTAAATATGCGGATTTAACAGAAAAAAATGTTGCCATATCAGGTATCGCTGGCACATACATTGTTTGTGTCATTTGCCCTACAGCAACTAGAACAATTATTAGTATTAATAATTTACTTGTATTACTAGCCGAAGATTGCTTAATCACAACCGTCACCCTCAAAAAGATTAATATTGTTAGTTAATTAATTATTAATAATCAACATATTAAATAAGAAAAAAAATATAGAATAGTGTATCACTGCTATTGAAGACGAACGTGTTCGTTTAAATAGTATCTATGCCTGTAAAATAAGCGCAAATAGTAGTCTTCTGATTAATAACTAACAAGTGAATCTTGTTCATAATGCACGATAGTTTATTATGGTCTGCATTAGAAAAACTAATCCAAAGTAAAGATACGCATTAGGGGCGTTTTTTAGCCCAAAAAAGCCCCGTAATATTTCAATTAGACAAAGAATATTACGAGGCTCTATGGTTTTATCAATATTAGTCAAACTTTAAGCGATGCTTACCATGTGAAGCTTTCACTTTTAAATAATTTTCATTGCCATCTTTAACATGTGCTTTCGTACCAACAACTTCAACGATATTGATACCATGTTCTTCTAAGTCACGAATCTTTTTAGGATTATTCGTCACGAGGCGTACTTCATTAATCCCTAAAGCTCTTAACATGTTGGCTGCTTCAGAAAATTCACGTAAATCATCATCAAAACCCAGATGATTATTCGCCTCATAGGTATTCATACCTTGAGTCTGTAATTCATAGGCATCGATTTTATTATATAAACCAATGCCACGCCCTTCTTGGCGTAAGTAAAGAATGATACCGCCAACTTTACCCATTTTTTCGATAGTTTCATCAAGTTGTTCGCCACAATCACAACGCGAAGAATGAAACACATCGCCCGTTAAACATTCAGAATGCATACGAACCAAAGGGACTAGCGTTTTATCTGCGTCTTGAAAAATAATGGCAACATGCTCTTTACCTGAATCAAGACCGTTGAATGAAAGCAATTCAGCTGGGATATTGCTGTTAAGACCTACTTTAAAAGGCACTCTTGCCCTAACATTTACCATATTCTTCCTAAGCATTTCTTTACACCCCTGCCATAGAGGGGTATTTGATTATGATTAAATAATACCGAAATTAGGGTACTAACAACAACTATATCCAAAATCAATCAGGATCATTAATCCACATTTATTTTGAATGCGTTACATTACCACTTAGTGCCACAAATTTAAATGTTATATTATAACGTTTAATGACAATAGATAATATTAGCGATAAAATGACAAAATAAATACACCTTTAACGCTGTATTGATCTTACATACTATCGGCTAACGTAATAAGTCGCTCAAAAATATATTCACCATCAACACGTAAGCCATTATGCTCATATTGATTTGTTTGCCATGATTGCGCATTTGCTAATAAGGCTAAGGTTTCACAACTATAGCGATATTCAACATACATATCTTCAACATACACCGCAGCGGCAATCGGTACAGTATTTTTAGCCAATTGCTGTTCACAATATAATAGTGGCCAGTCTTCTTTTGCTGCTAATAAATGTGCCGCTTCGCGTAATGGTTGCAGACATGTCATTTGATCAAACATCCACGGATAAACCATTTCACCCGTAAAACACAAATCACTGCCTTTTTGATAATGGTATTGAGGATATTGCTGACGTACTCGCTCAGCGGCCCAGTCAGATGCTTGTTGCTGGCAATAAATAGCCTCATGCAAAATCGCATAAATAGGATTAGTTTGGTAACTCTGTTGGTTCAGCATGGTATTAAGAAAAGTATAGCTCAAGACTTGCTGCCCTTCGACTTCTACAAATGCGCTTTCTAACGCATAGTACATCGCCAAATCCCCTCCCGTACCGCCGAGTGTTATGCCCCATGTTTGAAATTGTTCAACCGTAAATAATTGCTCATTCGGTAAATAGACCTTATTGTTTATAATGTACTCAGCAATAGCGTTGCACTGTTGTTGTGCACCAGCAAAACGTTTAAAAAAGGCCTTATTTTTATCTGCTACTCTTTTATAGGTTGCTTGATACACCTCATCAGCTGTTGCGGTGAGCGATGGTATTCCGCCCGTCATAAATACACGCGACAAACTATGCGGATAAAAAGACAAATAATGCAATGCGCAGAAACCACCAAAACTTTGTCCAAGCAATGCCCATTGATCAATACCTAAATGTTGACGTAATTGTTCCGCATCTCGAACAATATTGTCAGCACGAAAATGCGTTAAATATTCAGCTTGTTGTTGCGGTGATTTTGCCGCTAATGTTTGATGAGAAATCGCACTACTCGCACCAGTACCACGTTGATCAAGTAATAATACCCGATAGTATTTTAACGCGACTCTTAACCAACCACTGTTTGCTTCTGGTCGTGGAGCAGCAAACCCTGGACCACCTTGTAAATAAACCAACCAAGGTGATTCTTTATTAATGTTGGATTTATGTACAACCTCTCGTGCAAAAATAGTTAATGAACCCTCGGTTATTTGTTCATAATTTAAAGGTACATTCATATTTATATTTCGAAAGCAAAGTTCATCATTCTGAATAAAGTCTTGCAATGGTATTATCTCCCTTAACAATAAAAACGATTATCATTTAGCATTGTACAAATAATAATACATTTAACTCTAATATTATTTTTATTTTTTTGATGATTTAATTTTCAAAATAAAAAACACTTTAATATTAACAGTTTACAATATTACTGTTTTTTATTTAATAACCACAAATATTAATAAGAATAATTATCAGTTAATGATTTCATATTTGAAATCTTTCTTTCAAAATTTAAGTAATATTATTTATAAAAAAAAGCGTATATTTACTCCATTAACAAATATAGGTATTAAAATCTATTTTGTTGCTATAAATGATAAATTATTATAATAATCGTTATAGCGGGAGATGATGTTCCTCCTTTAACCGCCTTATTGAATTTCTTTAAGGATAATGACGTCTGACAACATTCGGCTTTTAATAGTTGAGGTCCGTGTTATTTTCTATTGAATATCTAACGATAGATGTTCATTTTCAAACACGTCGCGTTGTTTACGTATCCGTCCTCTTCTTATTACCTGCACGATAACGAATTATCAATTCTACACTGCTCACTGTAATAGATTAATACCTAAAATATGTATTATTTTATTACTTATAAAGCGGTGTCTATGAGGCAGAGCAATGCAATACTCAAGTGAAGTTCAAAACATGTGTCCTATCTCTCGTGGTCCACAACACGAGTCAGCGCCAATTCCAGTAGAAGGTCGCTGGGTTAGCCCTAAAGATGTTATTGCTATTTCTGGCTTAAGCCATGGTGTTGGTACTTGTGCTCCTCAACAAGGTGCTGCAAAACTAACACTTAACGTTAAAAACGGCATCATTGAAGAAGCTCTAATCGAGACTATCGGTTGTTCTGGTATGACTCACTCTGCTGCTATGGCTTCAGAAATTCTTACTGGTAAAACTATTCTTGAAGCATTAAACACTGACCTTGTTTGTGATGCTATCAACGTTGCAATGCGTGAAATCTTCCTTCAATTTGTTTACGGTCGTACTCAAACTGCATTCTCTTTAGACGGTTTACCAATCGGTGCTGGTCTTGAAGATCTAGGTAAAGGCTTACGTAGCCAAGTAGGTACACACTACGGTACTCTTGCTAAAGGCCCTCGTTACATGGAGATGGCTGAAGGTTACGTAACTAAAATTGCACTAGATGATAACGAAGAAATCATTGGCTACCGTTTTGTAAACGTAGGTAAGATGATGGAATCTATCGGTAAAGGCGTTCCTGCTGCAGAAGCAATGGAACAAGCTACGGGTCAATACGGTCGCTTTGATGAAGCAGTTCGTACTATCGATCCTCGTCACGAGTAATCATAGACCTATATCACACAAGTAAATGACGCATTTATTTTAACTTTTCAAGAGTTACAGCGTCACTGAAATTGTTTTTACCGAATTAGAGGAAACTCCATCATGGCTGCATTATTTGAAAGTTTTGATCGTCGTATTGCAAAAATCACTCCAGTACTAGAACAATATGGTTTTGCTTCACTAGAAGAAGCACGTGATTACTGTAACGAACATGGTGTTGATGCATACAACATCGTTAAAGAAACACAACCTATCGCGTTTGAAAACGCATCTTGGGCTTACGTTTTAGGTGCTGCTATTGCACTTAAAGAAGGCGCAAAAACAGCAGCTGAAGCGGCTGAATTCTTAGGTCTTGGTCTACAAACTTTCTGTATTCCTGGTTCTGTTGCAGACCAACGTCAAGTAGGTCTTGGTCACGGTCGTCTAGGTGCTCGTCTACTAAGCAACGAAACACAATGTTTCGCATTCCTTGCTGGTCACGAATCATTTGCAGCAGCTGAAGGCGCAATCAAAATTGCCCTAAACGCTAACAAAGTACGTACTAACCCACTACGCGTTATTCTTAACGGTCTTGGTAAAGATGCTGCTTACCTAATCGCTCGTATCAATGGCTTCAACTATGTTGAAACTAAATATGATTACGTAACTGGCGATCTAAACGTTGTTTCTGAGCGTCGTTTCTCTCAAACACAACGTGGTGACATCAACTGTTACGGTTCTGATGATGTACGTGAAGGTGTTGCAATTATGCACCGCGAAGACGTTGATATCTCAATCACTGGTAACTCAACTAACCCAACACGTTTCCAACACCCTGTTGCTGGTACGTACAAAAAAGAACGTCTAGAAGCAGGCAAAGCTTACTTCTCAGTAGCATCAGGCGGCGGTACTGGTCGTACTCTTCACCCTGATAACGTTGCTGCAGGTCCAGCTTCTTACGGTCTTACTGATACTATGGGTCGTATGCACTCTGACGCTCAGTTCGCAGGTTCTTCATCTGTACCAGCTCACGTTGAAATGATGGGTCTTATTGGTATGGGTAACAACCCAATGGTTGGCGCAACTGTTGCTGTTGCCGTTGCTATTGAGCAAGCTCAAAAAGCATAAGCTATAGTTAAAAAAGATTTTATCTTCAAATAACGAAAAAGGCGCAAGATTAGACACTTGCGCCTTTATTTTTTATCCTTAATTGTTATTTCTGCAAAATACTCTACAATCATCCCCCATTCCAAGTTCTTGATCTCGCTTATCCCTATAAAACAATTTATCTTCAAGGTATAATCGATCAAGAATCGAGTTAATCTTATATATCTTACACAGCACCATGCTGTTACAGATAAAGTAAAGGAAATATCATGATCCAAGTTGTAGGTCACAAAAACCCAGATAGTGACAGCATTTGTTCTGCACTAGTTTGTACAGCGTTTCTTAAAGCTCGTGGTCTTGAGGCGACAGCAATTCGTCAAGGCGAAATGAACCGTGAAACTCTACATATCCTTGAGCTAGCTGGCGTTACGGCTCCTGAGCTACGTACAAGTGTTGCTGGTGAGAAAGTATGGTTAGTTGACTATTCAGACCTTGCTCAAGCACCTGATGACCTAGCTGAAGCTGAAGTTGTCGGTATTGTTGACCACCACCGTCTAGGTGATGTAATGACAATCAACCCAATGGAAGCATGGATCTGGCCTGTAGGTTGTACTTGTACTGTTCTATTCAACTTATTTAAGATTGAAGATCACAAAATCACACGTGAACTAGCCGTACTAATGATGTCAGCTATTTTGTCTGATACTGTCGGTTTTGCATCTCCAACGTGTACTCAAAAAGATAAAGATGCAGTACATGAGCTTGCTCAAATTGCTGACATACAAGACTTAGAATCATTCATCAAAGCCTTACTCATTGCCAAGACTGATATCAAAGGTCTAACGGCTGCACAACTTGTTGAAAAAGATCTTAAAGGCTACCCTTTCAACAATCGTGACGTTGTTGTTGGTCAAATCGAACTTGCGACTCTTGAGCAAGTAGATAGCATGATTGAAGAGCTTCAAGCTGATCTTCAACGTCGTTGTGACGAAGACGGTTTAGGTCTGGCAGCATTAATGCTAACAGATATCACAACAAGTACTACTCGCCTACTTTACACCGGTGATTGGAATCACATTCTTGATACACACGCAACAGACGGTGTATTAATGATGGAAAATACACTAAGCCGTAAAAAGCAAGGCTGGCCTTGGCTACAAACAGTACTTGCAAAATAATTATTTCAACTAATTATTGATAATAAAAAAGGCTCTTTTTAGAGTCTTTTTTTTGATCATAATAAAGATAAATAACACCAATAATAACCACCAATTTCCCCCTAAAAATAAAATATGTGCTACACCAATTTCCAAATTAGAGCAAATACTTTAATTATTTAAATCAATAGAAATACATCTAAAAACCATCGCTATGAGTAAATTATAAGCAAACAAACTATTTTATTGTGATATTTATCCATATTTGCTTATTATTCTCTTGAGGTATAACTATAATCCTCTCTCTTTTAAATCCAGCCTTCTTTGAAGGGTGAACAAGAAGCTACTAGAAATTATAGAGAGACAGTATAATGTCCATAAATAAAAAGCATATCTCCTTCATTATTACAGCCATACTTTCAAGCCAAGCGCATGCTGCTGGATATCAGGTATCAGAACACTCTGCTGCAGGTCTTGGTCGTGCATACGCAGGTGATGCTGCAATAGCAGACACCGCTGCGGTATTAGCACGTAACCCTGCCGCAATGACACGTTTTAAACATGCTGAAGTTTCAGGGGTAATGAGTGTCATTAATCCATCAATCAATATTGATGATCATACTCACAATGAAACTGCAAAAGATATTTCACCAATAAGTCTAGTCCCCGCAGCCTACTACATTCAGCCTATCAATGATAAAACAGCGATTGGTTTAGCTATTTTTAGTAACTATGGCGTGACCACTGACTACCCTACAGCGATGCAAGCAGGTAGCCTTGCGGGTAAAACTGCATTAGAAACGGTTAACTTCAATCCGAATATTGCTTATCGTATCTCACCAAAATTAAGTATTGGTGCCGGTGTTAGCCTTGTTTATGGCACAGCAGAATTTAATCGTCGTTTAGGCTCTTTAGCTTACGCAGCGCCAAGCCATAACCTTATCAATATGGAAGGTACCGATTGGAGCTGGGGATGGAATGTTGGTGCGTTATACGAACTAAATGACAATACTCGTTTTGGACTAAGCTACCGTTCACAAGTAGACCTCAATTTTAAAGGCCATTTTACTGACTACTTGGGTCAAGCAACATCCAAACGAAATGAAACCGTTGCAGCAAGCCTTGCACTTCCTCTTCCTGCAATTGCTGAATTTTCAGGCTTTCATCAACTGAACCCACAATGGGCGATTAGCTATAGTGTGCAATGGACGCAATACAATAAATTTAAAGAAATCAGAGCAATCAGTTCTCAATGTAAAACAGGCACTTGTTTTGTTAAAAAAGAAAACTTCAAAGATACTTACCGTTGGGCTGTAGGTACTACCTATACATTAAACCCAACGTGGACACTGCGTTATGGTTTTGCCATTGATCAAAATGCTGGACAGGCAACATTAAGCATTCCAGATACTGATCGTTATTGGTACTCAGCGGGGGCGACTTATCATTACAATCCAGCTCTATCTGTTGATCTCGGCGTATCTTATATTCACAGTAAAAAAGCTGACTTTGTAGAACAAACACCAGCAGGTGAAAATGACAGCATTACGTCATCAGGCAAAGCTTACCTTGCTGCTGCACAAGTTAATTACCGCTTTTAATGCGAAATAAACTATAAATCATTAGGAATAACAATGAAGATACGTTCAATAGCATTATTAGTCACCTCTGCATTAAGTTTAATGGGCTGTAAAAGTGATGGTACATTGGAGAATCAATCACCGATTGATCCTAATATTGCTGCAAGCTTGAATGCTGAAACAAAAATAAACTTTGACCTTTTGTCTGCCAATAAAACGCTAATATTACCAACCTATTTAGCGATGGATGCTCAAGACGGCACCCTTGCAACAGAAGCGATGGCGCAAGATAAAACCAATACCTCAGATCCATTAGTTGCCATGGGACAAACCGACGGTTGGAGTACCACTCAACCGATTACGATCAATTTTATAGGTAAAGCTCTTGATCCTACACCAGCGGCGACTAGCTTTTATTTGATTAAATCAGGCGATCCAACAAATACTGACGATACAACAAAGCCGACTCTATTATCTCAACAAAATAAAGATTTTACTCTTCAAGTCTCGGGTCACAGTTTAATTGTGATACTGCTTAAACCGTTAGATCCTGCGAGTAACTACATGTATGCCGTTACTGACGATCTAAAAGATATGAACGGCCAAGCTGTAGGTATGAGTAACTCATACGCATTATTAAAATCAGATAATCTGCCACCAGCACCTGCATTGTTACCTGCACAAAAGATCACCCATGTTACAGAAGAAGCTTTCCATGGTATTGTGCAAAAACGCGATATTATCTTCTCATCATGGTTTACGACATTATCATCTGGTGATGTGTTATTTGCAGCGAAGATGGCAACAAAAGAAGCCATGGCGCTAGGTGCTAATAATGTATGGCAAGGTTCTGCTATTGCCAAAACTGTGACTCCCGAGCAGCTTTCAACATTATTTACGTTCTCTCAACCTGTACAAGTTGACGACCTAAATAAAGTCAGTAAAAAAAGTAATGTCACAATCTATCAAGGCACTGTTTCATTACCATACTACCTCGATATTCGTGCTAACAAATTTATGAATACCCCTTGGCAAAGTGGTATGCCAAGCCTTGCTAAGATTAAATATGTATTAAGCAATGGTAGTAATGCGGATAAAGCGACGATTTTAGCTCAATTAGCCGCTGCGAAAGTAACACTAACCGACATGGCGCAAGTGGCGACAAACCCACAAGTGCAAATTAAAGTACTCACTCTATTAATGGGTAAAAAGCTATTTTTAGCCAATGGCAACCAACTTGACCCTGAACGTCTAATTACTCGCTACAGTGCTATACCTGAACTTAAATCAGTGCAGACGATTGATTACACTTTAGTCTTACCAAACAGTAAAAAATGTCAGACTCTTGGTGCTAATGATGTCACTATTTTCCAACATGGTATTACCGCAGATAAAGATGTATTAATTAAGCATATTAAAATTAAAGATGATAAAGATAAAATAGTTTCATTACCTTCTTTAGCAGAAAAATTAGTTGGGGATCAATGCCGCGCAATTTTTGCCATAAACCAACCACTTCATGGTACCGATCGTGGTATTAATATCACAAATAAAAGTGGCGTAACGGTATATAAAAATGCAGCAATAGATCCCTCAATGTATTTAAATCTTGAAAACTTAACCGTTGCGCGCGATAACTTGCGTCAAAGTACCATTGATGTAGTCAACCTACGTGCTGCTATTGGTAAATTATTTACCCATATTCAGCAACAGCAAAAAGAAGGTCAAGCTTCAAGCAATATTTCACCGTTAGACATGTTAAATCCTAATAACGGGGTGAGTTTTTCAGGTCACTCATTAGGCGCTATTGTCGGTACTAATGTCGGCAATATTGCCAACCGCCCCACACTTGAGCCGACGTTTGATAAACAATACTTTGCGATTGATAAACTGGCATTAGCGAACCCAGGTGCCGAGATCCCTTACCTACTATTAAACTCAGGCAGTTTTGGTGGTCTTCTAAAAGCAGGGGTTCTACAAAGTTCAGTATCTAATCCAGCACAAATAACGCCAGACGTAATTGAAACAGGTAAATTTCTACAAGCACTGAATGTTTGTTATGTCGCTCAAGATGATAAGCACAAAGATTTGAACAAATGTTATATTGATAACATTACAGCGATTAAAGATAACAACCCAAGTTTATTCGCTAAATGGACAGAGACTTACGTTAAGTTCGCTTATGCCGCCCAAACAGTAATGGATCCAGTTGATCCGATTAACCTTGCTGATGGTATTCCGTCTTCTGTCCCTGTCTATGTGCAAATGGTTAAAGGTGATAGTACGATTCCAAATATTACTACGCCAAACAACCTGCCTTACTCACCGTTCACAGGTACTGAACCACTGATTAAGCAATTAGGTTTAGCATTAAACAATGCAACTAAAGGTTGGAAAGAATATACACCAGGCAGCCATACATCATTACTCGATATCACGATGCCAACAAATGATAGCTTTACCATTGAAGCGTCTAAAGCAACAACATTAGAAATGCAGACTGATATGGCTGATTTTTTAAATAAATAATCTAGCCTAACAAAAAGCCTTGATACTCTTGTTTATACCACGCAAGTTATCAAGGCTTTATTTTATGTGCTTTTTTTATGTAATTGACCTAACGTAAATGCTGCATCAGACTGGTTTTTTTATTCAGTAACTGTGAAAAAGACGTCACAAACTGCTCACCAATTTGTTTTCCTTGCTGGTAATCAAGCTCTAAATCTTCATAACTACTTAATAACGCACTACTATTTAATGCCTTCTCAGGTGCAATTTGAATAACCTGCAACCCTTGCGGTGGATTCACTAAAAAATCATTCACATCACGATAAGTATGATGATAACGCGCTAACATTTCTAATATTTCAGAGTTTGTTCCCTGCCCAGTTAACGCAATGAGTCGCTCAACATTTAACTGTGAAAACCAACCTTTTTTAGATATCGATTTATTTACTAATTCAGTCTCTTGAGAATCGTTAGTTTCATCATTCCAATAATGTTGTCGCCATTGTTCAAATCGCTGGCTCAACTCTTGATGAATATTTTTAATTTTATCAACTGACTCATTCAAACTTAACTTATCAATATAATAAGGTAGTTGAATTTCAATGTTTTCCCGCCAATCATCAAAAATACCCCGTTCATTATTATCGCTACTGTCTGTATCGCTATACTCTAGTGGCTCAGTACGGATAACCACCACTAAATCAGCACCACGCCGCCATGCTTCTTTAACAGGAATTGCCGCACTCACGCCACCATCAACCCATTGAAGCTCATCCATATTGACAGGTTGATTATAAAGCAGAGGAATCGCACACGATGCTAACAGCACATCTTGCCAATCTTGTTGGTACATTGGCAAATAATAATCTTGCAGAGTATCTTTACGGGTCGCACATGCAAGTGCGGTTCGACACATTAATGTTTTGTGCGCGGTTGCAACATCGAGAGGATATAGCCCAGAGGATGACACTTGCTGTAACGCCCACTCCAAGTTCATCGGCTGTTGCTTGCTAAGGTATTTATAAAGATTAAAAAATTTATCATCCATCGATACATCACGAATAAAATGATAACCAAATCGCGGTTGGCGGCTAATAAAAGAAGATAAATTGAGCGCACCGGCAGAAGTACCAATATACAACTCAAATGGATCAAATTGATGATCAAGAAAGCTATCAAGCACACCAGCAGAAAATATACCCCGTTGGCCGCCTCCTTGAACAATTAATGCTATTTTTTTATTCGATGTAGTGTTAAGCATCAAAGAAAAATCAGCGACCGATTTTTCATTAAAATCACGTAAACTAAACGGAAGATAATTCATTGCTTCTCCCTGTTAAATATGTAAACCAACATACGTTACTATATCTAAGAGAGTAGAATATACAACGCGTACATACCAACAGGCAATAATGCTAAAAAATATTATTACATTAACTAATAATGCAGTGTTAATTACTATGCATGTACAACAATAATTCCATAGCCTGCTAATGCGAAAAGTATGATAGTTACTGTTATTAGCGTAATTTTAAATTCAATATTCATAATAAAGCCCTCTTATAATACGGAACATAACATTACCTTAAGTCTTGTTCAGGTTGTTACTAAAAGCAATATGAATTGCGATCATTACGACAATACTCACACAATACATTATCGCCAATAAAGAAAATTTTTCATTATGCTACACTATGCAAATAAACAGCTTTTTTATATTCTATGTAAGATTATAATCAACTGATTATATAGCTTATTTTATAGGGAAAATAATGAAACCATTACTCACTGTCAGCTTAATTGCTACGACAATAATCTCCACCACGGCACTGGCAAAACCCGTCGATTGGACGCCTGGAATTGGCGGTGATGTTTCTTTCATGGTTGGCTACAGTAAATCTAACTCACAGTTTAATAGTGATAATCACACTACACCAAATCTAAATAGTAGCGGTGACGATCAAAATAAAATGTTCGTTGCCCCTATTGGTAGCCTCAGCTACACCTTTAATGATGGTGATAAACAACTCTATTTTGGTACTAACCGTTCTGATATTGCTCTGGGTCGGTTTCATGTTGATATAGGTTATCGACAAAAGTTTGCTGATAATTCCATGCTAACCCTGAGCTATATACCCGGTGTACTGACTCAAAAAACATGGCAAGATCCTTACCTACAAGATGTAGAACGCAGCAAAATAAAAACCAGCATTAATGCATTTAGCGTCAAGCTTAACAACATTCGTGGTTCTCGTTTTTCTGGTCAAGTTGCCTACGGTAAATTTAGTGTTGATCATGAACGTAGTGGCAACGATCCTTTACTTTCGCTGACTATCAACGAACAAGCCACTCTAAATCGTAATGCTAACGTTCTTTATACTGAAGCCTCTTATACGAAACCATTTAGTCGTAGTTTAATTCTACGAACCTCTCTTAATTTCACTAATATTAATGCTGAGGGTAATGCCATGCGTAATAATATGTATGGTGTAGCCGCGACTATTATTCAGTTATTACCTCAATCAAGCTTTGCATTTACTTTAAATTACAAAAGAGCATTATTTGACTTAGCTAATCCCGTCTTTAATAAAAAACAACAAGATAATAAATTCGGAGCATTCTTAGCTTATGAATATAACCAACCCTTTAATTGGAAAAACTGGGGTTTAGTTTCTCTCGTCGGTTATAACTCAACACAATCAAATATAAACTTTTATGATAGTAACGAGATGTTAGTTAGTATCGGTTTAAATTATAAATTCTAATAACAACATAATAAATAATGGCACTCTTTAATTAATGGATTTCATTTGAAGTGATTACATTTTGACCATATCGAAATAATTCGAGACATCATTCAAAATATCGATTAGATTAACGATACTTTGCCAACGTTATGGAAACGTTAAATAAATTATGGCGGCTAATAATCGTACTGCAGATGCATCCCTAGAATCTTTGCATCGCATTTTTACTATACCAGAAGCACCTGATTCAACTTTGGGATCCATCGAAAAAGAGCTTTCTGAAAACCTCAATGAATTTCTGCGAACCCATATCGCAGCAATCGAAAAACCCTTAGCTGAAATTGAAAAAGATTTCTCTAATCCGAATATTCCGGAAGTTCCTTCTTTTGTTTCTGAACATACCCAATTCTTATTAAATAAACTTGTCGCCCAATCAGTTCATACTGCTGCGCCTACGTTTATCGGTCACATGACCTCTGCACTACCCTATTTCATGATGCCTTTGTCTAAGATCATGATCGCGCTAAACCAAAACCTCGTAAAAATAGAAACATCAAAAGCATTTACACCACTAGAACGTCAAGTTTTAGGTATGCTTCATAAGTTAATATTTAATCAAAATGAAAGTTTCTACCAACAATGGATGCACAGTGCTGACCATTCTTTAGGCGCTTTTTGTTCCGGTGGCACCATCGCCAATATCACCGCATTATGGGTTGCTCGTAATACAGTATTACAACCTGATGGTGATTTCACGGGTGTAGGACAACAAGGTTTACTGCGAGCAATGAAGCACTATGGTTATGATGATCTTGCTATTCTCGTATCAGAGCGCGGTCACTATTCTCTTAAAAAAGCAGCAGATGTTTTAGGTATCGGCAGAGATAGCCTTATTGCGATTAAAACTGATGATAATAATCGTATTGATCTTGATGAATTACAAATCACACTCGATATTTTAAAACAGAAAAATATTAAACCCTTTGCGATTATTGGGATTGCAGGTACCACAGAAACGGGCAATATCGACCCCCTTGATCAGCTTGCAGATATTGCGGCCGAACACCAATGCCACTTCCATGTTGATGCGGCTTGGGGCGGTGCTACTTTAATGTCAAATAAATATCGTCATTTATTGAAAGGGATTGAACGCGCAGACTCAATTACTATCGATGCCCATAAGCAGCTCTATATTCCAATGGGTGCTGGCATGGTGATCTTTAAAAATCCAGAATTAATGAGTGCAATTGAGCATCATGCTGAATATATTCTTCGAGAAGGTTCAAAAGATTTAGGCAGTCATACACTTGAAGGATCACGCAGTGGTATGGCGATGTTACTGTTTGCGAGTCTGAATATTATTAGTCGCCCTGGCTATGAATTATTGATCAATAACAGCATTGAAAAAGCCGCTTACTTTGCACAATGTATTAAACAGCACCCTGATTTTGAGTTAGTTACTGAACCTGAATTATGCCTACTGACTTACCGCTTTGTTCCCAAAAACACACAACAAGCATTACAACAAGCAACCCCAGCACAACGTGAAATATTGCTAGAGCTGTTAAATGATCTCACCCAATTTATTCAAAAACGCCAACGAGAATCAGGTAAATCATTTGTATCACGTACGCGTATTACCCCTGAAAAGTGGCAACGAAAAGCAACGACTGTGTTTCGGGTTGTGCTAGCAAATCCTCTAACAACCACTGAAATTCTAGAAAATGTCCTTATTGAGCAACAACAACTTGCACAACAAAGCACTATTAGCCTGCCTAAAATCATTAAATTGACTGAAAAAATACTAGAAAAAAGAATTTAAAACGATATATAAGGCGCTTATATCTATACGGTATTTTCTTAAAATTAACGGCATATCGCATTTTTTGCCATTTTATTGGTTTTAATTAGCGTAAATGCCTCATTCGATATATGACTATTTTATGAATAAATCACAACTTAACTATGAACAGTGAATGATTGTAGTATGAATAGCATCACCAAAAAGCATTATTTACCTTTATTAATATTCACTCACTTACACATTGAAAGTATCAATTTAAGGTAAAATAAATTTTACAAGGGAATATAGCTCAAAATACATGTTCATAAGATTTCATTTTTCAATGCCATTGCTGCGAAGATGTTTCACCAAGTGTCCGTAAATCATTTTTATAGTTTCTATGATGTTACAAAACGGCCTTGGTATTAATAATAATTCTCAGTACGCGATTTTGTTCCATTTTGACCCAAAAAAATATTTCAATGAATCATGATATAAATCAAAAAATCGCCCAAATAGCGTTCAAAAAAAATGCCCTATTCTTTTCAAATAGGGCATTTTTATGTCAATTTATGTCATAACTATTTTATTGAGACAACGTTTTTCTGACCCAAACAAGACTACTATCAGTCGCCAGCAAACATATATCCTTCGCCATGGACGGTAACAAAAATCTGTGGGTTCTTCGGATCAAGTTCCATTTTAGAACGCATTCTACGAATTAAAACATCAATAGTTCGGTCATTCGGCGCTTCAACACGGTGGCTTAGCATGTTCAAAATACGTTCACGGCTTAGCACTACATTTGGGTGTGAAGAGAACGCAACTAACAGCTCATATTCAGCCTTAGTTAACTTCACTGGAAGACCGTTATGTGTCAGTGCGCGTTTATTAATATCAAACTGCCATTCACCAAAACGAATGATGTTATCTTCCTGCATTTCAACCATCGTTTCATCACGCGCTTTTTCTACTAACGTCATGCGCCATAACAAATTTTTCACTCGAACTAATAGCTCTCGCAATTCAAAAGGCTTAGTTACATAATCGTCTGCGCCCATTTCTAGACCAACAATTCTATCAATACTATCGGTACGTCCAGTCACCAAAATAATACCTACTTCAGAACGGCTACGAAGCTCACGAGTTAGCATTAAACCATCTTCGCCAGGTAGGTTAATATCAAGCATTACAAGGTTGATTTTTTCCGTTGCCATTATCTCGCGCATCTGTGCGCCACTGTCTGCTTGGCTTACCTTGTATCCTTCATTCTCAAAATACCCAACCAATTTTGTGCGGGTAACAATTTCATCTTCTACAACAAGTATGTGATGGGTCATGTCGTTCTCTTTTTAGTTTTTGGCTTTCTTGCTGAACGGTAGCACAAACTAAGACCATTCACAATTTGTCATAACTCTGCCTTGGCTATTCATTCGTAGCGTTAACCTTATTCATATCGTAACAATAAGATTACCTCATAAAATTTTAACCGTCACCGTAGCCTACGGTGAGCATTCTTTTAAATGGAATCTTTCAAAATGAAAAAAATTTGGCAGATGTTGACAAAACCAAGCAGCAAGTACTCAATTCTTGCTCTGGTGCTTGTTGGTATTGGTATCGCCGTGAGTGGCATTTTTGCTGTGCACAAAGGTTTTGAACATGCATCAACCAATGAATTCTGTGTTGGTTGTCATACCATGCAGCAAAACTATGAAGAGTATACCCAATCTGTACACTTCAAAAATGCTTCAGGTGTTCGTGCTGACTGTGTTGACTGTCACCAAC
The DNA here is from genome assembly GCF_021236965.1 of Photobacterium carnosum. Classification (NCBI taxonomy): domain Bacteria; kingdom Pseudomonadati; phylum Pseudomonadota; class Gammaproteobacteria; order Vibrionales; family Vibrionaceae; genus Photobacterium; species Photobacterium carnosum. Next base: position 136,443 of record NZ_WMDN01000003.1, on the reverse strand, counting down.
CGAAAGATTTAGTCGGTATGATAGAAACTAAGTTAATGGCATCAAAAGATGTGTATAACCAGTTTATTACCAAGAAAATCGATACGCCTGAAAAATTTGAAGAGCACCGTTTAGAATTAGCTCAAATGGTTTGGAAACGCATGGAAAAACAAAACTCAAGCACATGTAAGAGTTGCCATAACTATTCTGCTATGGACCATGCTAAGCAATCACCTGCCGCTGCTGCTGCAATGACAGAAGCAGCGTCAAAAGACATGAACTGTATTGAATGTCACAAAGGTATTGCACACGAACTGCCTAACATGGCAGGTGGTTTCCAGAAAGATTTCCAAGGGCTACAAGCCGAAGCAACCTCTCAAGGTGCAACGGCTGAGAAACTTTACTCATTAGGTGAGAAAGATATCTTTGCAACTGATGATCCAAAAGGTAAATCAGAAGGTAAATTATTACCGGCTTCTGAAGTCACCGTACTTGAACGCAAAGGCGACATGCTAAAAGTTGAAGTTAACGGCTGGTTAGAAAAAGCAGGTAAAGGTCGTGTAATGACTGAGTACATGGGCAAGCGTGTCTTTAAGGCAACTATCCGTGGCGAAGTGAAAGCGAACGAGAAAATCATTAAAGAAGAAACTGATCCTGCAACTAACATTGTATGGCAGAACATCAGCGTTCAAGGTTGGGTTACTAAATCAGACATGATTGATAGTATTAAACCAATCTGGAACTACGCAGAAGATATGTACGCGTCTACATGTAACGCTTGTCATGCGGCGCCTGATCCTGGCCATTTTACTGCAAATGGCTGGATCGCAAGTCTGAAAGCCATGAGCTCTTACTACCGTCTGACTAAGACTGAAGAACGCACACTACTTAAATATCTTCAGAACCATGGCAGCGATACAGGTAGTACTGGCGCGCATTAATCCAGCGCACCAATAAACGATTAAATGATAGGCGGGTGATAACGGTTATCCCCGCCCCATCGATAAAAATTAAAGTTTAAGGATTCTCCAACTATGGCGACTCAAAACAATCATAAAGGCATTACACGCCGCCGCTTCTTATCTGGTCTTGCGATTGCAAGTGCTGCATCAGTTGTCGGTACTAGCCTGCTTGCTCCTCGTAAAGCAATGGCAGCAACAGATGCAATAACAGGTTTTAACGGTGAAGTGCTTTGTGGCTCTCACTGGGGTGCTTTCCGCGCTAAAGTTGTTAACGGTGTATGGACTGAAACCACACCGTTTGAGAAAGACCCACACCCAACAGTTATGCTAGATGCCGTACGTGAAGTGGTATACAACCCTGCACGTGTTAAATACCCAATGATCCGTATCGACTGGCTAAAACAAGGCTACAAGTCTGATACAAGCCAACGTGGTAACAACCGTTTCGTACGTGTGCCTTGGTCACAAGCATTAGATTTCTTCCAACACGAATTAAACCGTGTTCAAGAAACTTATGGCCCAAGTGCGTTATACGCAGGTCATACTGGCTGGCAGTCTGTAGGTAAACTACACAACGCCGGTACAATGATGAAACGTGGTATCAGCCTACACGGTACAACCCTTGGTAAAATGGGTGACTACTCAACAGGTGCTGCACAAGTTATTCTTCCTTACGTTGCTGGTGCAATGGAAGTTTACGAGCAACAAACCTCTTGGGATATCGTGCTTAAAAACACAGATACCATCGTAATGTGGGGTACGGATCCCGTTAAAAACCTTCAAGTAGGTTGGTTGGTTCCTGATCACAGCGTATACGGCTCATACCAGCAACTTGCTGAAAAAGTGAAAAACAAAGAAATTAAAGTTATTCACATTGACCCTGTCCGTAACCAAACCATGAAGTTTGTTGGTGGTGAGCAGTTACCTGTCCACCCACAATCAGATATTCCGTTGATGCTGGCGATTGCGCACACGCTATACACTGAAAATCTATACGACAAAGAATTCATCGCTAACTACACCACAGGCTTTAAGCAGTTCATGCCTTACGTGATGGGCGAAACTGACGGTATCGTTAAGACTCCTGAATGGGCAGAGAAAATCTGTGGCATCAAGGCAAGTCAGATCCGTGAACTAGCACGCACAATGGCGGGTGGTCGTACTCAGCTTGTCGGCGGTTGGTGTCTACAGCGTATGCAACACGGCGAACAATGGGCGTGGATGCTAGTTGTTCTTGCCGCAATGCTTGGTCAGATTGGTCAACCTGGTGGTGGTTTCGGCTTTGGCTGGCACTACAACGATGCAGGTACTATCACTTCTGCTGGCCCACTAATGTCAGGCTTTAGTGGTGTAACAGGCGTAGAGCCAATCTACAACGGTTCTTTTAAAGGTTACGCTAAGACAATTCCTGTTGCGCGCTTTGTTGATTGTATCTCTAATCCAGGTACTAAGATTCAATGGAATGGTAACGAAATTACCTTCCCATACATGAAGATGGCGATCTTCAGCGGTAACAACCCATTTGCTCACCACCAAGATCGTAACCGTATGATCAAAGCGTGGACAAAACTAGAGACCGTTGTTTCTATCGAGCACCAATGGACAGCGACGTGTCGTTTTGCAGATATCGTCTTACCTGCAACAACCACTTACGAGCGTGATGATATCGAGCAGTTTGGTAACCACTCCAACAAAGGTATCCTTGCATTACGTAAAATTGTTGAGCCAATGTTTGAATCTAAAGATGACTTTGATATTTTCCGTGAGCTATGTGCACGCTTCAACCGTGAAGAAGCATTTACTGGCGGTAAAACAAAGATGGAAATCATCGAAGAAATCTACAACGGTGCGCGTTTGCAAGGCCGTGGTATCGGTGTTCGTATGCCAAACTTCTCTAAGTTCTGGGAAGGTGATGGTTATATTGAATTCCCTGCGGGCAAAGAGTGGGTACGTCACGAATCATTCCGTAACGAACCGGATCTTGAGCCACTAGGTACAGCATCAGGTCTAATTGAGATCTACTGTAAGACCATCGCAGATATGGGTTATAACGACTGTCAAGGTCACCCAATGTGGTTTGAAAAAGAAGAACGTAGTCACGGTGGTCCACGCTCTGATGTCTATCCGCTTCACTTACAAAGCTGTCACCCCAATAACCGTTTGCACTCACAGTTATGTTCATCAACTGACTTCCGTGCAACTTACGCTGTTGCAGATCGTGAGCCGATTTACATCAACACTCAAGATGCTGCTGCTCGTAATATTAAATCGGGTGATTTGGTACGTGTCTTTAACGGTCGTGGTCAAGTATTAGCGGGTGCGGTTGTTACAGAAGACTACTCACCAGGTGTTTGTCGTATTCATGAAGGTGCTTGGTATAGCCCATTAGAAGGCGGCAAAGCGGGTACAATTTGTACTTACGGCGATCCAAACGTACTAACGTTAGATATCGGTACTTCTCAACTTGCACAAGCAACATCAGCACATACAGCTGTGGTTGATATTGAGAAATACACAGGTCCAGTACCTGAAGTTACTGGTTTTAACGGCCCTACGTATGAAACTGGCATTGATCCTCTATTCCCTGCAATGGATAAATAATTAATCCATTGTTAACATAGTAAATCAATCCGTAAAGGCGATGAATCTTACTTTCATCGCCTTTATTTCATTTTTTAGAACCTATTCTAATAACCGTTAGGTATACTCTACTTAATTGCTTTATTTGAATATGTTTTATGTCTGGAGTGACCATGCAAGAATTTATCGCATTCAATGAACAACGAGCTGAAATCTATTGGTGGATGTCTTCACTTTTCGCCCGTGAGTTAAGTGATGCAGATCTACATGAATACCATGGCGGTGAGATGTATACCTTCCTGTCGGGTCTTGGTATGACTGAGGAATTAAAAGCATCCGTTGATAACTTTCGAGCTGCCATTACAAAGTCTAATGCACGCAGTGATGAGCAACTAGAACTTGCGGCTGATTTTTGTGGATTATTCCTAAGCACACCAAAATCAGGTGCATTGCCTTATGCTTCAATGTATGTGGGTACAACTGGGCTATTAAACGATAAACCAGCACAAGAAATGCATGAGCTTATGGCATCATTTGATATTGCACAGCGCAAAGAATTTAATGAACCAGCTGATCACCTTGCCATTGAATTAGACTTCATGGGTAATTTAATCATCATGGGTAATCAGCAGAAAACTGAAGAACAACGTGAAGCTCTGATGCAATCACAATTGTCATTCATCAATACAATGCTACTAAACTGGTTACCGTTATTTGCTAAAGAATGCCAGATACGTGATCGCTTTGGCTTCTATGCTGCAGCTGCAAATCTACTCCTTTCATTCTGCATGCTTGATAAGAAATTTCTTATTGGTGAATAAGCTTTTTTAGCTTTCATTACACGCATTAAAACGGCCTTATTTAACCAAATAAGGCCGTTTTTTATGTCACATTGCTAAAAAATTCTAATTTTAGAATTTAACAAACTACTCGTTCAAAATATTTATATTTTAATTTCCTTTTATATTGCATAATAATGCAAAAGCTTAGCGAATACATTCAATTCGCCGCTTAAATAAAATCATTTCTAATCATAGGGTTAATGGTCAAAAATAGACTATAACACTTTGAAATAATAGCAATTATCATTACCACTTATTATTTTATGCATAAGTTCATTTTTGATTTTTTATTTTGTCACACAAATTTTCAAAATCTGATTCAGATCAACTAATTCTATTGATTTAAGTCATAAAATTAGTGTGTAATACTTCTAAAGTATATTTAATCATAGCTAACAAGGTTGATACATGGACTCGCATGCAGCCCTTTTTGAACTCGGCCAGAAACGTCTTGCTGAGCTTCGAAATACGAAACCTCTTCGTGAGGGATCTTTTCAGAAAAAACTTGAACAAAATGGCTTTACCCGTCGTGACTTCATGATTTGGAGTGCAACCATCACTTCATTACTGGCACTCCCGCTACCTTTTAGTACCATGGTTGCAGAGGCTGCAGAGCTTTCTGACCGTGTTCCACTTATCTGGTTGAGCCTTGCCGAATGTACAGGTTGTTCTGAATCATTAGTACGTAGCACCACACCTGATATCAGTACATTACTGTTTGAACATGTGTCACTTGAATATCAAGAAGTGCTCATGGCCGCCGCTGGCGATCAAGCAGAAGAAAATCTTGATAACGCAATGAAAGCTTATAAAGGTCAATACCTACTTGCCGCTGAAGGTGCAGTACCAACAGCGAATAACGGTACTTTCCTTACTATAGGTAGCCAAGCTGAAACAGGTGTCTCACTAATTAAACGTGTTGCAGCCGATGCTGCCGCGGTTATTTGTGTCGGTACATGTTCATCTTTCGGTGGCGTACAAGCCGCTCGTCCTAACCCAACTGGCGCGAAAAGTGTCGGTACGGTTATTGACCGTCCAGTGGTTAACGTTGCAGGTTGTCCACCTAACCCAGCCAACATTACTGGTACATTAATGTACTTCATTATGTTTGGTCGTTTACCAGCATTAGATATTTTCAACCGTCCTAAATGGGCTTATGGCGCACGTGTTCATGATAACTGTGAACGTCGTGGTCACTTTGATGCTGGCGAATTCGTAACACAGTTTGGTGATGACAATGCCAAACAAGGTTACTGCTTATTCAAAATGGGTTGTAAAGGTCCTTACACTTACAACAACTGTCCTACTGAGCGATTTAATGCTCACACTAGCTGGCCAGTACTTGCGGGTCATGGTTGTATCGGTTGTTCAGAACCTGACTTTTGGGATGATATGGCAGATTTCGAAAAACCATTAAGTCGCCAACCTGTTCATGGTTTAGATGCTACCGCAGATACCATTGGTGCAGTTATTTTAGGTGTCACTGCCGTTGGTATTGGTGCACACGCAGTCAGTAGTATTTTTGCTAAAAAAGTCGAGGAATAATCCATGAGCAAGCGCGTCGTTATCGATCCCATTACTCGTATCGAAGGCCACTTACGCATCGAAGTTGAACTTGATGCGAATAACGTGATCAACAAAGCATGGGCATCATCTACCCTGTTCCGTGGTCTTGAAATTATTATGAAAGGCCGTACACCGTATGATGTTGGCCTATTAATGCAACGTATTTGTGGTGTATGTACATCATCACATTACTTATGTGGTACGTTGGCTGTTGAAGATGCAATTAATGCCCAAGTTCCTCTCAATGCGAAATACATTCGTAGCTTGATCTTAACGACTCTACAATTGCATGACCATATTGTGCACTTCTACATTTTGCATGGTTTAGATTGGATAGATGTTGTTTCAGCATTAAGTGCCGATCCGGCTAAAGCTGCGGCTGAAGCAATGAAGTACTCAGCAACACCAATAGCAGCTGGTGAAGGCGACTTACGTGCTGCACAAGAAAAAGTGCAAGGCTTAGTCAATACCGGTAAGTTAGGTCCATTTGCTAATGCTTACTGGGGTAATAAAACCTACAAGTTTACGCCTGAGCAAAACTTGATCGGTTTAAGCCACTACCTTAAAGCTCTTGAAGTTCAACGTATTGCAGCAGAATCAATGGCAGTTTGGGGTGGTAAGAACCCACACCCACAATCGATTGTTGTTGGTGGTGTAACATGTGTACGTGACATGCTAGACCCTGCTCGCCTACAAGAATTCAAGCAAAAATATCAACATGTTGCTGACTTTGTTGAACGCGCATACCAAGCTGATATTTTAATGGCAGCAGCGGCTTATGGTACTGCTCCAAGTGTTCTTGGTGGTTGTAACGTTGATACGTTCATGTGTAGTGAATCTATTTTACTTAACCCAGATGATCATCTTTTTGTTAGTGGTGTCATCCGTAATAAAGATTTATCTAAAGCAGAAAAGATTGATATTAATCTAATTGCCGAAGATGTGACTCACTCATGGTATGACGCTAACAAGCCTCAACATCCATACGATGGTACTACAATCCCTGAACATACACCGTTTATTGAGCGCGATACTATTGTTGGTAAACGTCCAACAATCAATGAAGCCGGTAAATATTCTTGGGTTAAATCACCACGTTATAATGGCGAACCTGTTGAAGTAGGTCCACTTGCAACAATGGTTGTTAACTACGCACAGGGTAACCCTCGTGTAACACCAGTTGTAAATGATTTCCTAAAACAAACAGGACTCCCTGCGGGCGCTTTATTTACCACCCTTGGTCGTACTGCTGCACGTATGTTGCATTCATTAACTATCTCTCGTCATGGTCTAGAAACATTTGAATCTATGGTTACTAACCTAAATTCAGATCATACCACTTACATCGAACCGACGATTGATCCTAATAAAGAATACAAAGGTGTTGGCATCATTGAGGCACCACGTGGTTTCTTAAGCCACTGGTTACGTATTAAAGATGCTAAAGTTGAAAACTACCAAGCAGTAGTACCAACAACATGGAATGCGGGCCCTATTGATGGTAACGGCAAGGTTGGTCCATACGAAGCGTCATTAGTAGGATTACACCTTGAAGATCCGAAAAAACCATTAGAAGTATTACGTGTTATTCACTCATTTGACCCTTGCATGGCGTGTTCAGTACACGTAATGGATTATAAAGGTCAATCTCTTAGTGAATTCCGTATTCCAGCTCAGGCAATGTAACTAAGGATTTATCATGTCAACAAATACTGTGTTGTATAAACGATCCTATGTATTTTCATTCGTTATTCGTTTATGCCACTGGCTACGTGCCTTTGCAGTTTTTGGACTAGTCGTTACTGGTTTTTATATTGCTTGGCCGTTTTTAGTCGCACCCGATAGCACCAATGTGCTTGAACAAGGCTGGATCCGTTTAGCACATGAAGTATTAGGCTTTATTTTAATCGCCGTAACACTGATTCGTGTCTATCTGTTCTTTTTCAGTCGTAGCAACGTTGAACGGCGCTCGATTCAAGATATCGTGAGTCCCAAAAGCTGGGTAAAACAGATCAAAGCCTATTTTTGGATGGGTAATGCTCCGCACCATGGCGCTTATGGTCCTTTACAACTGATGGTTTATGCAGGGATTTCTATCGCTGCCATCTTCATGTGTGTGACTGGCTTAACGCTATATGCTAATGTGTACCACTTAGGTATTGGTGGCATGATGTGGGAACCTGCTCAATGGGTCGCATACGCGATGGGCGGGCTAGATGAAGTACGTAAATGGCACCATTATATTACTTGGGCATTCATTATTTTTGTATTGATCCACGTGTATATGGTGATTTGGACAGGGATCCGTTTCCGTAACGGTTCTGCTGATGCCATTATGTCTGGTTATGATTACCACGCGGTAAACGTAAAAAAAACAGATAACGGCAATCATCCCGTTCAGCATCATGCTCATCAAAATAGTCACTCAAAAAATAAAGGCCACTAGCGCAAATGAAGATATTGCTGCTTGGTATTGGCAATGTCTTGTACGCCGACGAAGGAGTCGGCGTACATTTCGTCAATTATCTCACAGAAAATTACCGCTTTACGCACCCCGACCATCAGATTGATCTTATTGATGGCGGTACGTTAGCACATTGTCTTATTCCGACATTAATCCAATATGACCACCTTGTTGTGGTTGATACAGTGAATGCCGCAGATGTAGATGCTGGTGAAGTGTATTTCTTTGACTTTGATAAAGCCCCTGCTGAAATCGATTGGCAAGGTAGTGCTCACGAAGTGGAAATGCTACAAACATTAATCATGATGGAGCTGGTTGGCGATCGTCCAAAAACATATGTTTTAGGCGTTACACCAACAGTGTTAGAGCCAATGCATATGGGTCTAACCTCTAAAATTAATGCAGCAATACCTGTTATGGAATCTGCACTAATTAAGCACCTTTCCGCTCTCGATATAACGTGCGAAAAAGTGAATAATATTGATATTAACAGCCTGATTCCTACGGCTTACAAACGAGGCATTGAACAATGAAATTAATTCAATTTTCTTTTACCTGTTCACGCCCTGTACCTTTCTATGCACAATTATGTAACGATTATTTAGCCAATCAACAAGTGGAAATCACTATTGCTTATGATAAAAATCGTTACCTTATTGAAGCCGTTGGCACCCAACCACAACTTGAAGCATTAGCTGATCAAATATCCAAAGATTTCTTACTGTCTATTTGGCTAATTGACTCTTCAATCAAAGAAATTCGTCACCGTGAAGGGCGTATTGTTCCCTTAATAACAACTGCGCATAACCTGCCTTTTTGTAGTTATTGCGAACCTGCTCTTGGTGATAACCAATCTGAGTTATTTGGTGAAGTGGATATTACTTGTTCACATTGTCATGGTGAAAAATTGGTTGATCCCTCTATTACTAGCCAACAGATTCAGCAATGGGCTGAAACGGTAATGAATACGGGTCATGTCAGCTTTAGCTTACCGCTGGCTAATAACCAACAACATGAATTTCATTTAAGTCGTGGTCCTATTGTCGTCGCACACCAGCAGCGTCAACAAGTCATTGTTTGTAACCCTAATAATGTACCAATGCACTTTCTTGTGCCATCGTTACATGTATTAGCGTTATCGAGCTTAGAAAAACCCCGTGTTACTGTTCGATCTAAACAACATCACGCTCAGCTTGATCAACCGTTATATGATCTCTGCTTTAGCTACAACCGCGTATTAACAATACTGACTGAAATACTCCGTGTACGTGGTATCGATTATTTACACATTGAAACCAATCATCAGCAACCTTTAATTGCACGAATTAATAAAGGTTGGAGTCAGGTTTGTAGCGATCCGGTAATTAATCCTTTAGCGCCATTCAAAGCGGTTGAACCATTACATGATCAAGCTTGCATCAATGGCTTAAATGCCTATTGGAGCAAGCGTCGCATTCATTTTGATTATCAACCTCATCATTCCAATGATGCACCAGCACAAACTATTCCGATCTGTGCACTGCATGGTGGAATGTTAGAATCAGGAGTGGGTCGTCATAGTGCCGCTATTTACTTTGGCCGCTATGCCGCAGGCGAGATTGTTAGTCAAGATAGATTTACTCGCACTGAGACTTTCTTAACCATGCCTACCCTGCCGCATTCAGGCTCAGAAATGATTGCGACATTAGCCGCTGGTGAACAAGCTGAAGTATTAGCTAAATTTAAATATCAAATACCTGTAAGTTATAACGCGCTTAATAAATTAATCTTAAATGAGTGTAATAACCAACTTTCTGGTTTATTTGCATTGGCAGCTACGATACTAGGTTTATCTAAAACAGGTCATGATAGTGTTCAATATCTGAATGATGCCTTGATCGCTAAATCACTGCACAATGCTGACAATCAAGGTCACCGTGTCGATTTTCCATTAGATATGGTTGATAACAAACGTACCATTGATTGGGCAAAAATGGTCGGCAGTTTAATGAGTTTCTGTTTGGTCGTTGATGAAGTTAATTACGACAAACTCGCCTTTGGTGTAATGGACTCACTAGCAGACTATATTGCTAACTGGATCGAACGTATGGACGAAACTGGTGGCATTAAAGCCGTTACCCTTGCAGGTAGTGACTTTGCTAATGAAGTGCTAGCAGATCGCGTTTGCTTACGTGTAGGTAAGAACTTCCCTATCGTGGTAAACCGTAAACTAGAACTTGATGGCAGCAATTTAAGTGCTGGGGCATTGTTCTTAAAAATGCGCCGCCGTTAAGGTTTTATCTTATTGAATTAAATAGCCCCATTGCTGTTAGTGATGGGGCTTTTTTGTGGGGATTATTTTTATTATTAACCAATACCACTATTTACCAAAGTGCATTTCACGATGGCAGTTGGGGCATATGGCTTTCACATTCTCAAGTGAATCCTCACCACCTTGAGACAATGGCTTAATATGATGGACTTCTAAATAAGGTTCACCATTGGATTTTTTCGTAAATGGTGCAAAATTAAGATACTCTCTATTAATAAATTTCATTCATTATTTTTAATGCAATATACTGCATAATTTTTTTTTGCTATTATCAGAAAATATCTGGAGTAGTACAAAATGGCAAAAAAATTATATTTAGTTTTAGGTAATGGTTTTTCTATAGATTTACTTTCTCATATTGGTAAAAAAGATATTATCGATGTAGTTAATTTATTTCGTTATGGTGCAGATGTAACGTGGCCATGTAATCATATGGCTGGATTTTTATCTTATCGTCATTATCCTAATTTATGGAATTTAGGTGCTAGACCTAATATGTCTCCAGAAGAGGCAATGGATTTAGTCGAAAGAGTTATTACTTGTGCTAATGTTTTTGCACTTAGAAAAAAAAATGTACCACATGGACTAGAAAATAACACAAACAAAATTTATGTTGATGCCTATCATGAATTAGCTCTTTATTTACGCTCTCTTTTTACATTTTATAATTCTAAAGTTGAACGTATTCTTAGTGATAATTTCGATTGGCCTTGGGCTAAGTTTATAGAATTCGCAAATAAAAGTAGTGAATACTCTGAAATTAATATTGTCACATATAATTATGATATTTGGTTAGAAAGAATACTTCTAGAATTAAAAATACCATTTAGTGTTCCAGGATTAAAAGGTGGTGATGTAGATGGAGCAAAAATAAACATATATAAACCACATGGTTCTATAAGTTTCTATCATAAGACACAACAGGAATCTGATTATAATATACCTTATGGTCGCGATATATTTCCTGATGCTAGCACTAATCATTTTAATCTAAATCATAATATTGTACTTAGTCGTTGCTTAGTTAATGCGATGATTCCTCCTGCTGGTGATTCTACTAGAATGGCAAATACATGGTCAGGTCAAACTAGTCAAAATGTTATTCTTGAAGCCGGAGAGCTTACTGCTAATGATGAGTTAATGATATGTGGTATATCTTATTGGCATGTAGATCGTGCGGAGTTAGATAATATATTAGTTAATGTTGATCCTCTTGTTAATGTTTATATGTTTAATCCAAATCCAAATAAATCGTTAAATGCCGTTCTTACTAGTATGTTTAGTAACTATGTCTACCATACTAGTTCTTATTCTCTTAAAGGAAGATATGAATAATGTTTATATTAAGCAGAGAATCAAATACTATCTCATTAGCCAATTTTTGGGAAAATGAACAATTAAACAAATATAACTATAGCCCTGGTTATCAACGTGATAGTGTCTGGTCAGACGAGAAACAGTCATTTCTTATTGATAGCATACTTAAAAACATACCAATCCCCCCTATTTTCTTGCATCAGATAATTGATGATAAGACAGGGAAAACAAAATATGCAGTTATAGATGGTAAACAACGTTTAACATCTATTATAAGGTTTATTAAAGGTGAGATTGGAAGTGTTTCTGAAGATGAAAATTCACCACTTTATGATGAAAGAATCTCAGGTATTAAATTTTCAGATTTAAAAAAAGAAGAGAATGAAGATTTAAGGAGATTTTTTTGGCGTTATTCTATTCCCATTGAATATGTTGATTCCTCAGATAAAGCTATAATTGATGCTATTTTTGACCGTTTAAATAGAAATGGAGAACCTCTTACCGGGCAAGAACTGCGTAGAGCTGGTTTTTATGGAACAGACTTACTTAACACTATTGAATCTATAGCAAGTAATTCAATTTTTTGGAAGAAAAGGCTTAAAAATGTTGACATAAAAAGAATGGAAGATAGAGAGTTTATATCAGAAATTTTATTCTATATGTTAGAGGATAATTATTTAAACTCAGATCAAAGCGTTCTTGAGCTATTATATTCTAAGTATTCAAAGAGTGATTTAATTATTGATTGGCATGAGGTTCGTTATAACTTTGATAAATATACCCAAGTAATGTCTGATCTTGATTTAAATTATTCAGGGTTTAAAATATCAGGAGTATCTCATCTTTATGCTATTTGGTGTTTATCTATTTATCTCAATAAGAATGAAATTGATCCTGTTTTGGTTAGAGTTAAATTAAATGAGTTTTATTCATTATTACGAACAGAACCAGACTCTTTAGATGATGTGAAGCAATATAAAAACAGTATGTCATCAGGAACTAAAGGTAGAGCTCAACGTCGAAGAAGAGTGCAATCTCTTATTAATTATATTAGCCAATAAAAATATAACCTTCATATTTAGCTATCATCTATCATAATAAGAAGGATGATAGCTGTTTCAACGAGGAACTTCTATCCTTTGTATTGTATGTACATACAGTGTAAAATCCGCAATCTTCCGTTTTTTTCCAAGGTTTTTTATGGCTAGCATTTTCTCATTTTTTACTGGTTCCGGTTTCCTTGATCTGGGATTTGAAAAAGCAGGATTTAAAACAGCGGCAGTAAATGAATATCATGCTCCTTTTTTAAATGCTTATAAGTATTCAAGAAAAATAATGGCACTACCTGAGCCACAATTTGATCATTATCTTTGTAGTGTTGAAGAGTTTGTTGGTGATGGATCTAATGTAACTATAATTGCTGACCAAATAAGCTCATTACAGTCTAACGGTGAATTAGTCGGATTTATTGGTGGCCCTCCATGTCCTGATTTTTCGGTAGGTGGCAAAAACAAAGGTCAAGAAGGTGAAAATGGTCGATTATCGCGTACTTACGTTGATGCCATTATTCAACATCAACCAGATTTCTTCTTATTTGAAAATGTAAAAGGCTTATGGCGCACTAAACGTCACCGTGAGTTCTACGAAATACTAAAAGCAGATCTACGTAATGCTGGCTATGTAATTACAGATCACTTAGTCAATTGTATTCAATACGGAGCTCCCCAAGATCGAGATCGTATTTTAATGTTTGGAATAAAGGTTAATCATGTTTCACGGCATATTGATCAAGAATCCTTAGATGCAATGTTAATTCCTGAAGCGTTGTTTAATTGGGAATCTCATATGAAATTTTCACGGGATGAGGCACTAAAGCAACCTTCATGGCCTACTACTGCTATTTTTGCTGAAGATATAACAACACCCCTCCCTGAAAATATTATAAAAGAATTAACTATTCAGTACTGGTTTGATAAAAATAATGTTTTAAATCATCCGAATGCTGATGCCTTTTTCACACCAAAATCAGATAAATTCAAACTTGTTGAAGAAGGTGATACAAGCAAAAAATCATTTAAAAGATTACATCGTTGGCGTTATTCACCAACAGCTGCTTACGGTAATAATGAAGTTCATTTACATCCATATAAAGCTCGCCGACTAAGTGCAGCAGAAGCATTAGCAATTCAATCACTACCAGCAGAATTTGAGTTACCACCAACAATGACGTTGAGTAATAAATTTAAAACTATAGGTAACGGGGTCCCGTTTGTAGCTGCTTTAGGTATTGCTAATACAATTAATGATTTTTTATTAAAAATAAAATAATGGAGTAAGCTTCACTCTATGTGAAGCTTACCTATCATACTATTTAGTATCTTCTAAAAATGTATGTAAAAATTTAATATTATCAATACCACACATTTTTCTTCTTGTTAGATGGTATAAATCCAATATTGACGAATACGGTAAGTACTTAATATTTAGTGCTTTAAATTGTGGCTCGTTCGCTTTCCTAAATATTTTAGCTCGGTACTTATCATCTGGAGCTGCAATTATATACGTCATATCTTGTAATTTAGGGGCTTCATCCATAAACCCTTTCATTCTTGTTAGGCCAGATGTTACTCCGGTGCTATGCTCAATCTCTATAATTGCAGGAATACTAAATCCTTCCTTATCAAACCAAATGCAATCAATTAACTCACCAGCTTTAACCGCTTTCGGATAAGATCGTAATGGCGTAGTTTGCTCTAATTTTTTTATAACACAGTCAAGTTCAATAATCGGCTTACCATTATATTTTACACCATGATCATTTTTTGCAACCCAAGCATTTAGCCCAAGAGCTTCTGCACACTTTACAAGCAATACTTGCATTTGTTCATGCTCTCTTTGTATATCTGCCGCAGCACCTGTTAGTTGTGGTTTATTTGAAATTAAAGCATCTAATTGTATTTCTCTATCAGCTTCAATAATACATACACCATGTATTTTAAGTTCTTCTATTATTCCTTTTCTATGCGGTTTTTCAGGACAATAGATAAGATGCTTATGACCTTTTTTTTCTTGAAAACCTTGACCTATATTTTGAATACGTCCAGGATAACAAAGATAAAAATATTCAGTATGAAGTAACAATGTTTCTAATGCAGATCGGGTGTTATAGCTTGCTCCAAAAACACGATCAACATTAATAGGTTTATCCGGTTGTATAGCATTAGCCAAACGTTGAATCATATCTACAGATAAACTTATCTCTTTTGATATACCACTAACTATTATTCTTTCTAAGACTATCGGCCCTTCAGGCAATGTAACGTCAATAATTTTAAGACGACTTTTAGATGTTTTTGTAGGGTACTCATAAATAAAATTTTTATTTAAACTATTTATTGCTTTTATAAGATTTGATGCCGTGTATTCCATGTGTCACTGCCTGAATTTAAATGCATTGCAACAGATTAATCTTATTTTTTTTGTAGTAAAGATTTAGTATTAACTAACGCTAAATCTTTTATAAATTGACTATTATAGAGAATACTACCGCCTATTATCCGTCATCTCGGAAGTCGAGGAACGAGGGCTATCCGTGATCTATTCACCGCGTGCTTGAGCATTACAGACACCAGCGAAAATACTAAATCTACAACGCGTGGATAGTAGATTCCCTATCTCGTTCGTAACCTCACTGTAGGGAATGACGGAGGTTGAGGTTGGCATTCGTTGTAGAGAGTGGCGAGATTGGTTTGTGCATTTGTTGTTGAAAATGATGCAGCCTATTATCCGTCATCTCGGAAGTCGAGGAACGAGGGCTATCCGTGATCTATTCACCGCGTGATTGAGCCTCAAAGACACCAGCGAAAATACTAAATCTACAACGCGTGGATAGTAGATTCCCTATCTCGTTCGTAACCTCACTGTAGGGAATGACGGGAGTTGAGGTTGGCATTCGTTGTAAATAGTGGCGAGATTGGTTTGTGCAATCATTATTGAAAATACTACAGCCTATTATCCGTCATCTCGGAAGGCGAGGAACGAGGGCTATCCGTGATCTATTCACCGCGTGCTTGAGCATTACAGACACCAGCGAAAACAAGAACTCTACAACGCGTGGATAATAGATTCCCTATCTCGTTCGTAACCTCACTGTAGGGAATGACGGGGGGTTGAGGTTGGCATTCGTTGTAAATAATGGCGAGATTGGGTTGTGCAATCATTGTTGAAAATGATACAGCCTATTATCCGTCATCTCGGAAGTCGAGGAACGAGGGCTATCCGTGATCTATTCACCGCGGGCTTGAGCATAAAAGACACCAGCGAAAATACTAAATCTACAACGCGCGGATAGTAGATTCCCTATCTCGTTCGTAACCTCACTGTAGGGAATGACGGAGAGGTAAAGTAACCCGATGACTCGAACCTGATTTTCCTCCAATAAAAAAGGCCATACCTGCGTTAACGGGTATGGCCTTTTTTTAGCGATAATCGCTACTTATGCGTCTTTGCTTTGCTCGACTTCTAGCTGCATGAGCATTAAGTCTTCACCATCAAGTACCTGAGTATGATTACTACCGCAATGCTGACAGATAATGCTGCGCTCGGTGTGAATGGTTTCTTGTCCACATTCGAGGCAGGATAACACCAGCGGCTGAATATTCATTTCAAACTCAGCGTCATGACAAATGCTTTCCAGCTTAAAGGTCTGAAAAGCAGTTTCAAGTAAAGCTGGTTCTACCCCACTTAAAATGCCGACCTTAATCGCAACGCGGGTAACTTTGTCTGCATTATTATCACGAGCATGTTGTTCGCATTGTTCGATAAGTGCGCCAACAATAGAATACTCGTGCATTAACAGATCCTCGGTAATAATTCACCTTGAGGAAGGTCAAGATAACGACGGCTACCCCAACCACTGGTTAGAATAACACGACCCGTATGTTCATTATTTACTGAACCAATAACACATGCGTTGTCACAGGCAGCAAAGGCTTCAAGCACCTCTAATGCTTTTTGCGCTTGTGCTTGAGGCAATGCAAGAATGAATGTGCCTTCGTTCGCTAAATCAAACGGTTCAAACCCGTATAATTCACATAAGCCGCGCACTTCTTCACTTACAGGTACATCATCTTCAACAAGGCTGATACCAACATCAGATGCTTGCGCCCATTCGTTTAATACCGCAGATAAACCACCACGGGTTGCATCACGCATTGCATGAATATCAAGCCCTGCTGCAATTAAGGCTTCAACCGCAGGCCATAGCGTATTGCAATCACTGATAAGCCCAGATTCAAGGGTTAGGCCTTCACGCGCCATTAAAATAGCGGCACCATGACGACCCACATCACGCGAAACAATAATCGCATCACCATCAGCAAGATTACGTACTGAAATGCCTGTTTGCATAATTTTGCCAACACCAGTGGTATTAATAAAAATACCGTCAGCACAACCTTTTGGCACCACTTTAGTATCACCACAAACGATTTTAGCACCTGAAATGCTTAACTCTTTTGCCATGCTACTAACGATGGTTTTAAGCTTATCAATCTCAAAACCTTCTTCGATAATCACGCTGCAACTTAAATATTGCGGTTGTGCGCCCATCATCGCTAAATCATTCACGGTGCCTGCAATGGCTAATTTACCGATGTTACCACCAGCAAAAAACAACGGTGACACTGTAAATGAATCAGTAGTAAAGGCTGTTTTACCTTCAAGGGTTAATACCGCAGCATCTTCTTCACTACGTAAAATAGCATTATCAAACGCTTTAAAGAATAAACCCTTAATGAGCTTATTCATTTCCTGACCACCACCGCCGTGGCTTAATTGAATGGATTTTGTAGTCGATAATGCAGAAAAATCTTGTTCACTCATTTTACACCTCGGTAACGGAAATACGCATTACACGCACCTTCTGAACTCACCATGCAACTGCCAAGTGGCGTTTGTGGCGTACAACCACGGCCAAAGACTTTACAATCTTTTGGTTTCGCTAAACCACGTAAAATATCACCGCACTGACACGCTTTATGATCATCAATCGGTGTCATGGGCAAATAAGCAGCAAATTTAATTTCAGCATCGCGATGACGATATTTTGCATTAAGTTGTAATGCTGAGTTAGCAATCGGCCCTAAACCACGCCAGCGGAAACTATCACGAATATCAAAACAACGTTTAACTGCCGCTTGAGCAACCGTGTTACCTTCTTCTGTTACAGCGCGTGTATATTGCACATCGAGTTCAGCAATGCCTGCGACTCTTTGCTTGGTTAAGCGCAGAATAGATTCCATCACATCAACGGGTTCAAAACCTGCCACAACAACAGGTGTTTTATAATTTTCAACCACTGAGCGATAAATTTTAGCGCCTTCAATAACACTTACATGCGAAGGACCAATAAACGCATTCACTTTAACCGCAGGATCAGCCATTACTACATCAATCGCAGGTGGCACTAATACATGATTAATGTGGAAATAAAGGTTATTGACCTGACGTTGCTCAGCTAATTCAATCAAAATAGCCGTCATTGGGGTTGAAGTTTCAAAGCCAATCGCAAAGAAAACCACGTCTTTATCTGGGTTATCAAGCGCAATAGCTAAACAATCCAACGGATCATAAATTGGTCGAATATCACACCCTTTAGCGCGATATTGTGCCAAACTGCCTTTTGAACCTGGAACACGGATCATGTCGCCCAATGTTACTAAAATCACATTTGGCTGACAGGCTAATGCTGCTGCATGGTCAATACGCTCTTTGGGCATTACACACACAGGACAACCGGGGCCGTGAATAAAATCAATATTGTCGGGCAATAACTGCTTTAAACCATACTTCATAATGGTATGTGTATGACCACCACACACTTCCATTACTTGCATTGGTTCAGGTAAATCAACCGCAAGCAATTTAATTTGTTTAGCTAGATTAAGAACTGTGTCGGCATCACGAAAACCTTCATACAGTTTTTTAAGATCAAAACTCATATTGGAAGTGGCCCTGATTCATCCATAATAAACTGATACATTTCAAGACTTTCTTGTGCATCTTTGTCATCGATTTTGCTCATTACAAAACCAATATGAACTAATACATATTCACCAAGAACAAGCGGATCCATTAATAAATGGCAGCTTACTCGACGCTTCATGCCCATAGTATCAACAGTAACCGTATTATCTTCGTGAATTTCTACAACCTGCGATGGAATCGATAAACACATAATTACGCTTCCTGTTGACGTAGATTAGCCGTTAGCCATGTCACTAAAGGGGCAAACGTTGCTTCATCTTTCGTTGATAGCGTAATCACTTCAATATTAGGATTCAGTTTCTTAAGCTGCGCTTTCGCTTCTTCAATGCTGAAATCAAAATACGGTAACAAATCACACTTGGTAATTAATACCACATCAGCACGACGGAACATCACTGGGTATTTTTCAATTTTATCGTCGCCTTCTGGAACAGAAACCAAAACAATATTTTTATGCGTACCCACATCGTAGCTTGCAGGACAAACCAAATTACCTACGTTCTCAACAAAGCAAATATCAAGATTTTTAAGATCAACATGGTGTAATGCACCGTGAACCATAAAGGCATCAAGGTGACAAGCAGAACCTGTTTGAATTTGGTATGCATCAATACCGTGTGCTTTTAAACGATCAGCATCACGCGAGGTTTCTAAATCACCTTCAATAACAGCATATTTTAAATCAGAATGTTGATGTAAGTGCTCAAGCAATGTGGTTTTACCGCTACCTGGGCTACTCATCAAATTAAATGCCGTCACATTCTGTGCTTCAAAATGGGCTCGATTGTGTGCCGCTTCCACATCATTCTTATCTAGAATTTTATGAATAACCGACAATGTTTTTTTATCATTTAATTGTGGATTTGCTTGTAGTTGGTGATGATGGTGATCACCTCTCGGTAATGAACAACCGCAATCTTGGCACATATGAACTCCAGTATAGGGGGGATTTTATCTATCGTTTTGATCAAAAATATAGATAAACGTTAGAAAAAATTAAACAGGACTCAGTTCAGGTTATTAAACACTCAAATTCTGAGAATTATGATAATCGATTATCTATTCTTTAAGAGGATAAAGCAATTTGTGTGATAATTTATTTACCGAATTATTAGATTGATATTATATCTCTATCTCCCTTTATAGCGAACTGATAAAATAATCAGGCTACGATTCAGTTTAGCTTCAGACTTAATGACAATAATCTGACATAAGCGTAAATCTGGACGCGTATGTTATATCATAAGCACTTCAAGATTAATCACGATGAGACTTGCTTTGATGCTCTCTCACGCCTTCTTGAATAATAATGTTATTCATCGAACAAAAGAGAAACCATAATGCAAACAAAAACATCTAGCTTAAAAACCAAGTTTCTTAAATTAGCTGTACCAGTAGCGTTAGCTTGTGCATTTGCAGCAGCGCCAACAGTAGCAATGGCTAAAGATGCTCCGAATGCCTCTATGATGGCATCTCAAAAGATTACCGCAGAGCAACAACACGTTGCGGGTGAAATTGGTAAAATTCAACAAGAACTTGCCGCTATTCGTGTGAAGACATTAAAAGCAAATCCTCAATTAATCACTGAGATGAAAGCTTACGAAACTGCATTTAACAATAAAGTTAAAGCATTAGGTTACCAGCCAGAAAAGTTAATTAAACGTGCTCAAGAAATCCAAATTGAAGCAACGAAAAAAGACATTTCAAATGACAAGCGTACCGCTCTGATTAAAGAATTTACGACTATTCGTACTACGCTTGAAAAACAACAGCGTTCAATCTTGAATGATCCTGCAATCAGCAAGCAAGACAAACAAGTACAAGATGACGTTATCAATGCAATGAAAAAAGTAGATTCAAAAACAACAGATCTACTAAAACAGCTTAATCAACTAGTAATGCAATTTAGAAAATAATTACGCTACACAACTGAATAATCTTTTATTCAAAAAAAAAGGATAATCCAATGATTATCCTTTTTTATGTCTCATTTTTTATATCTAATTAAGAGAAAATATAACTTACAACTTAACGGCTTGATTTTGGCTTAACAATTTCATGCCATTAATGATTTTTGCAAACCACACAGCTATTGCAACAATCGCAATCGCACCACCAACAAACGGTAATACGTTCAATATCTTCGCCAGAATATCACTGTGGACCCAATATTCAGCACCCGCGATCATACCTGTGGTTGTCGCAGCAGAAACACCTAACACTACAAAGAAGGTTAAAAACAAAAAGAAGCTACGAATAATAGTGTAATAATGGCTATAGGTGATCTCATCAGTGCCTTTATCAAGTTTATAACCCGCATAAATAATAGCGATAACCCCTGATAATAATAAAGTAAACGGGGTTAGAAAGCTGGCTATATAAGCAAACCAAATACCCTTTTTATGTTCTTCCGTCATTATACTGATCCGAATAAATAAGCAATGTATACGCTAATTATCACTGATATTTACTTGAGTTCAAGTTTCGCTCTAAATTACGATGATCGGGATCAACTTCTCGATTATTGCTGTCGCTAGAGTCTGCTATAACACCCTAAACGAACACATGCCTGCGATAAATTGACAGGCATGAATGGGTTTATTTTACGACTGCAAACAAATGCTATTTATAATTTATCTGTTGGCGTTTCAATTTCAGAACCATCTTTAATCCGACGATGGCCTTGCTCTAAATGAACAAAATCCACTAAATCATCCCCACTAACTTGAAAGGCTTTACCAAACCCTTTAACAAATAGCCCTTGCGTTGGCGTTAAGCGGAATAATACAAAATCTTCTAAGCCACTTAAACCATCAATAATCTCACCAAAGCGGTCGCGTAATGTTGCCACTGCCGATGTCCAACGATCACTATTACGCTCAACCACACTCACATCTGCTTCAAACGTTAATCGTTTACGGGCATACAGTGTTTTTGCTGTCGTTTCATCTTCAATCATCATTAAAGAGACTTGCGGATTTTCCAGTAAATTACGCGCATGTTTGGCAATTTGGCTAATTAACACATAATACCCATCATCAAGTAACGCAAACGGAGCATAACTGACATTGGGTTTACCATTGATATCAACGGTGGCGAGTTGCAGTGTTAAACATCCTTCACGAAATTCTTTAATCTCTGGCCCTAAGCGGCTTTGCAATCGTTGTTGTTTTACTTCATTCATAAATAATTCCCTTATTTTTTTAATACCGGCTGACTAATATTCTATTTTTATCTGTTGTTATTATATTTTTAACTAACGACTAGTTTTAACTAATGGCTTTAATTGGCTAATAGTTTGAGCTGTTGAAACTTTTCAATTTGATCTGAGAATAAGTTGCGCTGTTTATCTCTACCTAAATAGACTTTAAAGACACATTCGCCTTGCTCGGCAAAGAAGCCAATAAAATAGCTTTCTTGTCCCATAAATGGCTTACTGACTAATGCTATATGCTTAACGAGATCTAACCGTAAATGACCATGCAATTCGCCATCTTTACCCATTAAATTATAGTAGCCACGGGCCAATTTTCCTTTGGGAAACGGCGCTTTTACTTCAAAGATAGACCCCATTGAATGCACGATAGTGGTAACAGGCCCCCAGCTAGGTAATGCCTCAACAATGGTTTGTGCCACATTGCCAGCCAGTGGAAAAACTAACTCAGATGGCAGCGATAACGCCACTTCACCTTCTGTAACCTGTAATTGTTCAGCAATAGCGCTAGCATGAAGTTTTTCATCCTGTTGCAATATTTGAGCAACCCTCGTTTTTAATTCATCATGAGAATAGCGAGTAAACACAGTTATCATCCTTTTAATTACAATTAGCTAATATATTTAATTTTCACACGGTTAAGATTGAGCTGTTACCGTTACGGTGGTTAGTACTTGAATCAATGCTTGTGCCAGCGTTACCGCCCAAAATTGCCCTGCTAGTGTCAGATTTAAATAGCGATGCCGCCCTAGTTGTTCTATTTCAACAAAGCCATGTTGTTGCCACTGTTGAAATAATGGCATGCAATAACTGAACAATGACCAGCCTGCTTGCTTATCGAGTTGTTTTGCTACAATCACTCCGCGATCAAAGCCTGCTTTAATTACCGTATTAACCGCAGCATGGGGTGATGATTTAACCATCATCGCCAATGGGATCCGTTGGTTATTAACATCATCCATATAATGTTCAAGCTTACGATGTTGCATAAAACCATAACCGCCAACATTGCCACCAGCACCCGCCCCTAGTGGTAAGACTTCTGCGGTGGTTTTAGCAAGGCTGTTATAGCTACTTCGTTCACGATTATCGCGCGCCCAATGATTAACACTTAAACGACGTAGATGATGTTTAGCCATAAAATCTACCCCCATTTCAAACATTGAGGCTTTAGTCATGGTATCAGCCGGCTCAGGTAAACGACCTTGTTCGACCATTTTCCCCATTGGCGTATTACCCATTTCAATCAATTGATATAAATCAACACCATGGGCACCAGAATCAAGAAAATCGTTCAAATCCTGTTGCCAGACTTCAAGATTCTGATAAGGCAGCCCATAGAGTAAATCAATCACAATAGGCACTTGATCGGTTGCCGCTAACTCACTGACACGTTTTAACACCACGTCGCGATCATCTAAACGTTTTGCTTTACGACGAACTTGCGTATCAAAACTTTGCACACCAAAAGAAAAACGGTTAAACCCGCCTTCAAGTGCCGATTCAAACATTTCATCGCTGAAACGGTTAATTCGCCCTTCTAGGGTTAACTCACAATCAGAGGCTAACGGAAAGTGGTGGCGGATCATGGTGCCGAGTTGTTTAATTTGTGCCGCGGTTAAATCAGTCGGAGTACCACCACCAATATAGACCGCTTGAAAAGGTGCCGCCTGCGTCCATGGCTGGGCGGCTTTATATTTAAGCTCAACCATTAATGCCGCAAAATAATCATCAATCAGACGTTGGCTCGATGCATATTCAAAAAAACTGCAATAGGTACAACGTACACGACAAAATGGAATATGAACGTATAAACAACGCTTATTAAAAGGCGGGGTTGTCCGCTGTAAAATTTGCTGTACTAGCGGCTGTATTTGATTGGATTCAATAGGATTGTGACTACCACCACCAGCATGTGCCGATAATTTACGTCGAAAACCAAATCGCAACGGATCCGGCGTATTTTCTCCAAGAATATCACCACCAAAACTAGATATATCCAAACTAGCTGGCGTATTTATAGGCAATATAGATTGTTCAGCATTTATCATATTAATGGCTATGTCCACTAGCCCCTCTTCAGTAACTTGTGATGTGTAACTTCGATAAGGTTGGCGACAAATCGATTCACATCACATCATTTATGATTATTTGCTATCACTTTTTAAGCTGTTTATTTCAAGATTTCAGTACAGAAACGGTACATTGCCATTCCCATCAGTGATTCTTAATCTTATTTTCGGTCATAATATTTTGCATTGAATAATATTGCAAATGATAATTGATATTATTCGCATTTAGTGGATAATGGCTAAAAATAAAATGCTGATATTAATAATTATGTTACTAACAACATGAAAAATATAATAAAACTAACCATATACACAGGAGGTGGTATTTTGCGTCAATATTCAATCACTATCGATGACGTTCTTTTTAGTGTTATTTTTAGGTAAAAATAGTGAATACAAAACGTTACGTTGCCGCTGGGGCGGTATCATTGTTGGTTCATAGTATGTTTCTTGCTGCGATGCCAACCAAGGATCCAATCACACTGACGATAGGAACCGATACGCCACGTGTCAGTTTAACCTTCGTTGCTGTTCCACCTACTGTAGTGAAAACACCACCGCCAACGGTAATGCCAATATCAACCGAATCGATACCAACAAAATCTGCGCCAGTAAAGCCCCCTGTTGCATCAACCATGAAGCGCTTAACAAAGACCACAACAGCGGATAAAAAAGCCCCAACGCTTAAAAAAACGATAACACCGAAGAAAACAGTAACGCAAAAGAAGACGCCACCGATCAAAAAAATCGTCTCCCCAGTAAAGAAAAAGCAGCTTACGCACAAAAAACCACTAAAGCAGACATCAGCAACCGTAGCACCTACACCTGCACCAACGACAACGACAACGACAGATACAAAAACAACATTAAAGCAGATAAAAGCACAATTAAATCAAGCGAATAAAACAACGGCCGCCGCAGTCGATAACGCAGGAACACAAGCATTACAGTTGGTATCAAAACCGACCTTTGCTATGCGACCCAGCGCTGTCAATTACCCCAAATTAGCCAAACGTCGCGGCATTGAAGGTCAAGTACTGATTGAAGTCTGGATTGATATAGAAGGACAACAACTCAAGCAAAAACTGATCAAATCATCAGGCGCACAGATCTTAGATAACGCGGCAATCGCGGCGATCAAACAATGGCATTTTTCTTCTCATATTGTGAACGGTAAAGCGATTGCCCACCGAGTACAGATCCCTGTACGTTTTAAACTGGACTAAACCATGACTGTTATTGACAACCTCACCCAACAATTTGGCCTTATGACATGGCCGCTGCTTATTTGCTCGATATTAACGGTCATGATTTTAGTTGAACGGTTTATACAAGTATTACTCTGTACTGGTGTTGGAAAAACCAAAGTTACCGCCCTTTTGGATAAACAAAATCGCCATGATGATCGCGCACTTGATCAGTTAGCAGAACAACTTAAACACCAACGGCCATTATTATGTAAAGGCATCTCGATGCTGATTTCCCATCGTCATTTTACGAAACCATTACGTGAAGATGCCGCGGGTATTTGGCTACTTCAAAAACGTCAACAATTGCGTTCAGGGTTACGATTACTGAGTTTAATTGGTGTGATTAGTCCGCTATTAGGTTTACTTGGTACGGTGTTGGGCTTAATTGAAATGTTTAAAAGCATTGCCCTATCAACAGGCTCTGTGACTCCCAGTGATCTTGCTGATGGTCTAGGTTTAGCGATGCGCACTACCGCTGCTGGCTTAATTATTGCCCTGCCTGCCATTACAGGCTCACAATTATTAGGCTTATGGGCCGATAGCATCATGGCGACATTAGAGCACAGTCTAAATCGTTGTAATTTATGGTTAGAAGGCATGAACATTGATGTCGGTAATGGCCCAGTAAAGCCGTGTGATACTTGTGAAGAAAACCCAGCTTACAACGGTAAATCAGCATGATTAGTATCAATAATCATCAGCAAAACACAGATGAACTCAACCCTGATTTAACGCCTTTATTGGATATTATTTTTATTGTGATGGTGTTTTTATTACTTACCGCAACAGTGAAAATTAAAGCATTAGATGTAGAATTACCGCAAACCGCGACTCAAATATTACAAACAACCAAAGCCGATCCGATCACAATAAACCTCGTTGCCGCTGAACCTTATTGGGCATTAGACGGTCAATCGATCGACAACTGGGATAACTTTTCACAACAACTATTAGCCGCTGTAAAAGCACAGGCAAATAAACCCGTCGTTATTGGTGCTGATAAAAAAGCCTCAGTCGAACAGATGCTCAAATTATTAGCTTTTCTACAAAAAAACGACATTAAAGCCACGCAACTATTAATGGAAGATCAACAATAATGGACCGTCATACCTCTTTTATAACTGCACCTTTTTTACGATATATTTCTCAAAAAATACTGTTATCAACCACACTGTTTATCTCCGCATCAAGCTTATTTAGTCCCTTAGCCCATGCGCAAGCAGAACCAAATTCTGCAAGAGTGATTAGCGCGGGTGCTGCTATTACTGAAATCATTAATGCATTAGGGGCTGAGCAACAATTAATTGCCGTCGATGTAACCAGTAAAACACTGGTGGCAGATAACATGCCTAAAGTGGGTTATCACCGTCAACTGTCAGCAGAAAGCTTGATTGCTTTAGCCCCGACTCGCATTATTGGCTCCGATGAAATGGGTCCACCAAAGACATTAACATTGTTAAAGCAATCGGGAATTGAGGTCGATATTGTTAACGGTGGTGAAACGGTGCCTGATTTACTGCATCGAATCGATCAAGTGGCAGCCTTAACCCAACATTCACAACAAGCGCAGCAGCTTAAACAAACCATAACCACCACAGTAAAAACGATTAAACAAAACAATTCACACCAGACTCAGCCTAAAAAAGTATTGTTCTTAATGATTCATGATGGACGACCAATTAGTGTTGCCGGAAAAAATACCACCGCCGACAGTATTATTACTTTAGCGGGGGCAATAAACCCAGCAGCGGCGATGGTATCAAATTATAAGCCAGTTTCAACCGAGGCCATTTTACAAATGCAACCTGATATTATTTTACTCAGTAACCGTACGACAGCCTCCATCAAAGACATGGCACAACTTATCAAAAAAATGCCCGTCTTAGAGGCAACCCCTGCGGCAAAAAATAATGCAATTGCAGTGATTGACGGTACGGCATTAATTGGTGGCTTAGGCATCCATAGTATTAATGAAGCTCTGCGCCTTAATCATATTTTCTACCCACAATCGTAATCTGAGATAAAGCCATCATGAACGACAGCCGTATTTCACCCCATGTTATTTACACTATCAGTATTGGATCATTGCTCTTTGCATTATTAAGCTCAATTGCAATTGGACCGATGGATATCAGTTATAAAGATAGTTTTATAGCATTATTACCTGGAGACCATCAGCTTGCCGCTCATATTGATCTCGTGATCCATCAAATACGTCTACCACGAACATTATTGTGTATTGCTATCGGGGCAATACTGGCTATTTGCGGTGCTGTTCTACAGGGATTATTTCGTAACCCCCTCGCAGACCCAGGTATTATTGGTATTTCAGGAGGTGCTGGCCTAGGCGCAGCTTTTGCGATCATTTTATTTACCCCGTTAATGACGCAATATCCTTTATTAATGAATATTGGTGCTGTGCCCTTCTTCGCTTTTTTGGGTGGCGCTATTAGTACCTATTTGGTGTATCACCTTGGCACCGATAAAAATGGTACATCTGTCGTGGTAATGCTATTGGCGGGTGTGGCAATTGGAGCGATTTCGGGTGCAGGTCTTGGGTTACTTAACTATATTGCGAATGATCAAGCGCTACGTGATTTTTCTTTATGGTCAATGGGCTCGTTAGCAGGAGCGACGTGGCCGAATATTGGCCTCGCTTTTGTGAGCCTCGTCGTCATTTATTATTATTGTTATCGCCAAGCAAATGCGCTTAATGCGTTTTTATTGGGCGAAGCTGAAGCTCGTCATATGGGGGTAAATGTTCAACATCTAAAGCGTAGTTTAATTATTGTCTGTGCTGCGGGTGTAGGTATTACTGTTGCTATTACGGGTCCGATTGGCTTTATTGGTCTGGTGATCCCCCATTTAGGACGCATGATTTCAGGTCCTAATCATAAAACCCTCTTACCCATTTCAGCTATTTTAGGCGCATTGATTTTACTCGTTGCCGATATGATCGCCCGTAGTGCGTTTGCACCGCAAGAACTCCCCGTGGGTATTATTACCGCCATTTTAGGCGCTCCATTCTTCATTTATCTACTTAATAAACAAAAAGGCAGAATCGCATGACGGCAACCTCAGCACGCTCAACTGTAATTTCAGCACGTAATTTACAGTTAACACTGGCGGGTAAAGTCTTATTAGATAATTTTAGTATCGATATAAAAGCAGGAGAAATAACAGCACTACTCGGGCCTAACGGTGCAGGTAAAAGTACCCTTCTTAAAATACTGTGCGGTGAAATAGAGCCTGAAAGTGGTCAAGTTGCATTTTTTGATCGTGATATAAATAGTTGGCAACGATCTGAACTAGCGTGTCATTTAGGTATTTTGCCGCAACACAGTTCGCTCTCATTTGCCTTTACCTGTAAAGAAGTGGTTGAGCTTGGTACGATGCCGCTATGTTTATCACGTCAAGAAATTGACCGAATTACTACCCAAACCATGCAAGATACTGACGTCATTCATCTTGCTCAACGCTTATATCCAACGTTATCTGGTGGTGAAAAACAACGGATCCATTTCGCACGCGTTTTAACCCAATTAAGCCAAGCACATGATAAATGCATTCTAATGTTAGATGAACCGACATCAGCCTTGGATTTAGCTCACCAGCATAAAACATTACAAATGGCACAAATAATGGCGGCTAAAGGTGCGGCGGTTATTATTGTATTACATGATCTCAACTTAGCCGCACAATATGCTCAACGGATGGTTATTATTCAGCATGGTAAAATTCAAGCCGATGGTTCACCATGGCAAGCATTAACCCCCCTAATAATTCATAGCATCTATGGCTGGCACGTTTCTGTACATCCTCAT
Organism: Photobacterium carnosum; assembly: GCF_021236965.1. Taxonomy (NCBI): domain Bacteria; kingdom Pseudomonadati; phylum Pseudomonadota; class Gammaproteobacteria; order Vibrionales; family Vibrionaceae; genus Photobacterium; species Photobacterium carnosum. The sequence continues at coordinate 107,015 of NZ_WMDN01000003.1, read as the reverse complement.
CCTGTCCATGGTTATCCTTATCTACTATCATAATATTATGTTGATCGTACCTAGTAAATTTTAGTAACCTTACGATAAAATTACTGAAATTAACGTTTTTTTGTTGATAGCTATCAAATAATTTACTCCAAGACAATTGAAACGTTGCACTACGCGTAACACTCAGTAAAATGTGAACGCAAGCGATTACACTTGAAAAATATGCAATAATTATAAAAGCCGCAAACAAATGCGGTTTTTGGTGTTAATACCATTTAAGTATGTAATAAAACATTATCGGTGCCAAATTGAATAATTAACGAGAGAGTTTACGTAAATACATTGAATTATATTCATCTCAGTAATTATTCAATTTGGTACCACAGAATTAGCTAGAAACAACTCTAGCACTCATTATTAGAAGAATAAATATGGCGACCATTAAAGATGTTGCACGTATGGCTGGAGTTTCAACGACAACAGTTTCACACGTAATCAATAAAACGCGCTTTGTCGCAGAAGCCACACAAAAAAAAGTACTGGCTGCTGTTGAAGAGCTTAATTACGCACCAAGTGCTGTTGCGCGTAGTCTAAAATGTAATACCACTCGCACTATTGGTATGCTAGTAACTAAATCAACTAACCCTTTTTTTGCTGAAGTTGTACATGGTGTTGAAGAGTACTGCTACCGCGAAGGTTACACACTCATCTTATGTAATACTGAAGGTAATCTTTCTAAGCAATATGATTATTTACGTATGCTTGCAGAAAAGCGTGTCGATGGCTTATTAGTGATGTGTTCTGATCTTGATCAGAAACTATTGGATCTGCTTGAGCGCCAAAAAGACCTACCTATGGTTGTAATGGACTGGGGTCCAGAAAGCCCACATACTGATAAAATTCAGGATAACGCCGAGCAAGGTGGCTATCTTGCGACTAAATATTTTATTGACCATGGTCATAGTCGCATTGGTTGCTTATCTGGCCATAATGAGAAAACCACTTGTCGTGAACGTTTAAAAGGCTTCAACAAAGCGATGGCTGAAGCTAACTTAGCCGTTAACGAAGATTGGATCCTTGAAGGTGACTTTGAGTGTGATTCAGCGGTTATAGCGGCTGAAAAATATATTGCAATGACCGAGCGCCCAACGGCTATTTTCTGTTTTAATGACATCATGGCAATGGCACTTATTAGTACCTTTGAGCAAGCTGGGTTACGTGTTCCTGATGATATTTCAATTATTGGTTACGATAACATTGATCTTGCACCTTACTTCGCACCGCCATTAACGACAATCCACCAGCCAAAACGTCGTTTAGGTAAAACCGCCATTAAAATTCTAATGGACCGAATGAAGAACAAAGATCATGAGCGTCAAATTTTTGAAATGGCACCTGCAATCGTTGAACGCAAGTCTGTAAAAGATTTACGCTAATATAACAACCTATTTATCAAGCCAATATTTCTATTGGCTTTTTCATCCATTCGTAATCAATCCAATCCTTATCTCTACCGTCGCTATCCTTACCGTCAGAAAACATGAGCAATCTCACAGATTCATCAGCTGTCATTAATATTAAAACTTACCTTTTTAAAAGATCGAATATAATGAACCTTGTAAACACATATAATAGTAAGCAAAAGACTTACAAAATATAAATAATACTTCACTATTGATAGTATTATTTATAGAGTAATGCATGGATGATTTAGAGTAGGCAATTTATCTCGTAAATAACTTTAATAATAAAGTAAATTTACAACTACTTTAATGTTAGGTGACACTCATTTATTCACCGAGTAGAAGTATGGACAAACCAATATTAAAAAATTCATTACAGCTATTAGATCATTTAGGCAACGTTAGATCTCGCTCCATGTTTGGTGGCTTTGGTATTTTCGCAGGTGAGACAATGTTCGCACTGGTCGTTAATAATAAACTCCATCTACGAGCAAATGCAAAAACAAAAGAGGAATTTAAACAAGCGGGTTTAAAACCCTATATCTATGAAAAACGAGGTTTTCCCGTCAGAACAAAACATTACGCTATTCTTGATGAATGGTGGGAAGAACCTGAAAAAATAATAGAGCAAGCAAAATATTCTCTTGAAGCAGCACAAGCTGATAAAAAAGCAAAAGAATGTTGCACTCCGGATAGAATAAAAGATTTACCTAACCTACGGCTTTCAAATGAGAGGATGCTTAAAAAAGTCGGAATTCAAACGATTGATCAACTCTATGATATTGGTGCACTCAACGCCTATAAGGCATTACAAAAAAGACAAGAGGCATCATTAAGTTTAGAGTTACTATGGGCATTGGAAGGCGCTATACATGGCCAACATTGGTCAGTAATACCAGAAAGCAGACGCAATGAACTGCTAGCTAAACTATAATAAATATCCGTCAACTGGCTAAGTGACGCTTAAGAATAAAGAGGCCCAGTGCCTCTTTAATTTATCCAACAAATACACGTATCTACCCCTACACAATCCTTACATTACCCATTCCAAATCAATAAACATGATAAACGCACGCTAAAATGTACATTTATTGAACAAGTAAATTAAACACATAAAAAGAATAAGAAAATAAAATATTTATTCATTAATTTCTACAAACCCCGTCACAACCATAAAATAAAACCTTTTATTAACTATTTTTTATTATTAATCATAAAAAATAACATACGCACGTCACATTTTGCTCTTAATGTAACGATTATGACTTTCGTTATTATTATTTGTTATTTATTATTTCCAATAATGTTTTGAATAAAAAAAAATTTTGTCATTAAATGAAATACAATATTAGTTACCTCGGTCTTGCTACTTAAGAGTCGATGTGATTCTCATTTAATAAGGACATACCTTGCGTATATTAACCAAAAAAACATTTTCATTGTGGGTCAAACCGGTACTGTGGTTGCAAAAACGCCATTTCGGCAAAATACTCAATCCAGCTAAATTATGGGGACGAAAACCTGTACTTTTTTGGTTAGTGGCTTTGTTCTTTGGTTATCTTGATCGTAAAAAATCCCCCATTGATGCCGTTATGCGATCGTTAGTCTGCGTCCGCGTATCACAACTTAATAACTGCGCTTTTTGTGTTGATGCTAATGGAATGAAATTAGCCGAACGCTGTCATTCATTAGAAAAAATTAAAGCACTAGCCCATTGGCAAACTTCTGAACATTTTTCAGAACAAGAACAAGCGATATTGACGTATACAGAAGCAATGACCCTTAGTGACCAACAAGTCAGTGATGAAATGCTAGCAACACTCGCAACGTGGTATAGCAGTGATGATATTATTGAAATAACTGCATTAGTCAGTTTTCAAAATTTATCGGCTAAATTTAATACTGCGCTTGATGTACCAGCTCAAGGGTTTTGCTCATTACCGATTCAACCCCAATCAACATCAAATTCACCGCAGAATATAACGGCTCAAGCCTCTTCTACTGCAGATAATAAAGAATAATTAAGGAGCAATAATGAAACGGAATAAAATATTATTACTTACTGTTATCTTGGCAATTATTGGCACTTGGTTCTATTTCGATCTTGGTCAATTTCTTACACTTGACGCTGCGAAGCAAGAGCAATTAACGCTACAGCATCATATCCTTGAAAATCCAATTACGGCTTATATCAGCTTTTTTAGTTTATATATTTTAGTCACTGCCCTCTCAATTCCTGGCGCGTCGATATTAACCTTATTAGGTGCTGCATTATTTGGTTTTTGGGCAAGCCTGATTATGGTGTCATTTGCCAGCACAATTGGTGCAACGCTAGCATTTCTTTCTAGTCGTTTTATATTACGTGACTGGGTACAAACAAAATTTGGTAATCGCTTAACCACACTCAATAATGGGATTGAGAAAGAAGGAGGCTTTTATCTACTGAGCTTACGTTTAATTCCGGTTTTTCCTTTTTTCCTTATTAATCTTTTAATGGGCTTAACCATAATTAAAACCCGTACTTTTTTCTGGGTCAGCCAATTAGGCATGCTTGCAGGTACTGCGGTTTATATTAATGCAGGTACTCAACTTGGGAAAATAGACTCACTCAGTGGTATAGTTTCAGTTCCCGTTTTATTTTCTTTAGTTCTACTCGGCCTCTTCCCATTACTTACAAAATGGATAATGAAAACAATGACAATGAAAAAACAATACAAACAATGGCAAAAACCCGCTCGCTTTGATCAAAATCTAGTTGTCATTGGGGCTGGTTCAGGTGGTTTAGTTAGTGCGTATATTGCCGCAGCAGTAAAAGCAGAAGTCACTCTTATTGAACGTCATAAAATGGGTGGCGATTGTTTAAATACCGGCTGTGTACCTTCAAAAGCACTTATTCGCGCAGCACATACTGCCGCAGATATTAAAAATGCATCAACCCTTGGTATCGATGCTCAAATTAATCACATCGATTTTGCTCAAGTGATGGGACGTATCCATAATGTTATCGCAAAAATTGAACCCCATGACTCCATCGAACGTTACAGTCAATTAGGTGTCAACTGTGTTACAGGTGATGCAACTATCCTATCTCCATGGGAAGTTGAAGTGAATGGCACACGCATTACAACCCGTAATATTGTGATTGCAACTGGTGCGCGTCCATTAGTGCCTGCAATCCCTGGCTTAGATACGGTTAATTACTTAACGTCTGATACTGTATGGCAATTAACCGCCCTACCAAAACGATTACTTATTCTTGGTGGTGGTCCTATTGGCTGTGAATTAGCCCAAAGTTTCTGTCGATTAGGTGCTGAAGTCACGATTGTTGAACGATCACCCCAACTACTAAATCGTGAAGATCTCGATGCCGCTCAATTGGTTGAGCAATCTCTTACTCACGATGGTGTAAATATTTTACTGCAACATAATGCGGTCCAATTTGAATCTACTCTTGATGACAATGGTCAGCGTATCCAACGTGTTGTTGTTGAACATGACAACCAACAAGTTAGCATAGAATTTGATGCCGTAATGGTCGCGTTAGGACGAGTTGCGAATGTACAAGGCTTTGGTTTAGAAGAACTCGGCATTACCACAACAGAGCGTGGCACTGTCGCTGTTAACCAATACCTACAAACTCAATATCCTAATATTTATGCTGTTGGTGATGTTGCCGGTCCTTATCAACTAACCCACGTTGCCGCTCACCAAGCATGGTATGCCGCAGTCAATAGCTTATTTGGGGCAGTTAAAAAATTCAAAGTCGATTATTCCGTGATTCCTGCCGTGACTTACACCGCACCTGAATTAGCACGTGTTGGTATTAATGAAAAAGAAGCTCAAGCACAAGGTATCGACTATGAAGTCACCCGTTATGGATTGGATGATTTAGATCGTGCGATTGCCGATGGTTATGATGAAGGTTTTATTAAAATATTAACCCCTAAAGGTAGCGATAAAATTCTTGGTGCAACCATTGTAGGTCATCATGCTGGTGATTTATTAGCAGAATTTACTTTAGCGATGCGTCATAATTTAGGTCTAAACAAAATCTTAGACACTATTCACCCTTATCCAACCATGAGCGAAGGCGCAAAATACACCGCCGGCGTATGGAAAAAAGCCCATGCTCCTCAAAAACTGCTAGCTTGGGTAAAAAAATATCATCAGTGGATGCGTAGCTAATAATGACGCCAATAAGGACATCAATTGTGATAACAGCATTGTCTACTTTAAAAAAACTAACGTTAACCGCTGCATTGGTCATCAGTAGTGTAGCGGCACACGCAAGCGAACAGCATAAAAACGTTAATATTATGCCAACGTGGCAACAAACCCTCACCCAAGCTAAAGGTGAAACCGTCTATTTTAATGCTTGGGGGGGCAGCCAAGAAATTAATGATTATCTGCTATGGGCAAATACTCAGTTACAACATCGTTATGGTGTTACATTAAAACAAGTAAAAGTAACCGACATTGCTGAAACCACGCAGCGTTTACTGGCTGAAAAAACCGCAGGTAAAAACGACCATGGTAGCGTTGATATGGTCTGGATCAATGGCGAAAACTTTCGTTCAATGAAGCAGAATGGGTTGTTATTCGGCCCATTTACACATCAACTTCCTAACTGGAAATATGTTGATAAGTCATTACCTATTAATAATGATTTTTCAGAGCCAACCCAAGGGCTAGAAGCCCCGTGGGGTGTTGGTCAACTGGTCTTTATTTACGATCCAGAAACATTAAAAAACCCACCTAAAAGCTTTAAGGCATTATTAACGTTAGCTCAACAACATCCAGGGAAAATTAGCTACCCTAAACCACCCGAGTTTCATGGAACTGGTTTTTTAAAAGCCGCATTATTAGAGCTAACTACTGATAAAAAAGCGTTGTATCAACCCTTGCAGTTACCGAAAGATCAAGCGCTGTTTGATCGTGTAACGGCACCATTGTGGCACTATCTGGATCAACTCCATAAGGTTGCATGGCATCAAGGTAAGCAATTCCCAGCAGGTACCGCAGAAACGGTGCAATTACTTGATGATCAGCAATTACTATTAGCCATTACGTTCAACCCGAACGCTGCTGCGGCTGCCATTGCCAATGGTAATTTAACTGATAAAGCAAAAACTTATGCCTTTAGTGCTGGCGCATTAACAAATATCCACTTTCTTGCGATTCCGTGGAACGCAAATGCCAAAGCGGGTGCATTAGTGGCAATTAATTTCTTATTAAGCCCTGAAGCACAAGCACGTAAAGCGGATACTACTGTGTGGGGTGATCCAACAATCTTAAGCCCACAGGCTTTTAAACAACTGCCAGCAACGTATAACAAACCAAGCTTTACACCATATCCTTCTATTTCCGAGCCAAATCCCACCTGGCTAGCGGCAATTGAACATCAATGGCAACTAAGATATGGCAACTAAAATACAGTAACTAACCCACTGTTATAGTTATTATAAATTAAGCTAACTTGCATTATGATAGCAAGTTAGCTTTCCTTATTAATGTTTATTTGAGCCTTATGTTAGCCATTATATTTATTGTCACATTATTGCTATTTGCAAGTCCATTAATCATTGGCTTTCTTGGCATGCTTGCCCCTGCTTTTGCATGGCTACCCGCATTAAACATGCATCAACCATCACTATTAGGTTGGCAGCAACTCTTTGCTTGGCCTGATCTTAGTGATTCAATTGCTTTAACACTACTATCAGGGTTAGGCAGTACGCTGCTTGCTTTATGGTGGTGCTATTTAATACTTCGTCGCTATTGGCTCAGCCCTAAGTGGCATAAAATTGAACGCTTGTTAGCACCGTTACTCGCTTTCCCTCATATTGCATTCGTACTTGGTTTTGGTTTGATGTTTTCATCAACGGGTTGGTTAGCACGTATTTGGCACCATTTAGGACTCACAGATACACTGTTCCCTGATCTCATTCATGACCATTTTGGTTTAGGATTATTGTTCGCATTAGCTATTAAAGAAACGCCTTTCTTATTATTAATGAGTATTAGTATTCTTAAACAGCTTGATATAAAACGTCTTTATCAAGTCTCAATCAGCCTTGGCTATAATCATAAACAAACATGGTATATGGTTATTTTACCACTATGGTTGCCGAAGTTACGTTTGGCAATTTTTGCCGTAGCCGGTTATGGTTTAGCGGTTGTTGATGTTGCTTTGATTATTGGTCCTACACATCCCAGCACATTATCAATGTTAATTTGGCAATGGTTTACAGATGGCGACTTAACGCAATTACCACGCGCGGCAGCAGGCGCATTTCTATTATTTGGAATTGTAATTATCACCTTTGGATTATTACGTTTAGCCGAATGGTGGCGACTGTCATACGCTACATCATGGCAATATCGTGGGGCGATTCAACAACGCGTACATCGTATACCATCCCCTATTGCTGCTTTTTTTAGCCATAGTTTATTATTACTACCATTAATTATGCTGCCTATTTTAGCTGTATGGTCGTTTGCATTACGGTGGCGCTTTCCTGATTTATTGCCAAGCCGCTATAGTGGTCGCTTTTGGCAACAACAACTTGAGCCATTACAGCAACTCATCAGTAACAGTGTTGCCTTAGCCCTAATCAGCAGTATTTGTGCATTGATTATGGTGATAATTTGTCTTGAATACCGTCAAAAATATCAACACGGTATTCCAACAATGCTAATTGCCGTACCGATGATAGCGCCGCAGTTATCATTATTATTTGGTATGCAAACAGCCGTTTCTTTTGTGGCTGGACAACATTTTTGGTTATGGGTAAATTGGAGTCATTGGTTGTATGTTTTCCCGTATATTTATCTTACCTTAGATGGTCCATGGCGTAGTTATGATCAACGGTTAGATCAGACAGCACGGAGTCTAGGATTAAATGACTGGCAAACATGGTGGCGGGTTAAATTTCCACAGCTTAAACCCGCATTATGGTTAGCCTTTGCAGTGGGGTGCAGCGTAAGTTTGTCACAATACCTACCAACACAAATGCTAGGTGCGGGTCGCGTATCAACCTTAACCACAGAAGCGGTAACGCTTGCTAGTGGTCAAGATCGCCGTATTAGTGCCATTTATGGCTTATTACAGGGATTATTACCTTTAGTCTTTTTTACTATCGCGATGGTCTTTGCACAACGCAAAACATCTCAAGCTCACACCACAAGGTAATATTATGACCCTTTCTGTTTCACAGTTAACCTTACGTCATCGCAATAATGATTTGATTGTAGGACCATTAACGTTTGAGGTTAAAGCGGGTAAAATAATGACGCTTATGGGTCCGAGTGGCTGTGGTAAATCAACCATTCTTAGTGCTATTGCTGGTCATTTAACCCCTGATTTCACAACGACAGGTGAGATACAGCTCAATGATCAATCTATAACCTCATTAGCCCCTAACATGCGTCATGTTGGGATTGTTTTTCAAGATGATTTACTGTTCCCTCATCTTAATATCTGGCAAAATCTTGTATTTGGATTGCCTCAAAATATAAAAGGAAGCCAACGTAAACAGCAAGCATTAGCCACCTTAGATGAGTTAGGGTTACTGCATTTACAACACCAACAAGCCAATGAAATATCAGGGGGACAACGTGCAAGAATCAGCATGATGCGACTCTTATTATCACAACCACAAGCAATATTACTTGATGAACCCTTTAGTAAATTGGATAAAACATTACGATCTTCATTTCGTCAGTTTGTATTTGATCAAATTAAACAACGTAATATCCCCGCGTTAATGGTTACTCATGACGATGATGATATTCCAACTAATGGCGATGTCTTACATTGGCCTTGGCAATAAAAATAATAAAACAGGAAGTACCATGCTCGACCGTTACAGTATTACTCTTATTCGTCAGCCACTAGCGAAACTAGCGGCATTACCTGATAATTATGGTATCAGTGCTAATCAAATCACCCTTTTCGGCTTTGTGCTTGGTCTATTTGCACTCCCTGCGTTAGCCTTTGAACATTATAGCTTAGCCTTATTCTTTATTATTATTAATCGATTATTTGATGGACTAGATGGCGCAGTCGCACGCCGACAAGGTATTACCGATTGTGGTGGATTCCTTGATATTACCTTAGACTTTCTATTTTATTCTTTAATTCCGTTTGGCTTTGTATTGGCAGATCCACAACAAAATGCCATTGCGGGTGCATTCTTGATTTTTTCTTTTATTGGAACGGGTTCAAGCTTTCTAGCATTTGCAATCATGGCGGGTAAACGTAATATTGAAAGCCCAGTGTATAAACAAAAATCTTTGTATTACATTGGAGGTCTTACTGAAGGCACTGAAACTATTGCTTGTTTTGTACTATTTTGCCTTTTACCACAATATTTTGACGTTATTGCGTGGATTTTTGGTTCCTTATGTTGGATCACCACTGCGACTCGCATCTGGGCTGGTTATCACACCCTAAAAAATTAAATTAATGCGGCTGGATGTAAATATCACATCTACATCCAGCAACCTCTTTTCACAAAATAAACTGCGAATCAACGTACCCATTGACGATGTAGCTGTTCGCTATCACCTAGATAGTCTAACAACCAACTTACTGCCGGGTTCATGGTTTCAGTATTCCATGCTAAACAACAAGGGCTCACTGACGGTTTAATCGCTAACTCTTTTTCAATTAGCTCTCCCGTTTCAATTAAGGGAATGGCCATATGACTTGGCACGACACTCACGCCTAACCCTGCTTTTAAACACTGCATGGCACTGTACCAATTCGGGACTAATATTCGACGTTGGTTATCCATTAACCACGTAATACGTTTAGGTAACGTGCGAGAGGTATCTTCTAAGCAAACAGCGGGATATTGCGCTAACTCATGCGGCTCTAATGGATGATCACAAGTCGCTAACGGATGCTGAGGATCAATCACAAATTTCCATGTCAATGTGCCCATATCTCGATAATCAAAACTGCCACCAACGGGTACAGCCGCTGTTGCACCGATAGCAATATCAGCTCGTCCATCAGCGAGCGCATCCCATACACCATTAAATACTTCCATCGTCAAATGTAATTCCACATCAGGAAAGTGTTCATAAAAATCTTTTACCAGCATATTTACTCGGCTTTGGCGTACCACAGTATCTAATGCAACCGACACATTTTGCGACCAACCATTCGCTACTCGCTGAGTTTGATATTTCATTAATTGCATTTGTTTGATTATTTTGCGGGATTCTTCAACAAAATACTCCCCTGCTGGCGTTAGTTTAACCTGTCGATGTAATCGAACAAATAATTCGACAGCTAAACGCTCTTCTATCAATCTAACGGTATAACTAATAGCACTAGGTACTTTATGCAGCTCTTCCGCTGCTCCTGAAAAGCTGCCACGACGGGCGACGACGTCAATAACTTGGAGATCATTATAGGAAAACATATCACATCAAATTTTTTGAAAGCATGGTTGAAATTTTAGCGTTTCACAGCGATTAAAACCAGTATTACACTAGTATCAATTGTAATATTGACTAAAAGTATAAAATGAAAAATCAACCTTCTAAAATTACCCTATTCTGGTTTGCATGTTTAAGTATGCTGGGATTCCTAGCTACCGATATGTATTTACCCTCATTTGAGACACTTCGTGCCGACTTTGCAACAACCCAATCTCTTATCGGCCTTTCTCTTAGTGTGTTCTTACTTGGTATGGCGTTAGGACAAATTGTTTATGGTCCACTCTCTGATCGAGTAGGACGCATTAAAGTGCTTGTTGGCGGCATGGTGCTATTCAGCCTTGCTTCTATTGCATGTTCATTTGCACCAAATATTGAAGTCTTCCTTGCTGCTCGTTTTGTACAGGCATTAGGCGCATGTAGTGCTACAGTTATCTGGCAAGCGGTTGTGGTTGACCGTTATGACGGTAAAGTTTCTGAGCGTGTATTCGCAACAATCATGCCTTTAGTCGCACTGTCTCCTGCTTTAGCACCGTTATTAGGTGCAATGCTTGAGCATCAATTAGGCTGGCGTAGCATTTTCATCGCATTAGTCGGTTTTGGTGCGGTGTTAGCTATTATGACGCTAAAAGAGCCTGAGAGCGCTAACCTTAGCCAACAACAAGAAAAGTTAACGGTAAAACTGCGTAAGGATTACAGCCAAATTCTAAGCTCAAAGAAATTCTTAGGTAACATGCTAATTTTTGCTGCATGTTCAGCGGCTTTCTTTGCTTACTTAACAGGTTCACCATTTGTTATGTCAGCAATGGGTTATTCAGGTACTGATATTGGTTTAAGCTATGCACCACAAACTGTCGCCTTTATTGTTGGTGGTTACGGCTGCCGCACATTACTGAGTCATTTCGAGAGCAAAAAGTTATTACCCTGGATTTTGGCATTGTTCTTTGCCAGCGTATTAATCATGTTTATTATCTCACTATCAATGACAGTAACCACTATCTGGCCAATTCTTATTCCGTTCTGCTTCCTTGCAGTGGCTAATGGTGCTGTTTACCCATTGGTGATTAGTGCAGCACTCTCTGATTTCAGAAACTGTAGTGCAACCGCAGCAGGTCTACTAAACTTTATGCAAACAATGGTCTGTTTTGCTGCAAGTGGCTTAGTATCAGCCTTTGCTGGGTATGGTTTATTAACGGTAACCATTGCTATGTTTATCACTGGCTTTATTGCAATTATCGGTTTCATTTTGGTTACTCAGGCTCGCCACCAGCAACCTGTAATGGCAACCGCTTAACTTTACCTGTTCGTTATAAAAAGTAGCCGTTATGGCTGCTTTTTTTTACCCATATTATCTTGATCTTCACCACCTAACGTCCCCTCCCTTTTTTACAATCTTTGTAATTGATTCTATTTCCTCATTCACTATTACTGCATTAAGTGTGTTTTTCCTCTTTCCAACGTCTATTTATATTCAATAGAATCACGGCAATAAAAGCATAATAATATCACCGACCAACCATTAATCTGCTTACATAGCGAGTCATGTAGCAATGACTAAATAATCATTTCATAAAAATAACAAATGTATAATTTCAGCTCTCTTTATGCATTCAGTTCACAATAACATCTCAATGTTTAATGATTGTTAAAAATAAAAGCTCAAACCAAGCAATTTAACCTGTTAAATCATTATAAATTAAACAAATACGCAACATTTTATTTTTTTATACATTTTACTTGCATAAGATATCGTGATGAGTAGTATATAAATTAAGTGACGATTAATGCAGTATTAGAGCATGAGTATTCAAGTAAGTAATATCAATAAATTTTACGGTCAAAACCAAGTACTGCATGATGTCAGCTTTACTTGTAACAATGGCGACACCCTTGTTTTATTAGGTCCAAGTGGCGCAGGAAAAAGCTCACTTCTACGGGTATTAAACCTGTTAGAGAACGCAACCGATGGCGAATTAACGATAGCCAATAATCTATTTAATTTTTCAAAACCTATTTCAGAACAGAAAGGCTTAGCGTTAAGAAAAAAAGTAGGAATGGTATTTCAACAATATAATCTTTGGCCACACAAAACAGTGATTGAAAATTTAACTGAAGCACCAACAAAAGTATTAGGCATAGATAAAGCCATTGCTAAACAACAAGCATTAGATATTCTGACGCAATTGCATCTTGCCGATAAAGCAGACGCATGGCCATTACAACTATCAGGTGGTCAACAACAACGGGTTGCGATTGCTCGTGCATTAATGATGAAACCAGATGTGCTGTTGTTTGATGAACCAACCGCAGCACTTGATCCAGAGATCACCAGTCAAATCGTTAAGATCATCAAAGATCTTAGTGATACAGGAATAACCCAAGTTGTCGTTACCCATGAGGTTGATTTTGCAAAAAAAATTGCAAGTCATATTTTATACATGGAAAACGGTCGAGTCGTTGAACATGGTAGCCATGGTGCTTTTACTGCCCCACAAACAACCCAATTTGCACAATACCTTAATCATTAATAGGTATCTTTTTAAAATCACGTAGATAGATAACTACGTAACACACCCGCATGGAGTATAGCGATGAAAAAAATGTTATTAGCGGCAATAATTGGCTTAGCATCTGGTCATGTCATGGCACAAGATCTTAAATTTGCTACAGAAGCGACTTACGCGCCATTTGAATACATGGATGCTAACAATCAAATTCAAGGCTTTGATATTGATATAGCTAAAGCTTTGTGTTCAGAGATGAAAGCAAACTGCACGTTCCATAACCAAGCATTTGATAGCCTTATTCCGGCACTTAAATTCAAACGTTATGATGCTGCAATTTCAGCAATGGACATCACCGCGGCACGTCAACAACAAGTCACTTTTAGTAATACCTATTATGACAATGCCGCCGCGTTTGTATCATTGAAAGATCACGTTACCAATCAAGCAGCCCTTAACGGTAAGCGTGTTGGCGTACAAAATGGCTCAACGCACCAGAGTTATATTACAGATCAAATGCCGGCAGTAACTGCGGTGCCTTATACCAGTTATCAAGATGCATTTATCGATATGCAAAATGGCCGTATTGATTCTATATTTGGTGATACTGCAGTTGTCGCTGAATGGTTTAAGAAAGGTAACGGCGACAAACTCTCTTATGTCGGTAAGCCTGTCACTAATGCTAAATATTTTGGTAATGGTTTTGGTATTGCTGTAAATAAAAATAACTCGGCATTAGTAGAACAATTAAATAAAGCGCTGGCGGCCATTAAAGCAAATGGTCAGTACCAAGCAATCTTCGAACAGTATTTTGGTAAGTAAGTTATGATATTAACGGGATATTCACAATCCCTGCTAGAAGCTAGCTGGATGACAATCCAGCTTGCTTTTGTCAGTTTAGCGGTAGGGTTAGTTTTAGCGATGTTATTTGCAGGCGGCGAAATGTCACGTTATCGTGCTATCGCGTGGCCAACAACATTTATCGTGACTATCCTCCGTGGTCTGCCTGAACTATTAGTAGTGCTTTTCATTTTTTTTGGTTCGGGCGAAATTATTTTTTACATCACTGGCGAATTTATTGAAATTAGCCCTTTTTTATCAGGTGTTATTGCGCTGTCACTTATTTTTGCTTCTTATGCCGCTCAAACTATACGGGGAGCATTAAAAGCCGTAGCCAAAGGACAGCAAGAAGCAGCAACCGCACTAGGCATCAGTAAACAACGTACTTTTTTCAGTATTATTTTACCGCAAGCAGTACGTCATGCATTACCCGGTTTAACGAATCAATGGTTAGTACTATTAAAAGACACCGCATTGGTTTCATTAATTGGTGTAACTGATTTATTAAAGCAAGCTCAATTAGCATCCGCGGCAACACATGAAAGTTTTACTTGGTATGCCACCGCTGCTGCCGTGTATTTAATTATTACATTGATTACTCAACGTATTATTAAAATAATCGAAAGGAAATTCAGCGAGCAAGATGGCTCTAGCGTCCAAAAACATAAAAGCCAAGGAGCAACCGCATGAATGAACAAAATTTTTGGTTAATGGTGCAAGGTCTTATTACCAGTCTTGAATTAACCGCTGCGTCTTTATTCGTAGGCTGTAGTTTAGCGTTATTCATGACGACAAGTTTAATATTACGTACACCTATTATTCATTGGATCAGTCGTGGTGTTATTACTCTGTTTACGGGAACGCCATTATTAGTACAAATATTTTTAGTCTATTATGGTCCAGGACAATTTGAGATTATTCGTCAGAGTTTTTTATGGGATTGGTTAAGCCAACCATGGTTTTGTGCCATGCTTGCATTAGCGCTAAATACCGCCGCTTATAGTACCCAGTTATTTAAAGGTGCATTTGATGCAATACCTAAAGGTCAATGGCATGCTTGCCGTGCATTAGGCATGAATACCAAAGCAACATTGGGTGTATTACTTCCCTTTGCGATTCGTCGTGCGGTTCCTGCTTATTCAAATGAAGTGATTTTAGTCTTTAAAGGCACATCACTAGCAAGCACAATTACTATTATGGATATTATGGGTTACGCACAACGTATTAATGCACAAACTTATGACACTTTAACCGTGTTTGCTGTTGCAGGGGCGTTCTACCTTACGATCAATGGAATACTCACATTACTGTTTCGAGTATTTGAGAAAAAAGCACTGGCCTTTGAAGCGGTACGTTAATTTTTATTATCACTCTAATTAACAATTTAACGCATTAAAAAGTCGACACTATGTCGGCTTTTTAATAACTAAAAATAATACACTTCATCATGATTTAATGACTTAGTTTAGCGTTAATTTTTAAAACTAATTGTGATTTGGTATTTTTAACAACGTCAATTTTATTCTCTTTAATATGGGAAAATTGCGTTAACAATTGCGTTAACTCATCTTTCATCAATTGCAGATGACGTGACGTTCTATGACGAGTAATTTCACTCACAAGCCTTTCCTTTGCTTGCAATGCTGTTGTTGCTTTCACGGTCTTCTTTGAACGAAAGAAGAAATTCATAGTCAATATCCTTATTTTTTATAAACCCATATAAAATATTAGATTATGGTTACAAATACTACTAAATAGTGAATATTTGTTAACTCGTTATAGTAATAGATACATTATATAACTGGTTATTATATAAACAAAGGTATCTTATATAAAATAATATTATTAATCATTTATTTAAATACTGACAAATCACACTCACTAAATAATCATTCGTACTTATTTTCAAAACATCCCATTACAGAAACATAACTAAGTAATTGTTTATTAAAAATTACCCAATAAAATGATGAGCAAGTATAGATATGACTATTCATGAAGCACCCCCCTTCTATTCCTATTTATAAGAATCTAGTACCTCAAAATCAATCAATCTAATAGTAAAAAATATTTACTCTATCTTTAAAGAGCAACGTCAATAACTCCCAATTTTAACCAATAACTATAATGATAAAATTGAGTATCAACTATGAACAACAATGGTTGGTTAGATTCATGATTCCAGTCTACGCATTATTCTTTTCGATAATATCAATAGCAGTAGCAGTAGCCTCCAGTACTAAATCACAATATTCATAATCTCACTCACCCAATAGATAATAATCCCGAATAACGGAATAATATGCAACAATAACGAAACAATTAACGACTAACCGATTGAAACAATGATCAGTTAATCAACATGCTTAAATTTGCACCTGTTATACATATAAGCATGTTTTTTTATTGCTTGTGAGAAATATCTATGTATAGTCAAAGTCTAATCCTTTGAGTAGAGGCGCGCTGCCTAAGAGTATTCGGTTGGAGGGAGATCCCCTATGAGAACCGAAGAAAGGAGTCAGCGCCGAAGTAGTTATTGAGTCATCAATAATCGCTGGTTCTGTATTTAATAAGTACAGAACTGCCATAGTTATGTTGTCTATGGAGCGCTACCCTATAGGGATAAGAAGTATTATTTCTCAAGAAATCTGTTTCTCTATCCTTTCGGTAGATCTCCACCTTATTATAGGTGTTTAAGAGATCCATGAATTTAATCCAATATTCTGATTCACTATTATCAGTAGTCCCTGCACTACTGGCTGTTATCCTTGCAATTACTACCCGTCGCGTCTTGTTGTCTTTAGGCGTGGGTATTCTAGCAGGATCATTCCTTCTAAATAATTACAACCCACTCGCAGCACTACAATATCTTTTACATCAAATTCTTGGCTTAGTTTGGGCTGATGGTGCAATTAATACCAGTAACGTTAACATGCTATTATTTATGTTATTACTGGGTGGTTTGATCAGCTTAATGACCGCAACGGGTGCAACCAAAGCATTTGCTGAATGGGGTGTTCGCCGCTGTAAAGATCGTCGCAGTGCTAATATCTTAACGGGTATGATGGTATTTGCTTTCTTTATTGATGACTTTTTCCATAGCTTATCTGTTGGGCCAATCTGTCGTCCTGTGACAGATCGCTTTCAAATTTCACGCGCCAAATTGGCTTACCTGCTAGATTCAACAGCCGCACCTGTATGTGTTATCACGCCTATTTCATCATGGGGTGCTTATATCATTGCAATCCTTGGTGGCATTTTAGTCTCTAATGATATTACTGATACCAGCCCAATTTCATTGTTCGTACAAATGATTCCAATGAATCTTTATGCTGTATTTACGTTGTTAATGGTACTTGTGGTTATCACATTCCAACTTGATATTGGTCCAATGCGTAAGCACGAAGAGCGCGCACGTAAAGGTCAACTTTGGGATGAATCTAAAGGTCACCCTAAAGGCTTAGAAATCACTACTGAAGGTGAAGGTAATGGCACCATGATTGATATGGTGTTACCTATTCTGACGCTGACGGTTTCTAGTGTTGGCTTTATGATAATGAGTGGTGCTGATGTATTAACCGCTAAAGGTCAAGCATTTAGTCTGATTGGATCGCTAGAGCATACTGATGTTGGTTCATCATTAGTTTATGCTGCCTTATGTAGTCTTGCCGTTTCTATTGTATTAGCACTACGCTTAAAGTTACCACTAAAAACATGGTTAACAGCAGCACCTCAAGGTATTCAAGCAATGATGCCCGCGATTATCATTCTATTATTTGCATGGACAATTGGTACAGTTGTTAGCGACATGCAAACAGGACAATACTTAGCATCATTAACAAAAAATGGTCTACCTGTTGAGCTATTACCCGCGCTCGTTTTCTTACTATCATGTGGGATGTCTTTTGCGACCGGCACCAGCTGGGGTACATTTGGTATCATGCTACCGTTAGCGGGTGATATGGCAATTGCGAGTGACGTGAACTTATTAATGCCTATGCTATCAGCAGTATTAGCAGGCTCAGTATTTGGTGATCACAGTTCACCTATTTCAAGCACCAGTATTTTGTCAGCAACAGGCGCAGGTAGTCATCATATGGATCACGTAATGACTCAGTTACCTTACGCATTAACCGTTGCTTTTGGTGCTTTCCTTGGCTACCTTGCAATGGGTATCACAGGTTCAACCATTATGGGTATCGCTGTAAGCTCAGTATGGTTCGTTGGCTGTTGTGTTTACCATATACGTCAAGATAAAAAACAACAATTAGTAACGGCTGCTGATTAAAAACAACCATTATTAACAATAATCCCCGTTCGTTTTCGTGCTTATTTGATTTATTCTAGAGCACTAAACCGCGGGGATTTTTTTGATCAGGAGATAAACAATGGAATATTTACACACAATGGTACGAGTCAGTGATTTAGATGCCTCACTGGACTTCTACTGCAATAAATTAGGGTTAGTTGAAACAAATAGAAAAGATAGTGAACGTGGGCGTTTTACATTAGTATTTTTAGCCGCTCCGGCTCAAGCACAAGCCGCCACTCAGACACAATCACCATTATTAGAGTTAACTTATAACTGGGATACAGAAGCTTATAACGGTGGTCGTAATTTCGGTCATCTTGCGTTTCGTGTTGATGATATTTACCAATTGTGCCAACACTTACAAGACAGTGGCGTGACGATTAATCGCCCACCCCGTGATGGTCATATGGCATTTATCCGTTCACCTGATGGTATTTCTATTGAATTACTACAAAAAGGTGAGCCGTTATCCCCTATTGAACCATGGGTTTCACAAGTTAATATTGGTGAATGGTAACAGGTAAATCAACGCTGCCACAGGTATATGCTGTATTCCTGTGGCAATCATTCGTTAGCATAACTATCTATAAAACAATTATTCCTAAATTTCCCAATAATTGCTCTTGTTGCCAATCACAAATTTTAACCCCCTCCAAAGAAACTCGACGAACATCAACGTTATCGAGATCAACATGACATAGGTTAGTTTCGTTAAATATCGCTTGTTGCCATTGCTCAGTTGAAAATTCACCACGGCTTAAATCCGAACCTTTAAATGACACGCCAATTAAGTTAGCGCCACGCCAACGGTTTTCAAATAACTCACATTTTTCAAGCATCACACTTTCTAAGTTGGCGTAACTTAAATCACATCCAGAAATAAATGCCGAGCAAAAGAAAGAATTATGCGTAATGTAATTAGCAAATGACGCATAATGAAAATCAGCACCTTTAAGGTTACATTGGTGCAATTCAATACCAAAGCATTGCGCGTTACGAAAATTTGCCATCGCTAAATTACAACCTTTGAAACTGGCGTCCTTTAATTTCGTATAAGCAAAACTGCAACCGTCAGTCTCTCCTGCTTCAATAAAGCTACAATCAATAAAACAAGCATCAGTTAAGTTTGCTCGTGAAAAATCACAGCGATAAAACTGACATTGTTCAAACGTTGCTTCACTTAAATCTTGATGAGAAAAGACGTCACCGTCGAATTGTTTTTTTGCAACATGCATCAATAATCACTCTAATTAAGTCGAAAAACAGTCCTATATTAATAACAATAAACCATTAATTACCAGTAAAAACAGTGAACTAATAAGTGTTTTTTCACATCGCCTTAAATAGCCAAATCTGGCGATTGTAATAGGTATCAGCTTCGTTATTTAAAATAAAAAGTATGAACGTTTATTGTTTTCATTATCGCCTTATCATGGCCGTATTAGAGGGCTAGAAATAGACATAAAAAAACAGCCACTGGTATTGAGAATTTATCAATATCAGCAGCTGTTTTTTCATTAAAGAATACGGTTAAATAATAACCACAACCTATAAATGATTAGGCACATCACAATTTGAAACTGCGCCAACATTCTTATTCACAGAGTCAACAATGTAAGTGTTTTTTAAACTACGGAAGACTTTAGCGGTATAAACGTCATGATTTTCGATTGAAAAGGTAACGTTGTAATTCATACCTGCAACAACTTGTTGAGTAACATGAATAACATTTTTTAGCTGGTGGTCACCTGTAATTTCTTTGACAGCTGCTTGTGCCGCAGCTGTTACTTCAGGTGTGATCTCACCTTGCTGCCAGCCACCAGGAATTGCGTGAGTATAGTCACAACCCGTTTGCATATTTGCCTCGCTAGTCGTTTTAACATCTTGTGCACTACACGCCACTAACGCTAATGAACCCAAAGCAACAACCAGAAGTTTCTTATTCATGACTTTTCCTATTTATAGTAGACATCTCTATAACAACATAAAAACAGTGTTCATTGCAAATAAAATTGAAAAAAAGGATTAATTTGCAAATTTATACTACATATTTTCGATAAGATTGCTGATTAATATCTTCAATCTCTACACTAAGAGCAATATCCGAATGAAACATCGAAGCGACATTATGCAAGATTAGCTCTGATAACGTATCTTTCTGTTGATCAGAACGACCAGGTAAAATACGTAACGTAATATGCACAAATGGCTTTGCTGTTGTTCCCGTTCGATAAACTTCATAAGGAATAAGGCGGGTTTTTATGTCTTCTTCTTCAAAAATACCTGAACTAAAAATAGAAAAATGCGTGGTGGTCATTAATTCAGTTAAATCAATGTCTGTTTCTAAATCCTTAGCATATTCAACGATACAATGTGGCATATTGTTACCCCCTCTTTAGTACAGCTAATATTTTGTAACACTAGCGCCGAATAAATATCATCACGGCTTAATATCCCTAATATTAGTTCACCAAATTGGATTTTAATCACTAATGTATTAATTTGTGATCAATGCCAAATCTTCACCCTCTCACTCCCGACAATGAGGTTACGAACGGGATAGGAAATCTACTCACCAAGTATTACAACGTTAATGTTTTCACTGATTTTTTTTATCATGCAGCTCTATCAAAAAGTACTTCTTTGAAAGCAAACATAGCATTTAGAGCCGCAGGAAAACCCGCATAAATTGACATTTGAAGTATCACTTCTTTTATTTCGTTCTCACAACACCCCACATTGAGTGCTGCATTTAAGTGTACTTTCAACTGAGGGACGCAATTTCCTAGCGCAGTTAATGCAGCAACGGTTGCGATCTCTCTAGACTTTAAATCCAAGCCTGAACGAGCGTAAATGTCACCAAAGGGGTATTCAATTGTATATTTAGCTAAATCAGGACAAATATCTTGTAAGCTTTCAATAACCTTACGCCCAGCTTCGCCATCAATACTATTAAGTAACTCTACACCATTTTCAAAACGTGATTTATTCATTGTGATATTCCTATTCAATTAATATAGGAACACCATACAAGTTAGAGTCAACTCTAAGTCAACCGACTTTTCCACTTTTATAAAGATTAATTTTTTCTTCCAAAGCAGCCATATGATTTTGTTGCTGTTTTATATGATATCTCAAGTTTTTCTGATGTTACTCTAATAAAATTTGACGCTGAAGTAACGACTCAGCACCAAGTTCTCTGAGTTTTGTATATACCAAAATATCATCAAGCGGCATCGCTGTTTCTTTTAAACGCTTTACAAAACCAATCCACGTTACATCTTTAGATGCATATACTCGATGACCACTGCTATTTCTCGGGATATTTTTTAGTAACCCTATTTTTTCATAATACCTAAGAGTATGAGACGACAAGCCCACTAAACTAGAAAACTCTTTTATGTTCATTATCCTACCTCTTACTTAATCTTGGACAGCCATATATTTACATGATAATTTGGGACAGCCATATATTTTAGTTTTTAAATAACTTAATCTTAGACAGCCATATATTTATGGACTAATCTTGGACAGCCATATATTTTAGTTCTTAAATAACGCCTTTAAAAAATAAACCATTCCACCAGCAATAAACTCTCAAATCTAAAATTTACAACTTATTATTTGAATTCTTCGTTAAATCGATTCTATTTCTATATTTCAGGATCGACAAAATCCACAATATTGACAGTTATTGCGGTATTTTATCTAATTCTAAGAAACCATGTCTAACTAGGATGTAACTGATGACTCGCTAACTTTCCTTTGCACCAATGCCCACCTACATGTTGTTTGAATGCACACATTCGGGACCATTTCCCACTTACATTGGCATAATGTTCCATAAATTGTTCACTGTGCTCAAGCCAAGCATCTGCTGTTATTCCCATTTGTTGTAAAATCTTGGGCTGATTAGGTGCAATAAAACCTTTTTTATCATTTCGAATACACCGACCAGTCCAATCAATCAGCTCAAGGTAATCGGCAAAAGCAAAGTTTAGACCTGCTTTTTTAGCTTGATGTTCTGCGCCAACAAAGGGTAATAATTGAAAACGAGAGGTGCTTGATGATGATAGTTGTGTCGATGTTTTCGTTTGATGATGTTCACGAATACGTTGCTGAATAGAGGTAAAATCTGACTGTTCTAGTGACGGTGTAATGCCTGCTCTAATAGGATTTAAATCAACGTACATCATGCACGATAATAACGCTTGCTCGTCCAGTAGTGCCTGAGACTTAAATCGTCCTTCCCAAAACGCCCCTTTACATTGATCTTCTTTATTAGATTTTCGTGCTATTTCTTCATTAAGACAGCGCATAAACCAGCTAATACTGCCTAATCGTTGCTGCCATTCAGCCACTAATGTTGATAGCGCTTGTTGTTTATCTGCGGCTATTTGACCCTCTTTTAAAAAATCGACCGCGATAGGATGGCCGCTAAATAACTGTAACCAACGTGATATTACTTCTTCTGGGGTTAACTTTTGTTGCTGCTCTATATCTATTTTTAGCACTAAATGATAATGGTTACTCATCACGGCATAAGCACAAACATCAATACAAAATACAGAAGCTAATTGTTTGATTCTATTTACTATCCAACCACGACGATGTTGATAGTTTTTTCCATTATACGGATCATCGCCACACAAATAGGCACGACGTACACAGCGATTAATTACATGATAAAAAGGCGTAATTTGAGGCTCTATCAATTTTCGTCTTGAGATTGTCATTCGTTCCACCATAAGCAACTTGAAGCTTAAGTGTAGTAGCTCATGGTTGATGTGCAAGATTATGGCTGTCCTTTATTCTTTTGAGGTTCTATCAATTTGCGTCTTGAAATTGTCATTCGTTTTACCATAAGCAACTTGAAGCTTAAGTGTAGTTACTTATAATTGATACGCAATATTATGGCTGTCCATTATTCTTATGATTGATGCGCAATGTTATGGCAGTCCATTATTCTTATTCTTTTTG
The DNA here is from genome assembly GCF_021236965.1 of Photobacterium carnosum. NCBI lineage: Bacteria > Pseudomonadati > Pseudomonadota > Gammaproteobacteria > Vibrionales > Vibrionaceae > Photobacterium > Photobacterium carnosum. Next base: position 83,490 of record NZ_WMDN01000003.1, on the reverse strand, counting down.
TAGGGAATGACGGGGGTTAGCTTACATGTCGCGGCAGATAATTATAGTGACGAATAAGTGATTTATAGCCACGTAAATAATACAAGCCACCCTCGCCACTACCCTGCTTTTAATAGTACAAAAACCAATTAAACAATATTTACGCCCGTTGCTATTAAACGTTCAGGGGTTAACAGTACACTTTCAGATTCATCATCCGTTTCAGCACATAACAACATGCACTCTGATGTTTCACCGCGCATCTTGGCTTTGGCTAAATTGCATAGCACTACCACTTGCTTACCCAATAATTGCTCTTCGGTGTAGTAAGGCACTAAACTAGTGACGGTTTGAAGCTTAGTTTCACCCACTTCAATTTGAACAATATAAAGCTTATCAGCATTGTCATGGCGAACAACATCAACGATTTTACCCACACGAATATCTAATTTAGCGAAATCTGCGTATGAAATAGTGTCCATGGAATCTCCTTCGTACTTAATACTCAATTAAGTTCATTGTTAATAGTGATATACACATACAATATGTTAACGTTTACATTACCAATTAAATATTGATTTACAAAGAGTATCATTTCGAATTAGTTAGCTATATCACACAGTTAAATTGCGTTATTTACACAACCGTAGTTTAATAGCTTTAACAGTAAAGAGGTGATCATGGCAACAATCAAAGATGTGGCGAAACTCGCAGAAGTATCTGTCGCAACCGTATCAAGGGTGATCAATAAATCCCCCAAAGCAAGTAAAGCAGCGATTACCGCAGTAACACAAGCAATGAAAACACTAGGCTACCGTCCCAATGCCAATGCTCGAGCATTAGTCAGCCAATCAACCAATACTATTGGGGTGTTAGTGGGTGATGTTTCTGATCCTTTCTTTGGCGCGATGATCAAATCGATCGACAATATCGCTCGCCAACACAATAAGCATTTATTGATCGGTAATGGCTACCATAATGCTGACAGTGAGCGTGATGTTATTGAACTATTGATCAATAGCCGCTGTGATACGTTAATTATTCACAGTAAGAGTTTATCTAATGATGAATTAATCGCTTATGCACAAGAAGTACCGGGGATGGTACTCATTAACCGCCTTATTCCTGAGATCGCTGATCGTTGTATTGCGCTTGATAACCATCGAGGATCATATCTAGCGACAGAGCTATTAATTAAGCATGGCCACCAGCATATTGGCTATATTTGTTCTAATCATGATATTGAAGATACCACTCAGCGTAAGCAAGGTTATCTAGACGCGTTACAAGCACATCAGCTAACTGCACCACAAAGCTATATTGAATATGGCACACCAGATGAAGATGGTGGTGAAGTTGCAATGACTAACCTACTCGCTAAAAATCAACCAATAACAGCGATTGCAGCTTATAACGATTATATGGCAGCGGGATGTTTATCGGTACTTGAAGGTAATGGTTTAACGGTGCCAAATCAAATGTCTTTAATTGGGTTTGATGATGGATTAATTGCGAAGTATCTGCATCCTAAGCTGACGACGGTGCGTTACCCCATTCAGATCATGGCAGAACAAGCGACACAATTGGCTTTTCAATTAGCAACGGCAGCTAAACAACCAATACTCGATACCACTCAACCTGATTCAAGTATCACGCATATGTTTGTGCCAACCTTGGTTAAACGTTTATCAGTAATGACTCCTCAGTAGTTTACTCTCTGGTTTTATTTCTATATCTCGGTCATACAACCACACAAGTGACAGTGTCACTTGTGTGGTTAATATTTAATACTACTACTTTAGAACGTAAACACTTTATCGGCGGCAAGCGTCCATTCTGCTAAATCATCCAATGTTGCAATTACAACATCTTCAATTAAAGGCAACGCAGTTAATCCACGTGCAGCACAACAAGTTTTACACAGCTTAACTTCACCACCTTGCGCTAAAACAATCTCAACCATTTGTTGAATATCATAGCCTTCTGTTGGGGCTTGTTTTGCAAGTGCGCACGTTACCGCATCAGACATTAAAAAGATTTTCACAGCAACAGGTTCAGCTTCTTGTTCATTCAGTTTTATGGCTAAACGTAGTGCGTTAAATGGACGCTCAGAGCCATAAGGAGCATCATTAATTATCATCAGTATGGTTTGCATTATTTTCCTATCTCTATCTGATTTTTCGACTCTTGTTTTACCATGAAACGTATCGTCAGTGGTCATTTATGAATGTAAACCGCACCTAATGTCTATTTTTTATTCTTTAACCGTATTTTTTATAATTTTAAACTTTTAACTACTGCAATAATTTGGCACATTAACGCCCCTAACGAGTAATTGTATGTTAAATGCAGTTGCCATAACCTAATCGTCATTTACAGAGAGCATTTAATGAGCCATCGCCTTCAACTAACGTCTGCCCCATCAGTGCTGTTTTTGTTTGGTTTATCGGGTGCTGGAAAGTCATTTGTCGGTGACGTCATTGGGGCACATCATGACTGGTTTGTTTATCATGCTGATGATGATCTTACTAATGAAATGCGTCAGATTATTGCCGCGAAACAGCCTTTTACTGAAGCAATGCGTGACCAATTTTTCTGCCGCATTGTTGATAAAATTAATGACTACCGTCGCCTCTATCCGCGTCTCGTGATCACCCAAGGGGCATACAAAAAAAAGCATCGTGATTATATTCGCCAGTCTGTTGATAATATCGATATGATTTATGTAACAACGTCAGATAAGTTAATTCACCAACGCTTAGAATACCGTACTAATGGTATTTCTAATGCCAGTGCTGAAGCAATTAAACATATCTTTGAAATACCTGATGAGAGCGTAAAGAAATTACACAACGTTGACGGTAAAGATGAAATTATTCAGCAACTGAATGCTTTTTATAATAACTAAGTACCAATAAAAAACCCACAACGTTAAGGTTGTGGGTTTCTGTCATTATTAAGCGCTATCGGAATCGATAACATGTCAAATGATAATAATTCTCACTAGGGCGTAATATCGAATCATTATCCGGCCATTCCGGGTGATTCGGTGAATCTGGCAAAAACTGAGTTTCTAAAGCAAAACCACTATAATTTGCATACTCGCCACCGATACGATTAGGGCACCCTGCCAAGAAATTTCCGGTGTACAATTGCATTGCCGGTTTAGTGGTTAACACATCCATCGTTAATGAATTGTCAGCCGCGACTATCGTTGCACAAGCAGTGGTGGCTCGACGTACATCAGATCGTAATACAAACGAATGATCATACCCTTGCGCTTGTTGTTGATCACTATCCGCTAACCAATCTTGATTTATCAATTTTGGCTCGCGAAAATCAAAACTTGTTGCCTCAACCGTCTTAAATTCACCCAGCGGGATCCCGCTCGAATCGGTCGGTAAATAATGATCAGCGTTGATCATTAACTGATGTAATAAACAATCTTTGTCGCTATCAGCCCCTAGCAGATTAAAATAACCATGATTTGTAAGATTAACCACAGTTGGCTTATCTGTTTCTGCACTGTATCGAATAGCTAACTCGTTATTTTCAGTCAGAGTATAAGTAACGATTACCTGCAAATTCCCCGGAAAGCCCATATCACCATCAGCAGATAATAAACTAAATTGCGCTTCAGTCGCATTCACTTGCTGCATTTGCCAACGACGATGATTAAAACCACTTTCGCCACCATGCAAACAATTACCCTTTTGATTGATTGATAGTTGGTAGTCTTCACCGTCTAAGCTAAATTTACCTGCGGCAATACGATTAGCATAACGCCCAACGGTTGCGCCTAAATAGGCTTGCTGCTGATAAAAATCGTTCAGGGTACTTACTCCTAGCAACACTTCTCGGTATTGAGTTTGGTGATCCACGGTTACAGGCACACAACAGCTAAGCCATGTGGCACCAATATCCATTAGCGTAACCGACATACCCTGTTGATTAACAAGCGTAATCAATTTAGCGGGTAAACCATCGACAGCCATATCCACAGTCATAGATTGGTGTAACGCAATCGCATGTTGAGGTAAGTGAGTTAACATATTCAGTCGCCTTAAATTATGCTATTACTAAGTTCTGTTCACTGATAACACCAGCGCCCGTCATTGCTTTACAGACATAAATAGTGGCTTGTAAGCCTGTTGCTACCTGATATTTCGCATTCACTTCAGCGGTAATAGCATCAACAAATGTTGGTGGTACCAATGCCACAATACATCCCCCAAAACCACCGCCGGTCATTCGCACACCACCTTGATCACCAATAACGCCTTTCACCATATCAACCAGCGTATCGATCTCAGACACTGTAATGTCAAAATCATCGCGCATTGATGCATGTGACTCAGCCATCAACTCGGCCAATAACGTCATATTGCCATTACTTAACGCGATTGCAGCTTGTTCAGTTCGCATATTTTCAGTGATCACATGACGTGCACGTTTAGCAACCATAGGATCAAGCTCTGTTTCATGCGCGATAAACGTCGCTAATGTCACATCACGTAAGGCTGGTACACCAAAGAAAGCAGCGGCTTGTTCACACTGTGCACGACGCGTGTTGTATTCACTATCGACTAAACCACGTTTCTTATTAGAGTTAATGATCACCACCGCCATATCTTCAGGCATAGCAACAGCCGTTGTCTCTAATGAGCGACAATCAATTAATAGTGCGTGGTTTTGCTCACCTTCCGCTGAAATTAATTGATCCATAATGCCGCAGTTACAACCAACAAACTGGTTTTCTGCTTGTTGACCATTCAGTGCAATTTCTTGCTGACTAATAGTAAGATCAAATAATGCTTTAAATGTTTGACCAATGACGACTTCAAGCGCTGCTGATGAACTTAAACCTGCACCTTGTGGAACATTGCCACTAATAACAATATCAGCGCCACCAAGAACATAGCCTCGCTCAAGTAAATATTTAATCACACCACGAACATAGTTTACCCACATGCATTGCTGATCAAACTCAAGCGGCTGAGTAATATCAAACTCGCTTATTTCATTATTGTAATCAACCGCCACCACGCGCACGATATTATCGTCACGGCGTGCAGCAGCGACGATTGCTTGGTAATCAATCGCACAAGGAAGCACAAAGCCATCATTATAATCTGTATGCTCACCAATAAGGTTTACACGCCCAGGTGCTTGAATAATATGGCTGGCGACATAGCCTAATACTGATGAAAAAACAGCTAATACATTATCAATAAGGTGTTGAGTACGATTTGTTGTCATTATTTTTACCTACTATTACCAAAGATGATCAAGAAACATATTTTTATTCGTGCCATTCAGCACTTAATCTAAATAGTGCACATCACTCACAGCACATAACTTTTCAGCCGCTTGTTCTGCGGTTAAATCACGTTGACTTTCCGCTAGCATTTCATAACCCACCATGAATTTTTTCACTATTGCAGAGCGCAATAATGGCGGATAAAACAAGGCATGAAGCTGCCAATGATCGGTTGAGGTATCACTAAAATTGGCATCAGATTCAAAGAAAGGAGCGTAATGCCACCCCATTGAATAAGGGAATGAACATTTAAAGAGATTATCGTAACGGCTGGTTAATTTTTTAATCGCTAGCGCTAAATCATCACGCTGGGCTTGAGTTAACTCATCCATACGACGAATGTGTGTTTTGGGTAATAACATGGTTTCAAATGGCCATGCCGCCCAATAAGGCACCACGGCTAACCAATGTTCAGTGTCAACCACAGTACGAGAACCGTCTTCTAGCTCACTATTAACGTAATCAACTAATAAGTTAGTGCCATGTTGTGCATAATATTCACGTAACAAAGTATCTTTACGGCTAATTTCATTAGGCAAAAAGCTATTCGCCCAAATTTGACCATGGGGATGTGGTTGTGAGCACCCCATTACTGAACCTTTATTTTCAAACGCTTGTACCCAAACGTAATCTTTACCTAACTCTTCAATTTGCTCATTCCACGTATCAACCACGTTACGAATTGCGCCAACAGATAACTGCGGCAGGGTTTTACTGTGGTTAGGTGAGAAACAAATAACACGGCTTAAACCACGGGCGCTTTGGCAACGAAATAAAGGGTTACTGTTTTCAGGCGCACTTGGCGTATCGGCAGTTAATGCAGCGTGATCATTACTAAAAACATAAGTACCGGTGTAATCAGGATTTTTATCGCCAGATACACGGGTATTGGTTGGACATAGAAAACAAGAACCGTCATAAGCAACATTCGATTCCGGTTGTGGCTGTTCATCCGCACCTTGCCACGGACGTTTAGCGCGGTGTGGTGAAACTAGCACCCACTGCCCTGTTAACGGATTATAACGACGATGAGGGTGGTCAATCGGATCAAAACATTCAGACATAGTGATTCAACTCTTGTGATTCTATAATGTTAAAAAGTCTAAAGTGATTTCAGGGTAACTTCCGTGATCAAAGACACATCGTGTAAACGTTTCCATTAAAAATGTAATTCGTGCTAATCATCACAAGATAAGATCATCGTTATTGCTTATATACGCTATATGAATCAATACTTTTAACTACTTTACAAATAACGTCCAATCTCTATTAATAATATATTCACTGGCCGACACTAAATTATTCGCGTTTTTTACTGAAAATAAATAGTATAATTCTATAAAATATAACTACATGTCCCTTAAACACACAGCAAACATGATTCAGGTTGCAGGGATTGCCGGAGGACAAATGGCAACATTAAAACAAATAGCAACCAAAGCAGGTGTCTCGTTAGCGACAGTCTCTCGAGTGTTAAACGATGATCCAACCCTTAGCGTAAAAGATGAGACTAAGCGCAAAATTTTTGAAATTGCAGAGCAGCTTGAATACACCACCAGCCAATCTCGAAAAACCGCTAAAAAACAAACCCTACATTTTCTAGCTTTGTATAATTACAAACAAGATATTGAAGTTGATGACCCTTATTACCTCGCAATCCGACATGGCATTGACACCCAATGCGAGAAACTCGGCATTAAACTGACCAATATTTATGAATGCAATATTGCCGCAGCGCCTAAAGCCGTAGATGGGATATTGCTGATAGGACAAGTAAGCGCAGACAACCTTGCCGCAGCACGTGCCCTTTCGAGTAATACAGTTTATATTGATTACACTGATCACCAACTTGATATTGATTGCATTGATATTGATTTAGAGCGAATAAGCAAAGAAGTCATCAACCACTTTACTCAACAAGGCTATGAACGAATTGGATTTATTGGTGGTCAAGATAACCCTGATAAATATGATATTCGTGAATTGATTTTTACTGAATATGGCAAATTCAAAGGTGTTGTTTCAGATAAAGATATCTACCGTGGTGATTTTAGTAGTCAATCTGGGTATTCATTAGCTAAAAAGATGCTGGCTAACAATCACCCAAGTGCTTTATTTGTCGCATCTGACTCGATTGCTATTGGCGTATTACGTGCCATACATGAAAGTGGGCTTAATATCCCTGATGATATTAGTTTAATCAGTGTCAACGACATTCCAACCGCAAAGTTTACTTACCCACCACTATCAACCTTTAGAATCCACTCTGAGCTGATGGGTTCTCAAGGGGTTAATTTATTATTAGAACGCAGCCGCGATGGTCGAACAATCCCATTACGGGTATTTGTTCCTAGCCAATTAATTTTACGAGACACAACTAAAAAATAGTATAAGCAGCTAATAATAAATTAAAAACGACAATTGATTTGTCGTTTTTTGCTTTTTAATTACTCAACAAGTTTAAAACAAGCGCAAGATCACTCAAATAAACGCCAATGATTGTTTTTTTGTTGTCGACATCACAAAGCTCAAAACAGAATGTGACCAAGTTAATACAACAAAGTTTTACCTATTTTTTTTAGTAAAACTTTACTTAATAATAACCCCAGATAATTAAGACATGTCTTGGAGGCATCGTGAATAACTGGGAAAACATTAACTTACTTAGCGAAAATAGACTGGCACCTCGTGCATACTTTTTCTCTTACAACGCATTAAACAAAGCGCAACGCTTTCAGCGTGATTTAAGTCAGCATTTCATGTTGCTAAGTGGTCAGTGGACCTTTAACTTCTTCACTCATCCACTGCTTGTTCCTGAAGAATTCTACAACCAAGAAATGAGTGACTGGACTAGTATTCAAGTGCCAAACATGTGGCAAATGGAAGGTCACGGTAACTTACAATACACTGATGAAGGCTTCCCATTCCCGATTGACGTACCTTTTGTACCCTCAAACAACCCAACTGGCGCATATCAGCGCACCTTCTTCTTAGGTGATAATTGGAATGAAAAACAAACCATTATTAAGTTTGATGGTGTTGAAACCTACTTTGAAGTTTACGTTAACGGTCAATATGTTGGTTTTAGTAAAGGCAGCCGTTTAACAGCAGAATTTGATATTTCAGCTTTCGTTAACAGCGGTAAAAACTTACTGTCTGTGCGCGTTATGCAATGGGCCGATTCAACCTATATTGAAGATCAAGATATGTGGTGGATGGCGGGTATTTTCCGTGATGTTTACTTAGTCGGTAAAGAGCCCATTCACGTGCGTGATTTCACTGTACGTACTGATTTTGACGAAGATTATCAAGGCGCAACATTAAACTGTAACGTTGATTTGGAAAATCTCAGTGGTCACGTTGTGAGTGATTATAGCATTGATTATGCCCTTTATGAGGGTCAACATCAGGTTGCTAGTGGAAACGTTTTCAGTCTAACCATTGCTAGTACAACGCATACCAATTTTGCAATCAAAATAGATTCACCCGTTCATTGGACAGCTGAAAATCCACATTTATACCACTTATTCTTAACCCTAAGGGATGCGGATGGCATTGTGGTGGAAGTGATCCCGCAACGGGTTGGCTTCCGTGATATTAAAGTGCGCAATGGCCTGTTTGAGATTAATGGTCAATACGTAATGTTACACGGGGTTAATCGCCACGATAACGATCACCTAAATAGCCTCGCTGTCGGTATGGATCGCGTGGAAAAAGATATCGTGCTTATGAAACAGCATAATATTAACGCAGTACGTACTGCGCACTACCCTAACGATCCACGTTTTTACGAACTATGCGATCAATACGGCTTATTTGTAATAGCTGAAACTGATGTTGAAACGCACGGTTTTGCTAACGTTGGTAACCTGAGCATGATCACTGATGATCCTGCATGGGAACAAGTATTTGTTGAACGCATTGAACGTCATATTCATGCGCAAAAGAACCACCCTTCTATCATTATGTGGTCACTGGGTAACGAATCTGGCTACGGCTGTAATATTCGTTCAATGTACCAAGCAACTAAAGCGATTGATAATACCCGTCTAGTCCATTACGAAGAAGATCGTGATGCTGAAGTGGTTGATATTATTAGTACGATGTACTCTCGCGCTCAAATGATGAATGAGTTTGGTGAGTTTCCACATGTTAAGCCACGGATTATTTGTGAATATGCCCACGCAATGGGTAATGGTCCTGGTGGACTGACTGAATACCAAAACGTGTTCTACAAACATGACCATATTCAAGGTCACTTTGTATGGGAATGGTGTGATCACGGTATTTACGAGCAGGATGAAAACGGCCGTGATGTGTACAAATATGGCGGTGATTACAGCGACTATCCAAATAACTACAACTTCTGCATGGATGGCTTAGTCTACCCAGATCAAACACCTGGCCCGGGATTACGTGAATACAAACAAGTTATTTGTCCGGTAAAAATTGCCGTTAAAGATCACGCGAAAGGCATCATTACAGTTACTAACAAATATTGGTTCTCTACTCTAGATGACGTGATATTTGATATCGCAGTACGTGCTGAAGGTGACACTCTAACCTTTAATCAAATTACCGTGACAGATTTGGCGGCAGGTGAATCACGTGATATTGAATTAGTGCTACCGGTTATGGATCAGCGTGAAACGTTTGTGAATGTCTCTATGCGTAAAAAATCTCGCACCGCATATAGCGAAGCTAACCATGAACTTGGCATATTCCAATACCAAGCCAAACCCAATACTGCATATAAAGAACAATTTGAAAATAACAATGCGATACCACTAACCGTTATTGAAAACCGTCTTGATTGGGAAATTAGCGGTTATGACTTTGCACTGCGTTTCTCTAAAGTTGATGGCAAGCTTACATCATGGCTACGCCAAAATAATGAACTGATTGCATCATCACCTGCAATGAGTTTCTTCAAGCCGATGATTGATAACCATAAGCAAGAGTATGAAGGTTTATGGCACCCCGCTCACCTACACATTATGCAAGAGCATTTCCGTAGCATCAATGTCGAGCAAATGGCAGGTAAAGTAATTGTTACCACCAACAGTATTGTTGCGCCGCCAGTATTAGATTTTGGTATGCGTTGCCAATACCGTTTTGAAATTTGTCCTCAAGGTCAAGTAAACATGACGTTAAGTGGCAATAAGTACGGTGATTACCCGCATGTCATTCCGGTTATTGGTTTGGATTTAGGGATTAATAATCAATTTGATCAGGTTGAATACTACGGCCGTGGGCCTGAAGAAAGTTACCAAGATAGCCGTCAAAGCAACATCATCGATATCTACAACACTACCGTTAGCAATATGTTTGAGAACTACCCATTCCCACAAAATAATGGCAACCGCCAGCATGTGCGTTGGGCAAGTTTAACTAACCGTCATGGTGTGGGTTTATTGGTTAAACCTGAGCAAGAAATTAATTTCAGCGCATGGCATTACACCAATCAACATATCCATCAAGCACAACACATTAATGAACTTGAGCCAAGTGGCTACATTACGGTCAATCTTGATCATCAAGTTATGGGCTTAGGTTCTAACTCTTGGGGTTCAGAAGTACTTGACTCATACCGTGTTTACTTTAATGACTTCAGCTATCAAGTGAGCTTAGTACCCTTTAATAAAGCCGATTGTGATAGCCGCTACTTAGCAAGTCAAACATTTACCACAACACGCATCGGTGGAGATAAATAATGATTATTTTAGCATCACTGGATCAATTCAAAAGCCTCTATCGCGATGGTCGTAAATGGAATCGTTGTGTAGAAGCGATTGAGAACATCGGTAATATTCAGCCAAATGTCTTCCATTCTGTGGGTGACTCACTGGCTTACCGCCTTCAACATGGCCCTTCAAACGCGAATGAACAATTTGTCGGCCACCGCCGTTATTTTGATGTTCATTACTACCTTGCAGGCAGTGAAACTATTGAATGTGCAGATAAAGACACGTTAACGCAAGTGCATCCATACAGTGATGAAACTGACCGTGAATATTTTGAGGGAACAGCTCAAGCCCACCGCATAGAAGCAGGTCAAATGGTGATATTTGAAAACCACCAAGCACACCGTTTCAGTGCCGCTGACAACCTTGAGAAAGTCGTTTTACGTGTCACCATTGAGGACGGATACTTCCTTAATAAATAACCACACTTAACCGCCAGTGGAAATACTGCCTCAGAAACGAACTAACACTAAATTATAAATCATACTTTTCTAGCCTTGAGTTCCCCCTCAAGGCTTTTTTCTTTCTTAATATTAACTCTTTCATCACATTACAGTCATATTTAAACTCCCACAACATTAACTTTATGTGTTTAGTGGCATATAATAAATTACAGGCTTTATATGCGTAAATAAGGATATTATGCGAAAAGTAATGGTAACAAGTTTAGTCTTCAGCTTTTTATTACTGATGTTAGCCGTAATAAGTATTACCTATCACAGCCAACAAAATAATGACAATACAATCAATACAATAAAAAACGATCAACGCCAACAACAGCATCAATTACAACAACAGATTTCACAACACATTAAACATACTATTGTTCTTTTTGATCAATTTAATACCGCGTTAAAACAACAATCATGGCAGCAACTACTGACCCCATCCCAAAATGATACTTTTATTACATTAGCAACAACCATGCTAACTAATAACATAAAATTTAATAGCATTAGTCTGATTGATTATAAAAATAGTTATCGATTAAGAATTGAAGCTACGACTAATACAAAAATAACAATTATAAAAAATAAACCTATAGCTTCGATTTCAGAACTGAATGATATTGATCACGCATTTTCACTTCTACCAAATAAAACTTATATTAAGATGTTAGCCAAACCAATAAATAATATTGCTTATTATCAGCATATTACGATAAACAATCACCAATGGGTCATCAAAATAGAGCAACACAGTCTCGCTGATATGATGACAACATCACAAACTAATGACCCATTATTTCTACAGTCTTGGCTTATTGATAATCAAGGTCAATCATTAATTAATATCAATCAAAAAGACATTTCCTCGATTAACACTGATAACAATTTTAAAAGTAAGTATTTTTCATTATGGCAACAAATACAAAATTACAATAATCAACAAATAATAAAAGAAAAAATTCTTTACACTTACTCTCCAATTTTTATCCCGGAACAATTAAAAGCAACTCTGGATTTTAATAATGGTAATTTATCACCATGGATATTAATTTCAAAAATCAATATTGAAAATAATTATAATATATTTGGATTTACTCAACAACTATCCTACAAATATATACCAATATTCATATCAATTATAATTGTCTGTGTTTATATACTATTTATCATTAGATATATACATCGACAAAAGAAAGAGATAAAGCGTATTACTTATATTAAAAATAAAAACACTCTTCGTTACCATTCTCTGATTAAAAATACTGACTCAGGTATTATTATTATTAACAACCATCAAAAAATAACAGCGATTAATTCAGTCGCTCTAACTATTTTAAATTTAAACAAAGATGTTATTCACAAAAATTTAATTTCACATATATATCCAATAGACACAAAAAGCGATATTGTCGCATTATTACAAAGCATCAATTCTCTAGCTTATAATACTAAGAAAAAAATACAGCTAAAGATCAATATCCCTCAGATTAAATACCTAGAAATCACCGCGACAAAAATTAATACTAACGATGATAGTATCATATTACATATAATAGATATAACATCATGGGTTAAGCGAGAACAACAACTCAAAGGGCTATCAAGAGCTGTAGAACAAAGTGAAAATGCTGTCATTATTACTGATAAATTTGGCTTTATTGAATATGTAAATAATTCATATGAAAAAAGTACAGGTGATAGTTCAAATAATATTATAGGATTAAATAGTAAAACAATCTTTAAGCGTTATATTAATAACCAAGAAAAAATAGACAGCATTCAATCGAAATTAAATCAAGGACAAACAATACAGCGTGTTGTTTTACAAAAGAATCATGATGATAGCATTTATTATCTTGATAATACCATCTCCCCTATTCGCGATGAAAATGGTCGAATTAGTAACTATATTTCAATCAGTAAAGATATTACTGATCGTATTAATTATGAACATCAATTACATCATCTTGCACATTATGATCAGTTAACTACGCTCCCTAATAGAAATATGTTTATTAGTGAACTTAAAAAATCATTATTAACGTCAAAAAAAAATCACTCTAAAATATCAGTCTTAATCATTGAGGTTGATTTATTCAAACAATTACATGATTCTCTAGATAATGAAAAAATAGAAAATATTCTTATTATTATATCAAAACGTATTCGATCAAATCTAAGAGAAAAAACTCTTCTATCACGTTTGAATAATAATAAATTTGGCATTCTTATCCAATCATTCCAACAGCAACAAAATATTAATCACCTTGCAATAAAATTACTCAATAATATTCATGCACCTATTCGTTATGATGATAAACTCATTTCAATTTCAGCTAGCATTGGCATTTCACTTCAAATAAACAGTCAAATAACGCCTGAGAAAATAATAAGAAATACAAATATTGCATTGGGCTATTCTAAAAATAAGTCTAAAAATCAATATTGTTATTTTAGTCCTGTCATGGAAACTGAAGCAGAACATAAATTGGAATTAGAATCAGAATTACGAAAATCTATAAATACTGATCGCTATGAGTTTTATTATCAACCTAAAGTATTAGCTATCTCACATATAATAACTGGCGCAGAAGCATTGCTGCGATGGCGTGATAAGCACGGTCACTATCAAGCTCCTGTTGATATTATTCCATTACTTGAATCATCAGGGTTAATTCTTGAAGCGGGTATATTCCTCATTGAAAAAGCCTGTTATCAACTTAAACAATGGCAACAGCAAGGGCTTAATATTAGTATGGCTATCAATATTTCAGCACAACAATTACTTGAATCGAACCTAACAGAAATTATAAAGCAAGCCATCAAAAAAGCCGGTTGTGATCCTACATATCTAGAACTGGAGATCACAGAGAGTGTGTTAATGACAGATATTGAATTAGCTTATCAAAAATTAATCGCACTTAAAACGCTTGGGGTTAAAATTGCGATAGATGATTTTGGTACAGGCTATTCTTCACTCGCTTATCTCAGCCGTTTTCCTATCAACATTCTCAAAATAGACCGAGAATTCGTTAAAGCATTACCCCATGACAAAGACAGTATTACTATTATTGAAGCTATAGTAAAACTTGCTCACAATCTTGGTTTAACTGTCGTTGCTGAGGGTGTTGAAAATATTGAACAAGTCATTGCCCTTGAAGCCTTTGGGGTCGAAGAATTTCAAGGATTTTATTTCAATAAACCTCTTACTCGCGATCACTTTAATCACCAATACCTACCTCAAAAACAACAAATATCAGAGAACGTTATATAAGAGGTTCTCTTATTCAACGTTGTAGCTTATTATTAAACATATACGCCATTTTATTGTTAATAATAAATGGATTCTTTTTTGATTACTTAGCAGGACGTCACAATGAGTTTTAGTGATCACTTAGATAACTTTATTAAACAACGGGAACAATTTGGTCAGCAGCCAAATAGAATGCAAAAACGCAATTCTTATATTGTGGTTGATGCTACTGATCAAAGTAAAGCACGTGAAGCGATGGCAAAAGAGCAAGAACATGCCACATTACGTGCAGAACAAGAAACGAAACAATATCATCAGCGTATTCGTGGACGATGCGTACTCCCAAGTGAAGCTCAAGCACAACAAGAGCGTAAAAATGATACTCGTCCAGCCGATCCCGATCGTATTGCGTACATTCAACAATTAAAAAAAGATTTAAAGTTAAAAAAACACCAAACTGAGTAACTTTTTTATAAAAGCTAATCTAAACGTATTTTTATGGAAACAATCTCTCTTCATTTCAACATGATGGTAACGATGATTTATTGTCGTTACCATTAATATTCTGCTTTCTCCCCCACTAATACTTCTCCGTTTTCTTCCTGTCTAAGCATGATTATGCCAAGAATAAAGTATCGTCATATCATTCTCACACTATGAGATAAGGTGTTATAAGCAATAAGTTATCTTTTTGAGTATTTATCTAAATCCCTTCCAATAAATAAAAAAATATCTATCAACAACAAAGAAATCACTTAGGTTTGATCACTGAACAATGACAAAAAAAGCCTCTATTTACTGTTTTGAACAATGTTTCATAATTTTTTTTCTAGTTTTTATCTTTTTTTTCAAGACTAAATAATAGCACTGAAACTAACTACCTACATTTCTCAAATTATGAGAATTAATGCTTTTTTTTAAATTACACTATCAACAACTAAATTTTCAATTTAACCTTTATATTACAGCCGTTAAATAAAAAGAATGCCGTACTCTATACTTAAATTGTCATACTTATAAAATATAACACTTTGATTCTGAAAAACTAACCATTCAAAAGCAGCAAAAAAACATCGACTCGAAAAGATTTATGACACCAATAAATAACAGAACATAATCGATACTTAGATTTAACAATAAAAAACATAAACCTAACAGTTAGTCATGTAAAAAAACGACTACTTAATAATATATAAATAGCTAAGCACTAAAAACAGACAACCACTAGCACAGTAACCAAAACATAGCAATATGGTAAGAATATCTTTTTGGAGTTAAAATTAGCACCAAAGAAGTAAAAAAGAAGATTTTAAATGACAACAACTATTCATGTTAATGAGCTCGAATCATTGCTCATCGCAATCATCGTGCTTTTTCTTGGCTACTTTATTAATACTAAAGTTAAGATTTTAAGAAAATATAATATACCAGAGCCGATTGTCGGCGGACTTGTCATTGCCTTTATTATTACCTTTTTCCATTTTCAAGGTTTTGACATTAATTTCAAATTAAGTATGCAAGACACCTTAATGCAAATGTTCTTTGCAACCGTTGGTCTTGCCGCTAGCTATAAATTATTGATGAAAGGCGGCTCTCGTGTATTCCTATTTTTAGGGGTCGCAACAATATTTATTATTCTTCAAGATGCTGTTGGCGTAGGAATGAGTAAAGCGTTAGGTCTAGATCCATTACTTGGTCTTATTGTTGGTTCAATCACTCTTTCAGGCGGTCACGGTACTGGTGCGGCTTGGTCACAAACTTTTGCTACCGACTATGGTTTGAACACATTAGAACTATCAATGGCTGCGGCAACATTTGGTCTGATTATGGGTGGTATCATCGGTGGTCCAATTGCCCAACGATTGATCAACAAACATAAGCTAAAATCTGATTTTGGTGAAAGTGGTAATCATCACATTGAACACCCGGATTTGATCACTTATAGCGATCGCGAAGAAGACCGTATTACCTCTAAAAACACCATTGAAGTATTATTTATTTTATTGGTTTGTGTTGCAGGTGCATCACACTTTAAAGACTTTGTAGACGGGCTTGGTATCAGTGCATTACGTATTCCTGAATTCGTATATGCGTTGTTTATTGGTGTGTTTATTACCAATGTCTGCGAGGGTACTAAGTGCTATAAAATCAACAAAGAAACTGTTGATGCCCTAGGTACAATAGCCTTGTCACTGTTCCTAGCAATGGCACTAATGAGCTTGCATCTGTGGGAATTAATGGACTTGGCAATGCCAATGTTGATAATTCTTGCCGTTCAAACTCTCGTCTTAGGGTTATTTACCTATTTTGTTACTTTCCGTGTAATGGGAAGCAACTATGACGCCGCCATTATTGCCGGTGGTCACTGTGGTTTTGGTATGGGTGCAACACCGACAGCAGTAATGAATATGGGTTCATTAGTGTCACGAAATGGCCCGTCACCACAAGCCTTTATGGTTGTGCCGATTGTAGGTGCTTTCTTTATTGATATTACTAACTTATTAGTCCTTCAAGGTTACATCAGCTTTCTTGGTCACTAAGTAGCATTAATCATCTATATAAAAAGAGAAGATATTGTATATCTTCTCTTTTTTGTATCTCACGTATCACTTCTCCCCCAATCCCGCTCATCTAAATATGGTATCAATACTCGCTTCCTTGTTTTAGGTCTTACTGTACTAATCATCGGCTAAATATGATGATCTTAATTGGCGTGGAATGCTAAAAACACCATAGTTTCACTCCCTATAGATCATGTATGCCTTCGCATCAGCAGCAGGTTTAATAATCGCTGTTGCGGTTGTACTGTCTGTTATTACCAAGAAAGTAGATCCTGAAGAGCTAAAGAAAAAACTCGCCCTTTATCTATATTTTCCTATACTTGTAATTGTTAGCGTCTTGTTACTGAGTTAACAATATAAGTTACTCGAGGCGTATTACTTTAACGATTGCCCAGACAAGGAAAGTATTAATGGCTCAAAAAATATCAGGGGTATTCGCAGTGCTTGCTGCATCTGCTACTCTCTTCGCTGTTAACGTAAACGCCGCCGATAGCACGCTCAATAAAGTTAAAAAACAAGGGTATGTCCAATGTGGTGTTAGTGCGGGCTTACCCGGATTTTCAAACCCCAACGCGAAAGGTCAGTGGGAAGGTCTTGATGTCGAGTTCTGCCAAGCAGTTGCTGCTGCCACATTAGGCGATAAAACCAAGGTTAAATATATACCGTTAACCGCTAAAGAACGTTTCACCGCCTTACAATCGGGTGAAATTGATATTTTATCGCGTAATACAACTTGGACATTGCACCGTGATACCGCTCTTGGCCTTAATTTTACTGGTGTAAACTATTACGATGGTCAAGGTTTCATGGTCAAAAAAGACATGGGTATAAAAAGTGCTAAAGAACTCGATGGTGCAGCAGTTTGCGTACAATCAGGCACTACAACCGAGCTTAATCTAGCAGATTACTTCCGTGTCAATGGCATGAAATATAAGCCTGTTGTATTTGATACTGCCCCTCAAACCTCAAAAGGTTTTGACTCTGGACGTTGTGATGCACTCACCACCGACCAGTCAGGCTTATATGCCCTACGCTTAAACCTCAAAGATCCAACTTCCGCCGTCGTTTTACCTGAAATCATTTCTAAAGAACCACTAGGGCCTGTTGTTCGTCAAGGTGATGATCAATGGTTCAATATCGTTCGTTGGACATTATTTACCATGATTAACGCTGAAGAATTCAATGTTACTTCTGCCAATGTTGAGCAACTAAAAAAAGACTCAAAAGATCCTAATATTCGTCGCCTAATTGGTATTGATGGACCAAAGGGTAAAGGACTGGGATTAAATGACGATTGGAGTTTCCAGATCATTAAGCAAGTGGGTAACTATGGTGAAAGTTTCCATCGTACCGTAGGTTTAGGATCACCACTTAACATTGAGCGTGGATTAAATGCACTATGGAATAATGGTGGTATTCAATATGCTCCACCGATTCGTTAATAACGGGCTCTTTTAAGTTCGTCTATAAAAGGAAGGGAGTCGTTTATGGCTCCCTCTGTCCATCTCAATGGATATGAGGATGTTGTATGGCATTTTCTACGAAGGCCAATAGCTCACAAACAAGATCTCGCACTAAAAATCTATTTTATAATCCAATGTTTCGCGCCATTATCTTTCAAATTATTGCAGTCGCGGCTCTGGGGTTTTTCTTTTATAGCATCATCAATAATGCATTAACTAACCTTGAAACACGTGGTATTGCGACTGGTTTCGATTTTCTAAGTCAAGAAGCTGGGTTTGGTATCGGTTTAACGCTTATCGATTATGATGAAACCTTCAGTTATGGCCGAACCTTTTTTGTTGGTTTACTCAACACGGCACTCATTGCCATACTCGGTGTTATTCTTGCTACCGCTTTAGGGTTTATTATTGGGATTGCCCGCTTATCCCCTAATTGGTTAGTCAGTCGCTTTGCTGCGCTTTATATTGAGATATTTCGAAATATTCCATTATTACTACAAATATTTTTTTGGTACTTTGCGGTATTACAAGTTCTACCCTCACCAAAACAAAGCCTACAATTTGGCGAGAGTATTTTTCTTAATATACGCGGCTTATCCATACCTAGTCCTATTTTTGAACAAGGTTCTAGCTTTATATTTATCTCACTGCTTATCGCTCTAATCATAGCAATGAGTTATCAGTATTACGCCAAGAGAAAACAACAAAACACGGGTAAACAATCTCCGGTACTTCTCGTTAGTGTTGCCGTCATTACCTTACTGCCACTATTAGCTTTCTTTATTAGTGGTAAACCAATCAGTATTGATTATCCCGTTCTCAAAGGATTTAATTTCAGTGGTGGTATTACGGTACTACCTGAACTTGCTGCACTTTTACTTGCACTCAGTATTTATACCGCGGCTTTTATTGCAGAAATTGTTCGCTCAGGCATTAATGCCGTCAGTCATGGTCAAACAGAAGCGTCTGAAGCATTAGGCTTAACCCGTAATAAAACTCTCCGTTTAATTGTAATCCCACAAGCGATGCGGGTTATTATTCCGCCCCTTACCAGTCAATATTTAAACCTCACTAAAAATTCCTCGCTGGCAATGGCGATTGGTTATCCTGATCTGGTCTCTGTTTTCGCAGGTACAACCCTCAATCAAACAGGACAAGCGATTGAAATCATCGCGATGACAATGGCGGTTTATTTAAGTCTAAGTTTAATTACATCACTGCTGATGAATATCTATAACAAAAAAATGGCTCTGGTTGAGAGGTAAGCATGAGTAAGCATCAATTTCTTCCTGA
Organism: Photobacterium carnosum; assembly: GCF_021236965.1. NCBI lineage: Bacteria > Pseudomonadati > Pseudomonadota > Gammaproteobacteria > Vibrionales > Vibrionaceae > Photobacterium > Photobacterium carnosum. The sequence continues at coordinate 63,428 of NZ_WMDN01000003.1, read as the reverse complement.
TTTACCCCCACCAGCAAACACAGTGGGTATTTTTAGATGGTTACGCCAACATCTATTTTCTTCTGTCCTCAATACGATTATCACTTTACTTTTAGGCTATTTTGCCATTATCGGTTTATGGGGGATCATTGATTGGGCATTGATTAATGCCAATTGGCAAGGCGACTCTCGTGATGCTTGTACACTCACCGGCGCATGTTGGACCTTTATTAAAGTACGGTTTGATCAATTCATGTTTGGCTTCTACCCCAGTGCTGAATTATGGCGACCTAAACTGTTTTATGCCACATTAGCCATTTTTATTACTTTACTGGCTTACGAAAAAACCCCTCATCGAGGTTGGATTTGGTTATTTTTTGTTAATATTTATCCATTTATAGCAGGCTTTCTTTTATATGGCGGTATTGCAGGCTTACCTACTGTAGAAACGCACTTATGGGGTGGTTTACTTATTACCTTGATCATTGCCATTATCGGTATTGTGGTATCGCTACCGATAGGCATTGTATTAGCGCTGGGGCGGCGTTCAGAAATGCCGATCATTCGAAGTATTTGTACCATCTATATTGAGATCTGGCGGGGTGTACCATTAATTACCGTCTTATTTATGGCATCCGTTATGCTGCCATTATTTTTAAGTTCTGAATTAGAAACCAACAAACTGATCCGAGCCTTAATTGGGGTGGTACTATTTAGTGCAGCTTATATGGCGGAAGTTATTCGTGGTGGGTTACAAGCAATACCCAAAGGCCAATATGAAGCGGCAGATGCTTTAGGGTTAAGTTACTGGCGGAAAACCTATCTTATCGTCTTACCCCAAGCATTGAAAATCACCATTCCTTCGATTGTAAATACCTTTATTGGCTTATTTAAAGACACCAGCTTAGTACTTATTATTGGTATGTTTGATGTATTAGGCATTGGGCAAGCCGCCAACAGTGATCCAGAATGGTTAGGTTTTGCCACTGAAAGCTACGTTTTTGTCGCTTTTGTTTTCTGGATTTTTTGTTTTAGTATGTCGAGATACAGTATCTACCTAGAAAACAAACTACATACTGGCCATCAACATTAGCAAGGATTGCATAATGAAAAACACTAACGATGCCACCATTAATCCTAACAATACTCAATGGGTTATAGAACTAGTTAATGTAAACAAATGGTACGGTCAATTTCACGTTCTTAAAGACATTAACCTACAAGTGCGTAAAGGTGAAAAGATCGTTATCTGTGGACCATCAGGATCAGGTAAATCAACCATGATCCGCTGTATTAATTATTTAGAAGAGCACCAACAAGGGCAAATCTCTGTCGCAGGGCAAGACATTACCGGAGATTTGAAAAATATTGAGCTAATTCGCAAAGAAGTCGGCATGTGTTTTCAGCATTTTAATCTTTTTCCTCATCTAACAGTATTAGAAAACTGCACTTTAGCGCCCATTTGGGTTAAGAAAATGCCAAAGAAAGAAGCTAACGCGCTTGCTATGCAATATTTAGAACGGGTTAAAATTCCAGATCAAGCCCATAAATACCCAGGCCAACTTTCTGGTGGACAGCAACAACGTGTCGCCATTGCACGTTCACTGTGCATGAATCCGCAAGTGATGTTGTTTGATGAACCGACGTCAGCACTCGATCCTGAAATGGTACGTGAAGTATTAGATGTGATGGTTGAGCTTGCTAATGAGGGTATGACAATGTTGTGCGTAACGCATGAGATGGGGTTTGCGCGCCAAGTGGCAGATAGGGTAATATTCATGGATCAAGGAGAAATCATTGAAGAAAATAACCCTCATGATTTTTTTGATCACCCTAAATCTGATCGAACGCAGCTTTTTTTACAGCAAATATTGCACTAATGGCTGAAACTGCCACCCTTAAAGGAAGCCTTATCGATGTAACACTTAGTTACAACTTAACGATAAATGAAGATTAAAGAGCGAAGTATTTTAATCTTCAAATACTTATAATATGCTTGATAGCAAACAAATAAATCTAAAGCTTAAGTTTACGCTTGCAATTCGTATTGTTTAGCCTCATATATAGCTTTATTAGAATTAACATAACTACCCTAAGGGGAACACTTATGAACGAACGTATGGTCAATCGTGACAATGGTTACGAAGGCGTGCTGTCAACCAATAAGGTTTTACGTAATACTTATTTCTTACTATCGCTAACGTTATTGTTCTCTGCTGGCGTTGCTGGCGTTGCAATGGTTATGAATGTTCCACCTGTACACTGGATCTTTCTACTTGTTGGCTTCTATGGTCTAATTTTCCTTACTGAGCGTAACCGTGACAGTAGCTTAGGCCTTATATTTGTGTTCGCATTAACAGGCTTTATGGGTTACACCCTTGGTCCGATTTTAAATATGTATGTCGGTGCGGGCATGGGCCATGTTGTTATGACAGCACTTGGCGGTACAGCACTAACATTCTTTGCTTGTTCTGCTTACGCATTAACAACCAAACGCGACTTATCATTCCTTAACGGCATGCTAATGGCTGGCTTTATTGCGATTATTGTCGCAGTAGTTGCGAATATCTTCTTAAAAATGCCAATGCTATCGTTAGCAATCAGCGGTATGTTTGTCTTGTTCTCATCAGCAGCGATCTTATTGACGACTCAGTCAATCATTCGTGGTGGTGAAACAAACTACATTTCAGCAACGGTTACTTTGTATGTTTCTATCTACAACCTATTCTTAAGCTTGCTTCAGATTCTAGGTGTAGTGAATAGCAGCGACAACTAAACAACCGCGATATATTAGCCTTACGTTTAGTAATACAAACTAAAAAGCCTGTCTGATGCAGGCTTTTCGTTTTTTACTTGCAGGTAGACAAGCGAATCACTATTCTTGCAACGTTAGCAATAAAGAGGTCTATTATGCTTGAATTTAACGGTGTACAAATCGACACTGACGCCCAAGGTTATCTTAAAAATGTTAGTGATTGGTCAGAAGATTTAGTTGCGCCACTTGCAGCAGAAGAATCGATTGAATTATCTGAGGCACATTGGGAAGTGATTCGCTTTGTTCGTGACTTTTACCTTGAATTTAATACTTCACCCGCAGTTAGAATGCTTGTAAAAGCAATGGCAAAACAATACGGTGAAGAAAAAGGCAGTTCACGTTATCTATATCGTTTATTTCCAAAAGGTCCAGCAAAGCAAGCAACTAAACTTGCTGGGTTACCTAAGCCAGTGAAGTGTATTTAAAATATCATTCTAAAAACCAAACATAACAACGATAACTCGCTTTATGTTTGGTTTTTTTTATGAGCAGTATGAAATCGCGCCCTTACACAACACATGACCCGTTACTCACGTTTTCACACAACGCCGAGCCATAACACTCTCTATTTTTTATATTACCCATTACATTATTTTAGTTAAATAATGACGATAGGCTGATCATCCACCCACAAAATCTATTTATATTTTTGTGAAGTACTGTCGTTTATTTAACACTCAATAATGGCTTTATATGCCAACTTAGACGTTTTCATTTGATTTTACGTAGCCAGCACAACATAATATGCCCCCACTCGAATTCCATATTGGGCATGTCATGACTGCTTCTGTTTATTTGGTAAAAGGCCGTGAAAAATCACTACGCCGTCGCCACCCTTGGATTTTTTCTCGCGGTATTGATCGCGTTGAAGGAAAACCTGAACTTGGCGAAACCGTTGATGTTTACGATAACAAAGGCGAATGGCTAGCACGTGGTGCTTATTCACCACAGTCTCAGATTCGCGTTCGCGTATGGACATTCAACAAAAATGAAGCCATTGACGTTAACTTCTTTGTTAACCGCCTTAATGCCGCACAAAGTCTACGTGATGTATTAGCCGCTCGCGATGGTCTTACAGGCTACCGCTTAATTGCCGCTGAATCAGATGGTCTTCCTGGTATTACTATCGATCGCTACCAAGATTACTTAGTGTGCCAACTATTGAGTGCAGGTGCTGAAGCACAACGAGAAGTACTTCTTGAAGCATTACGACAGTGCTACCCAAGCTGTAATATTTACGAACGCTCTGATGTGTCTGTTCGTAAAAAAGAAGGCTTAAAACAACGCACAGGCGTTCTACATGGTGAAGAGCCACCTAAGTTTGTCACTATTGAAGAAAATGGCGTTAAAATTAACGTTGATATCGTTGGTGGTCACAAAACAGGTTTCTACCTTGATCAACGTGATAGCCGCGAAGCATCGGTTAAATATGTTAACGGTAAGCGTGTTCTAAACTGCTTCAGCTACACTGGTGGCTTCGGTTTATACGCGCTAAAAGGCGGCGCAAGTGAAGTGATTAACGTTGATGTTTCTCAACCAGCACTTGATACCGCACGACTTAACGTAGAAATGAATGGTTATCCGGTTGAAAATGCACAGTTTGTAAACGCTGATGTGTTTAAATTACTGCGTGAATACCGTGAACGTGGCGAGCTATTTGATGTTGTTATCATGGATCCACCTAAATTTGCCGAGTCTAAATCTCAGTTAGTAGGTGCTTGTCGTGGTTACAAAGACATCAATATGTTAGCGATGCAAATCCTAAAACCAGGTGGCATGTTATTAACATACTCTTGCTCTGGTTTAATGGATAACGGTTTATTCCAAAAAATCATTGCTGATGCTGCACTTGATGCACATCGCGAAGTACAATTTATCGAGCGTTTCAGCCAAGCCGCCGATCACCCACTAGACAGTGCTTATCCTGAAGGTTTCTACCTTAAAGGTTTCGCTTGTTACGTAAAGTAATACGCGATTTAGCATAGATAGATATCAAACCCAGCCGACGCTGGGTTTTTTTATACCAACAAACTAGTGATTAATCATTAAATTCGATAATTATTTGTCAAAATCTTAATTATCAGAATACAATAGTACCACTATGCCTAATACAGATTATTCATCTTACACACTTAAAGGAATCGACATGAAACTACGTACAGCCCTACTCTCTTTAGCGGCGTGTAGCATCAGCTTCTCATCATTTGCCGATGTAACACTTAACCTACCCCAATCTGCTGAACTGGTTCTCGTCAATGGCGTAAATGCTGAAGGTAATGCACCTCAAATATTGAATAACGGTAACAACCAAATCGCTTTTCGTTATAATAAAAATTACCGTGAAAATGGCGACACTCACTTATTTCGCTCTGAAGTTGTAATAATGACTTTTTCAGGCAGTGATATTGCATATACATTACAACTGCCTAATATTTCAAGTGCATATCAAGCGCAGAAATTCAACAACCATCCAATGATGTCTTTGTTATCTGCTGATGGTAGTGAAATACCATTTAAAGATGGTTTATTAATTAAAAATGGTATTCAAATTGGACGTAATTTCCAACAAGAAATCACACAATATAATTTAAGTGAAGCACCTGCAGCACTACCTTCAATCGTTATGGCTAATGAAATACAACCCGTACAACTACCAGTAAGCTCAACCAAAAAAGAAGAGAAGATTGATCAAGCTTATGTCACTAAAATGTTGAATTATTGGTATAACAAGGCAGATACAACGACACAGCAACACTTCAAAGCAAGTATTAATAAGTAATTCTATTTAATAGTAAATCTGGTATCACTAAGTACTGATTGATTATTTACCCTTCCTTCCTTTATTTTTCATATCTACAATTAAAAATAAGGGAAGTGAACGTTACTACTTATAATCAAGAATATGGCTTCTCTTTTCCTATTTTGTTCGATGTCATTTAATACCAAATGGGTACCATCATAACCAAAGCCATTTGGGCTCAACAAAATGTCAATCTGGTGATGACTTAGCAGTCCTTTCATTAGGTCATGGTCATAGTGATCATATCGGTGATCTAAATGGCGGTGGTGATAGTAGTTGAAGTGAAATTTATAATATGTAACTAATAAAGTAGCGCAATATGATGAATAGTATCGATACTGTCCTTTATATTAGACAATATAAATAGTTATTATTTATTTTTCTTCATCTTATATTCATGTTTATTTGTTTTGGTTGATATTCTCTCTCGCTGAATCACTCTTAACTCACCCTCTACATTATTATTTTAAATATATTCTAAATATTTAAAATTCAGATTGTAAGATATAAATATCAATTAAAAACAAATAGTTATAACCACTTCTCGCTTAATTACACAGCTTTTTTTAGCTTCATATTAATCAAACATGCTGCACTTAATTAAATGATGTTCATATTAATAAGCTATTGTTATCCATGATTAAATTAATCATTAATTCAACAACTATCTTATTTAAAACCGTTTAATTATCACTGCTCTATTATTTAATATCTCCTTTTTTTTTTCTTATTTATGATAAAGTACACCCTCGCTTAATTGCTAACCAACTTTGCAACCTATTTAAGAATAGAACGAATTAAATGAAAAAAGTTATTTACCTATTTCTATTAATGGTATGCCTTTTACCATTAAATGCATCTGCGCATGTTCTCCATACTGAACGTAAGAATGCAGACATTGTCGCAGATTATGTCTACCAAAAAGCGGATTTAAAAGGCAAGATTGATTACAGCGTGTTCAAAAAAGCATTTATTGCTTACAATAAAACCCGTGGGAAAAAGAAATCTTTATTAACCATTATTGATTACAGTATGCCATCTACTGAAAAAAGATTTTATGTCATTGATTTAAAATCGAATAAATTACTTTACCGTACTTATGTGTCACATGGCGAAAATAGTGGTCGTTTAATGGCTGATGATTTCTCTAACCGTGTTAATTCACATAAAACATCATTAGGTACATTTTTAACCGAAGGTACATACAATGGTGGTAATGGTTATTCATTAAAACTTAATGGGTTAACACGTGGTGAAAATGATAATGCATTAAAACGCTTTATTGTTATTCACGGTGCCAAATATGTTTCAGAATCATTTATAAAGCATAATGGTTACCTTGGTCGCAGTTGGGGCTGTCCGGCTATACCAACCTATTTGACCAAAAAGATTATTGATACAATTAAAGGCGGTAGTGTTATTTTTGCTTACGCTAAATAATCTACCTCTTCTAATAAAAAGCTTTTAGTTGAAGAACTAAAAGCTTTTTTTGTATCTAAGATTTCATAATATTCAAACTCAATATTTGATTGTATGCTCATTAGCATTAGCATTAGCATTAGCATTAGCATTAGCATTAGCATTAGCATTAGCATTAGCATTAGCATTAGCATTAGCATTAGCATTAGCATTAGCATTAGCATTAGCATTAGCATTAGCATTAGCAAAAAAATAACCAACCAAAAGGTAAAATTATGAAAAAGGCATTAGTTATTATAGATTTAATTAATGACATTGTTGATATAAAAGGGAAAATACCAAGCTGTGCTGAACAAGTCAGTACCCACCATATCATCCATAATACAAATATCGCGATTCAATGGGCCAAAGAAAATAATATACCGTGTATTTTTGTCAAAGTTGGTTTTCAGCCTAGTTATCTTGAATTACCTCACCAATCACCAATGTTTGGCAAAGCACAACAATACCGAGCGTTAGAATTAGGCCAATGGGGCACTGAGTTTCACCCTGATTTAAATGTAACTAAACACGATATGGTAATCACAAAATCACGCGTAAACCCTTTCTATAATACGGCACTTGATAGTGTCCTACGTGCCAATACAATAACTGATGTTTACTTTTGTGGCGTAAGTACTTGCTGGGCAATTCAATCCGCCGTTAGAGATGCCCATGATCGTGATTACTGTGTCCATATTATCAGTGATGCTTGTACGTCAGCAACAGAACAAGAGCATCAACGTTCTTTGGCAATGTTGTCAAGAATAGCTACCTTACATCAAGTAAAAACACTTGATATATAAGGATAACCTAATGCTTGAGCAACACTATAGTTCGTGACTTGACCGTGATAAACATTTAAGCCATTGAGTAAATGTTTATTGGTAGAGAATGCAGTTTTATAACCAAGATCAGCTAATTGTAGAATATAAGGTAACGTCGCATTATTAAGTGCAAATGTTGATGTTTTCGCTACAGCACCTGGCATATTAGCAACACAATAATGCACAACATCATCAACAATATAAGTCGGGTTATCATGGGTGGTTGGATATGATGTTTCAATACAGCCACCTTGATCTATTGCGACATCAACAATCGCAGCCCCGGCTTTCATGCGTCGAATCATATCCTTTGTGACAAGTTTTGGCGCTTGTGCACCAGCAACGAGCACACAACCAATCACAAGATCTGCAGCAATAACATATTTTTCAATAGCATCACTGGTTGAATAAATGCAGGTCACAGCCCCAGAAAATAAACGGTCAAGGCGGCGCAATACTTCTACATTTCGGTCAATAATCACCACATTAGCACGTAAGCCTACTGCCATCTGAGCTGCATTCATGCCCACTACACCACCACCAATAATTACCACATTGGCAGGTGCGACACCAGGTACTCCAGCTAATAAAACCCCTCGACCACCTCGTGATTTTTCAAGAGCAAAAGCACCTGCTTGTAATGCCATTCTGCCAGCCACTTCTGACATAGGTGCTAATAATGGTAATTGTCCATTGTCATCAGTTACTGTTTCATAAGCGATGCATACGGCTCCACTATTAATTAAATCTTCTGTCTGTTCTCTATCTGGAGCCAAATGAAGATAAGTAAACAATATTTGATCTTTACGTAATAATCTCCGCTCTTGCCGTTGAGGTTCTTTTACTTTTACTATCATATCGGCTTGTTCAAACACAGCTTGGGCTGATATTACAATTTGTGCGCCAACCGCAATATAATCCTCATCAGTGTAACCAATCCCCTCTCCTGCCTGTGTTTCGACATAAACAGTATGACCATGTAATATTGCTTCTTTTACTGAAGCAGGTACCATACCAACGCGATATTCATGAATCTTGATCTCTTTAGGAATACCAATTTTCATCATTGTACCCTTGTCTATCAACACTCGTCATATATAGACAATAGTTAATAATAATAGATATTTCCTACTATTTTCCCGCTAACAACTCACGTTTAAACTAATGATCAATAGCAAATCAAACAATAATTCACAAAAAACAAGCAAAAAAAAACCGTGATAAAATATCACGGTTTTTTATCACTTCCGATATAAATTAGATGTCATCTTCCCAAGGCATATCAGGTAAAGCGACAAGATTTTCACGATAACGTTTTAAATCAAACTTACCGTCATTTTTCATTACATCAAAAACTTCGATAGATAATGCACAAGCAATCATCTGCACCGCTTCATCACGTGCAGTACCTGTCATCATTAAACGCATCAATGTTTCTTTCACGACTAATGGATTACCGTCAGCTAGCTGATTTTCAACAGTTTCAACCAACATGTCACCCGTCATGATTTCTTCGTTTTCCATCATAAACCTATCTAAGTTATTTCAATCGTGCATAATTTAACATAGCGTATTGTTACTGCAAGATAATTGCTTATTTCACACAGCTGCAGACGATAATTTATCTTTAAATAACGCATCTAGTAATGGTTTTGCCTCAACCATTGAAACAAATGAATGATCAGCATTAATTGCTGTTAATGAAGAATGTCCATTAATCAATAGACAACAAATATCGGCATTTTTTGCTGATTGTAAACCCGTACGGCTATCTTCTATCGCAACAACTTGATAAGGTTGAACCTTCATTGCTTGGCAAGCATGTAAATAAACATCAGGTGACGGTTTATTATTTGCAACTTCATAACCACTGAATACTTGATCAAATAAATCTAGCCAGCCATGTAATTTTAAGACACCTTCAACGTAATCTCGAGGCGCTCCTGTCACAACCGCCATTGGTACTTTACCAGAAAAAGCGTGAAGCACGGCATCAACACCAGGTAAGGCAGGGATCCCTTGCTGACGAATTTTGGTATCAGTCAATGCTTCCATTTCAGTCGTAATAGTGACGATATCTACATTAAGTTGATAACTATCTATAAAATGTTTCGCTATCTTTGGCCACGTAACCCCAGCATAATATTCAATAAAATCTTCTGCCGTTAACGTAACACCATATGTCGCTAAATAGTCACTCCAATTGTTAGCGTGAAACGTTTCAGAATCAACTAACGTACCATCAAAATCAAAAAAAAGAGTTTGCATTGTTTACCAAATAATAATTTCTATATAAAAGAACTGCTTTTATAACATCCTACTTTTACAAATAACAGCTCGCTATTCATCTCACACCACTAGCACTATTACGTGCTTTAAGTATCGTAATCGCATCATCAATCGCTACTGCTGGGCTATAGTAGAAACCTTGAATATAATGACACGACATCTCAGATAAAATATCCAATTGCGCTTGTGTTTCAACACCTTCAGCAACAACCTCAACCTTTAATTTACGACTAAGATCGATAACTAATGAAACTAACATTTGACTCTCTTTACTGTGTTCAATATTAACAATAAAGCTTCGATCAATCTTAATAATATCGGGTTTAATATCAATAATGGCTGCTAATGACGAATAACCCGTGCCAAAATCATCTAATGAAATAGCAATACCGCGTGATCTAAATGCCGCAAGAATATCAATAATATTCTTACCGTCATCAAGGGCTGTTGATTCAGTAATTTCAATCATTATCGCGCTATAGGGTAAGTTATAGTTATTGATCGTTTCAAAAATATATTCTTGATTATGCTGTGAGAATTCTTTCACTGAGTGGTTAATTGAAAAAACAACATCGGTAAAACCACTGCGATGAATACGATCTAAATCAGCACACGCTTTTTCAAAAACTAATTGACCTAACATACCAATTAAACCGTAGCGTTCAGCAATAGGAATAAAGACCCCTGGAGAGATGAAACCCTCTTGATCATCATGCCAACGCGCTAGTGCTTCAAATTTACATACGTTACCGGTTTTATTATCAACAATAGGCTGATAATGGACGATTATCTTTTGAGCATTAATAGCATGCTTTAATTTATCGCGTAATTTTAATTTACGGATATATTCATGTTGTAATTGTTGATCATAAACACAGACACCATTACGCCCTAACCACTTCTGTTCATACATGGCATAATCAGCATTCTTAAGTAAAGCTTGATGTGTCGTACCACTTTCAGGATATGATGATATACCAATACTAATAGTTAAATTTATATCAATACCATTACATTGAATCGGTTGTGACATAATACTTACCAATCTATTGGCAATCCTTTGAGCATAATTAACATCTTGCTCTTTAATTAAGACGGCATATTCATCGCCACCATAACGACAAACAACACTGTACTCACAAAGTGTCGTTCTAAGAATATCAGCTACTTTTTGTAAAACTGTATCCCCAAAATCATGACCATAAAGATCATTAAAAATCTTAAAATCATCAAGATCAATAAATAAAAGTGAACACATTGATGTCGATAATTTATTAGTTGATACGTCATCAATTTGTGCGATGTATTTTTCTACTTTTTCAATAAAATGACGGCGATTCATTAACCCTGTCAAGGTGTCATTATTTGCTAATAGTTTTAATTTCTTTTCAGTTTGCTTTCGAGAACTAATATCATGAAAAACACCAACATAATTAACAGCATTATGATCATCTTCAATTTTATTAATCGTCATTTCTTCAGGATAAACAATACCATCACTACGGCGGTTATTTAATTGCCCTTGCCATGTTCCTGTTGTTTCAAGGCTATGCCACATTTGTTTATAAAAAGCAGTATTATGATAACCGGATGCTAATATACGTGGATTTTCACCAATAATATCAGCATGACAATAGCCTGTTACTTTTTCAAAGGCTTTATTAACTGAAATTATATTATTATCTTTATCGGTTATCACAATACATTCAGACGTATTATCCAAAACTGTTTTAGCAAGGGTTAATTGCTGCTCTGCCACAACAGCATCGGTTATATCAATTAATATACCGACAATGCGGTTGTAACAATTAATACTATTGGATTCAATAATATTACCTTTACAATTAAACCAACGACAATTTTTGTCATTACTTCCTGATTTTAATCTAAATTCAACATCAATTGAGGTTGTATCACCATTACGTAAACTTGAAAAACATTCAATAACCGCTAAACGGTCATCGTTGTGAATCATCATAACCCAATCATATATATTATTAACAGGGGTTTCATTAATACCTAAAATATCCCAAAATTTAGGTGATGTTAATAATACTTGTGTTTCTAAATTATATTCCCATAGACCTTCAGTAACTGCGTTATATGTTACGCTTAATTTATCTGATGCTTGATCTAATTTATTTGAAAGGTAATAAAATTCGGTAATGTCTTGTACAATACCTTTAATTAATGTGGCAGTCCCATTAATGTCACGCAATATATGACAATGCTCACGTAAGTATTTATTTTCACCTTCTGCTAAAACAATACGATAAATAACATTATAACTCATGCTATTGCTATCTAGCATATCACGTCTTAGTTCAAGAATACGGGTACGATCATCAGGATGAATATATTGATTCGTCGTTGTTTCATTAGGTGTAAAACTATCAATTTCACATTGGAATATTCGATAAATTTCTTTACTCCAATAGGCACTACCCGTTGCTATATCTACTTGAAAATTACCAAGCTGAGCTTCTTGCTGGTATTCTTCCATTTCACAAAGTAGTTTTTTTTGTTCTGATAGCACTGCTAAATATTGCACATCAGAACCAAGAATATCACCAAGAACTTGGCACCATTCGCCATACCGTTCTTCAGAAAAAAAATAAGGATGTTCAAATAAACATCCAATAACACCCACAACTTCACTGCTCTCAGAAAAGATAGGTATGCCGAGATAATGTTGTAATGAATAAGAAGTGATTATCTGATTGAATGGGTAGATCTGTGAGATATTATTAGAAAAATAGTAAGGTTTTCCAGAAGATATCATCTTTTCACAAAGAGAATTATTGATTAAATATGTAAATACGGTGTTCGAAAAACGATCATTAATAGAATAAGCTAAAGATGTCGCTTTGTGATGCTTTTGATCAAAATAAGCAATATAACAATGTGTGGGTTTTAATGTTTTATAAACAGTATGCAGTACTTCTTGTATGAACTCGCCACCATAACTGTTTCGTTTTAATGCTTTTAGTGTTGTAACCATAAGTAATCAGTAGCCTAAACAATATATCTGGAAAAATAATTATCTTTAATACTGGAAAAATAATAACTACTTAATATAGCGCATGTTATAGCATAATTAAAGGAAGTAAGTATTGATAATAAACTTTATTTAATATCTTTCAGGTGAATATCACTTTATCACTAAAAACAATAACACAATTAGATTAAATAGACGCCGTTGTTGTACTGTGACGAGGTAACCATAATGATATAATTGTTGTCATCATAATAAAAATAAATGCTATCCATAAACACATCGCTAAACCATATAATTGATATATCATGCCTGAAAGCAATGTTCCGATTAAACGCCCCATGGCGTTAGCCATATAATAAAAACCAACATCTAAACTTACACCATCACCTTTAGCATAACTTACTATTAAATAAGAATGTAATGAGGAATTAATCGCAAAAATAGCACCAAAGATCATTAGACCAATAATAATAATTAATTGCGGATACCAATTAAATTGCAATGCAATAGCTATCACTCCCGTAACCACAGCCAGTATCATTGCCCATCCAAATGCAACTCGACCATCGGGTACTATGCCTTCCGTTTTACCGGTAATTCTTGGGGCAATACTCTGAACCAAGCCATAACCAATGACCCACAACGCTAAAAAACCACCAACCAATATATAATCCCAGCCAAAAACTTGCCCCAAATATAATGGTAATGCAATCACAAACCAAACATCACGCGCACCAAAAAGAAACATTCTGGCCGCAGACAGTATATTTATACTTCTACTTTTTGAGAAAATCTGACTGAATTTTACCTTACTCTTTGCCTTGCCAAGATCTTTATCAAGCCACAATAGGCTACATATAAATACGACGGCAAGCACTCCAGCCATCGCAATAACTGCACCTTGAAAACCAATCAATGCCAGTAACGCCCCTCCTAAGAAAAAGCCGACACCTTTAAGTGCATTTTTTGAACCTGTTAACAGTGCGATCCATTTATATAATGCACCTTGCTGATCATTTGGAACGAGTGTTTTAATCGCACTTTTAGCACTCATCTTATTTAAGTCTTTAGCAATACCTGATAACGCTTGGGCAAACATTACCCATATAACAGTAAGATTTGCGGAAGGTACAGCCAACATTAACAATGCGACAACCTGCATAAACAAACCAATATTCATGGTCTTATTTAAACCCACCCGCGCACCAAGCCAGCCACCAATTAAATTCGTTACCACGCCAAAAAATTCATAAAATAAAAATAATGAGGCAATCTCTAACGGGCTATAACCCAGTTGGTGGAAATGTAAAACCACCAACATTCTTAATGCGCCATCCGTTAGAGTGAAATTCCAATAATTAAATGTCACCAACATATATTGGCGTACATCATTGGGTAACTGGCTCAGCTTTGCTAACATAAAAATACTCTCTAACTTATTATCACTTTTTATTATTAGCTGATTAACAACCAACTTTACGAATTAATTCTGCTGTCCGTGTGGCATAACCCATTTCATTGTCATACCACGCATAAATTTTTACCATACGATGATTTACAACCATGGTTGATAGCGCATCAATAATAGTTGATCGTTGATCACCGCGATAGTCAATCGACACCAATGGGCGGGCCTCAAAGCCTAAAATACCACTCAGTTCCGTTTCTGATGCAGCTTTCAATAATTGATTAACTTCATCAATAGAAGTATCACGCTCAACATCAAAAATAATATCCGTCAATGATGCGTTTGCCAATGGTACACGCACCGCATGACCATCAATTTTCCCAGCTAACTCTGGAAAGATTTCCACAATGGCTTTAGCTGAACCCGTTGTTGTTGGAATTAAACTCATACCACATGCACGAGCACGACGAAGATCTTTATGCGGCGCATCTAGGATAGTTTGTGTATTGGTTAAATTATGGATAGTAGTAAACGATGCTTGCTTGATACCAAGATGTTCGTGGATCACTTTAACAACGGGCGCAATACAATTGGTAGTACAAGATGCGGCAGTAACAATACGGTGTTTTTTAGCATCAAATAAATGATCGTTAACCCCGACCACAATATTTAATACTCCCTCGGCTTTTACTGGCGCAGAAACCACTACCCGCTTTACGCCTTGCTGTAAATATTGATTAAGGTATTGAGTATCACGGTGAACACCTGTGGCTTCTAATACAACATCACAACCAGACCAATCGACATCAGCAATCTGTTGTTGCTGACAATAACGAATTGCATGACCATTAATCATCATTTTGCCATTATCAACAGTCACAGCATGTCCCCAACGCCCTTGAATCGAATCAAATTCAAGTAAATGGGACAAGGTATTAACATCACCTGCAACATCATTAATTAAGACAAATTCAATCTCAGGCCAGTCAAATGCACCACGTAATACTAAGCGGCCAATACGACCAAATCCATTAATCCCTACTTTAATAGTCATGATTCTTCCTTACCTTGTTAATAATAAATATACGAATATCCATATATATGGAAAATCAAATATATCAGCCACAAGAAAAGAAATAAACCTTTTTTGCCTAAAATACGTTCAACAAGCTTCAATAACAAAAAACCCCGCATCTGCGAGGTTTCGTAATAAATTATTATTGATAGTAATTAGTACTTAGCGTCATCATTCCACGGCTTTATATTCTAACGCAGTTAACACTACCGTTGCTCCCGCCGCTTTTAATTGACGCAAGCTCGTTATCGTATTAACCCCTTTTGTTCCAGGGCATAGTGTTAATAATAAGCCACCTTTGGTAGAGGCTGCTTCATTTAATGATAATGTCCAAACAGGATGTAGATTATCCATAAAGTAACAATTCCTATTCTGCTATAGCATTAATAAATTGATGGTGGTTTCTTCCTGTTTTTTATTGCACTTAAACGTATTTTTTCTTGATTAATCAATGCAGGTTGACCATTACGTACCGTATCAAATGTATGGCGGATCCATACTGGTAAATCGGAAGAGAAATGATAAAAAATCCACACCCCTTCACGTTGATCTTGTAATACACCACTATCACGTAATAAGGCTAAATGACGAGAAACTTTCGGTTGGCTAACCTGTAACGCTTTCGTCAAATCCCCTACAGATAAAACGACTTCATCATGAATTAACATTAAAATACGTAATCGTAATGGATCACTCATTATTTTAAATAACTCAACCGCACCAATAGTGTCAGATTGATTATCACCATTAAGCATTAAAAATAACGCGATCTTGGCTTTTAAACCATCAAAGACATCATAGAAACCTTGAGAGCCGGACTCTGGCTTAGGATCTTTAAAATCCCAATGTATTAATGCGTCAGAATCAGGGAAAAGAGCACATTCTTTACTGGCTTTATCACACAACGTTATCACGACATCGAAATGTCGATGTTGTAAACTCGATGCCAATACACTGGTTAAATTATCGGAATTAATATGATGATAATTGAGTACTTCATAAACTCGTGAATCAACGCTTTCTGGCGCCATTCCTGCACTCATAATTTCAAATTGACCAATTGCGGTTTCACTGTCTCGACACATATGACGCATTAATGCTTCAGCAAGTTGCGATCGTGCAGAGTTACCGGTACAAAGAAACAAAATACGTTTCACAGTAAAAACCTTATTAATTATCATTGAAACATTAGAATATACGATAAAACATATATGACAAGTTCAAGTAATAAAAAATATATCTTTGAATTCTAACGAGCTATATCTAATTGATGACCACTGACGCCATTGGTTCTAAACCAACCAGCAATACTAAATCGTTGTTGTGTCACGGGAAGTACTTCATGCGGAAACAGTTCAGATAAAAAAACGACTAATCTGCCTGCTTTTGGATCTAATGTTGCTAATTCATTATCGTCGAGATCATACATTTTAAGACAACCACCATGTCCTGGCTGCCAATCATCATTTAAATAAAAGACCGTTGTTAATTTACGGTTCTCTTGACCACGAAAACAATCTAAATGCTTTTGATAAAAGTCACCTTGTTCATATTTGGAAAAATGTGCTTCATATTCAAATAAACCCAAGAAAAAATGACGATTTACTTCGACTCGAATATCATTCATTTGCTGTAAAAAATCAGTAACTGGTGGCCCCATATCTGAAGATAACCACTGAATTTTATCACTTCTAATTGCTTTTTTAGTCAGATATGTCTCATTACGACCGATCCCTGCTTGACTCCAATCTGCGGGAATACAGGCTTTCAGTTCACTGACTTTATCTTGAGTTAAGAAATCATCCCAAACAAACCACCCTTGGGTAAATAATGCATCAATAAGCTTGCCGTTGTTCATAGTCGTTCCAATATTAAATAAAAAAACGTTATAAGGGCAGACACACTTTACGACAAATCATAAAAATCATCATAACTATGAAATTTTCTACTCAAATTAACAATGACGTATACAATATTAGATTCAGTAGTTGATTAATCTAATCAAATAGTGACTAATGCCACATAGACATAATATTTATTAAATACTCATCACGTATTAAATAAATAATTTTGATAAAAACATTAATTTACTGATTTAAATGTATGGGAAATCGTTGTTATGAGCGATAAAAAACACGGATTATTATTGGCTTTTATTGGCATAATGATATTAAGCTTTGATAGTTTATTCGTTAAACTATCAAATTCTACTGCATGGAATGTACTTTTTTGGCGTGGTGCGTTTCAATGTATCGTATTGGTGATTGTTCAACTATTTTATAATCGTAAGAAATTTATAACTGAAATCTCACACCCATCTTTATCTCTTTTAGGCTTAGGATTTATTTTTGCAGCTTCAACCGTCTGCTTTATTGAATCGCTACATTATACTCAAGTAGCAAGTACCCTTGTTATTATCAATACCGCACCGTTTTTTACCGCTATTTTAGGTTTTTTAATCTTAAAAGAGAAACTGAAATGGCCAACATTACTTGCTATTGGTATCGCTACCAGTGGTATTTGGATTATCTTTGCGTTTGCGCCAGCTGGCGGTCAATGGGTAGGCAATGTATTAGCATTGGTTACGGCATTAGCAACCGCTATCTATTTAGTCGCCATGCGTAAAACGAAAGGGGAACAAGCCGCTAATATTCTGATTATAGCTGGCTTTATGATTGCGGTGTTCGCTTATATTAAAGGTGCTCAACCCTTTTCGTTATCCCATCTCCAAATGTTATATTTATTGGTATTAGGTGGTATTGTTGTACCCGGCTCTTATCTGTGTATTTCAAAATCTGCAGCCTATATTCCAGCCGCTCAAACAAGCTTAATTTTGCTAATGGAAATTCTATTAGGCCCACTATACGTATTTTTAGTGATTGGCGAGCAACCATCAATAAACGATATTTTAGGCGGAGCTATAATATTAATTACATTAGGGCTTTATACTGTGTGGGATCTTAAACAATCTGCGTAAAATATAACACCTAATAAAATTACCGCCGTTCGTATTTACAACGGCGATAATCCATCAATCATGTTAAATATTATTTAGCGCTTACACGTAAATTATTTTTATTATCACGATTTTGGCGAATATGTTCATCACTCTGGATAATATTTTCTTGTTTAGCAAGACGGTCATATAAAACAACATTAACGGATGCTGCTAAGTTCATACAACCAACCGTGGGTACATAAACAACATGGTCGGCTCTGTTTGCTACGTCTTGTGAAATGGAACCATCTTCAGGACCAAAAATATAAATCGCTTTGTCTGGATGCTGAAAATGAGGCAATAATGTTGCTCCCTCAGCAAAATCAACACAAACAATCTTCATATCTTTCGGCAAATTATCAAGCATAGATTCAACACCAGATAATGGAATTGTCTGTGCCATTTTCTTAGTATCTGTCTGAAATTTTGCGGCTTTATCGTAACGGGTTCCCGTATAAATAACAGCATCTGCTTTATAACAACCAGCAGCTCTGAGTACAGCACCGATATTGGTTGGACTTTTAGGATTACTTAATCCAATGATTACTGATGCATCTTTCATGTCAGGAATACCTTATTGTTTAGATTAACAACAAATATAAATAAAGATGTCATTATACTAAAATAGTAACTTTGCAGAAAGAAGTAACCAAACTTAACGTTACCGTCAGACCCATAAGCAAAAAAGCCTCACTCTTTTGAATGAAGCTTCTTCTTTAAATAATCGCTGTTGAAATTCTATACTAAAAAATTAACTCAACGTCGATAATCACTATAATCAATAAGAATTAATTTACGTTATTATCCGCTAAATGATGACATAACCAACCTAACGATAAATCTTCAATGGCTTGCTGTATCGATGCATCTATCTTTTGCGCTTCATCGCCATTATACATATCAAGAATAGTAGTAAAAAATGGCATATATGGCATTGTGGATATATACACTTTATTATCATCAGCAGCAGCGATCACTTCAATATCATAGGCATTTAAATGACGTGAGTCTTCAGATGTGATGTGTACTAAATTAAAACGAATGATACTGGCATCTTTCAAATCAACGGTCGCACGATACCCTATTCGATTTTCATCATCGATCAAATGATAGCCCCCATCAGTAAGCGCTATCCCTTTTTCAATCAGCATCGCTAATGTATCCGCTCGCTCAGAAGAGACGTCCATTACCAATGCTGATTCTTCTGAAAAATCATCAATAGAACCATCTTCAAGATCATCATCAAATATAGATCGGGTGTAGGTTGTTACGACATGATCTAGCATGCTTGCAATCCTAATGTTTAGTATAAATAAATTTATCAAGTAGATAATGGTTATACTGGATTACATTTTATCTGCAACACAAATTATAAAATCCAGTAATAAACACTCTAATTCTTCTCTATTCATTGTTTTAATATACACCTTGATTTAAAAGAATTACGGATAGTATTTTTGTTTCATTCTAAGCGCGACATTAACCAAAGCAATTAACACTGGCACTTCAACTAAAGGACCAATTACCCCTGCGAATGCTTGATCTGAACTCAATCCAAACACTGAGATAGACACTGCAATCGCTAATTCAAAATTGTTGCCTGTGGCTGTAAAAGCAATAGAGGCATTCTTGTCATAAGGAATACCCATTTTCTTACCAACAAAAAAGCTAATAAAAAACATTAGAACAAAGTAAATAACCAGTGGCACAGCAACACGGAAAACATCCATTGGTAAGGCTAAAATCATATCGCCTTTAAGGCTAAACATCAGCACAATCGTAGCGAGTAATGCAATTAACGTAATAGGTGAAATATGTGGAATAAACACCTCGTTGTACCATTGATCTCCTTTTTTAGCGACCAACCATTTACGACTAATAAAACCCGCAAGGAAAGGAATACCAAGATAAATAAGAACACTTTCTGCAATATCTATAATAGATATATTAATAGCAAAACCTTGATAACCAAATAGTGGTGGTAATACCGTAATAAACAACCACGCCATAACACTGTAAGTCAGAATTTGAAATGCGCTGTTTAATGCAACCAATGTAGCGCCATACTCTTTATTACCGCCTCCAATATCATTCCAGACTAATACCATCGCAATACAACGAGCCAAGCCGATAAGAATAATCCCCACCATGTAACCGGGATGATCACCAAGGAAGGTTAATGCTAAAACAAACATTAAAATAGGGCCAACAATCCAATTCATAACCAAAGATAACGTAAGGGCTTGTTTATCTTTGGTTACTTTTCCCATTAATCCATAATTTACTTTTGCAAGAGGAGGATACATCATTAAAATCAAACCAATCGCCAACGGAACATTGGTTGTTCCAACCGACATCGCTTGATTCCACTGAGACACTTCAGGAAAAATAGCGCCGATCCCCACCCCAATGATCATTGCAGCAAAAATCCATACCGTTAAGTAACGATCAAGAAACTGCATTTTATTATTTGGGCTATTTAAAACCTTTGTTGTCATAGTAACCTTCCAATATTTATTATTTACAACAATTAATCGTTAATCGTCGAATGACGATTAATTGTTATGAAAAAATCCAATCTTGTCTATAAAGTACTTAATAAAATATTAAGACAAGAAATCTGAAAATTTAGCGTTAAATGTATTTAGTGCTTCACGGTTAATGCGGTAACACACTTTAGGTGGGTTTGGTTCAGCTTTAATAAAATTAGCTTGTTTTAGTATCCGTAAATGCTCAGAAACTGTTGATTGCGCTAATCCTAACTCAGACACTAGATCACTGTTTAAACAGCTATCCATCGCATCTAAGGTATGAAGAATGTGAAGAATACGCAAACGTGCAGGATGTGATAATACTTTAGCTTGTGCTGCTAATGTTTGTTCTGTCTTTAGTTGTTGATCTGTTGCCGCAAAAGATATTTGGCAAGAATCAGGACATTTGGTCATTATTTTATCACACCATCTCGTTAATCGTCGATTAACGATACTTCATATTGAAGAACAGTGCAATTATCAATTTTTAGATAAGGCGAATAAAAAGCCTCAATCTTTCAATTGAGGCATTAATTACTTAAATAAGAATAATATTTCACCAATAATTAGAACGAACTTAATTGAACCAACCACTATTAGCATCTTCTTTAGCTCGACCTTCTGACTCCATCAAATTTTGAGTGCCTTTTGATACATTTCTTGTAGCATCAGCTTCAGATTGCAATATATCAGTTTTGGCTTTTTGTCTGTTAAGTTCTACATCAATAAAATCATTTTCTCTAGCTGCTCTTGCTGATTCTTTTTGAATAGCTATCATTTTACTTTTAAACTCAAGATCTCGTAATTTATCTTGATATTCTTGATCTCGATATTTATCCGCTAAACGTTCAGCTACCTTTTCTTGATGCAGAGCATCTAATCGTTTTTGCTTTTCTAGTGCCTTTTTATGTCTTAATCTCGCCGATTGTTCTGCTTGCTTTCTTTTTTGAGAAACAATACGAGCCAATTTAGCTCGGTGTTTTGCTTCTATTTTATCCTGCCGTATTTGTTCTGCTTTTATATTTGAAATCCCAATACTTTCTGCTTGATGAATTGCAGATAATTGAGATTGTAATGTATCAGCATTAGCCATTGAAAAAGGTAAAATACAAAATGTGCAAAGAAATATTATCACTTTCTTCATAGCTTAACTTTCCTTACATACTGAGTTAGGCTGAACTCGAGTCTCATTAGCTTGAGTTGATATAACTAAAGCAACACCGGGTTTAAACTCGCAAGCTTGCCCTACTTGAGTCGACGTATAAATTTTATTATTTTCAGAATATGTTAAAGAAACAGCATCGACCATTACTTTATCGGAAACAAGCATACTACTAGCACCTCCTGTGACCCCCCCCAAGACACCACCTACAAGTGTTTCTCCCTGATTATTGCCAATAAACGCTCCAGCAATACTACCTAAAAATCCCCCAACCGCAGCCACGTCTTTTTTAGCTTCTTTATTATCAACCTGCACCTTTGCTGGAGTAACAGCTATAATGTTGATAGTTTTTGCTTCTTGTTTTTGATTCAAGGCACTAACTTGATAAGTTGATGCTTTATATTGTTCCCCTGTTACTCCGCAACCACTTAGAATAACAGCCGATAATAAAGATAAAGCGATTATTTTTTTCATTTCTCACACCATAATTAAACGCAAACAGTTGCTATAAAACAAAGCACCTAGTGTTGGTATATTGCGCCTAATTTATATATTTGTTAATACCCAAAAGGCATATTGCTCGTATTTTAATATTTTTTGAGTTTATATAAAAAGAATAACTGCATATATATTTATAATATGAACGACATTAAACAAATCCCTACAATAAACTATATATCCCCGACCTTATTCGCTATGTCTCATAATGTGATAATAAAATAAAAATTTCATAAACGCTTATTTTTAACGAGAGACACTTGAATACACAAGATTATGTTGGAATTTGCAGGACAGTAATCGGCTATGGATTTTCAACATGACCGGATATCAGCAGGAACAGCCGTTTTACTAAGGGGTTTTAACAGAATAGGACAGGAAGTTGACCAGAAAAAGACAGGGCTACGTTTTTGATTAGGCTAGAAACAACAAAGCCCCAGCGTGAGCTGAGGCTTTATTATTTGAATTGGTGCCCGAGGTCGGACTTGAACCGACACTCCCGAAGGAAACGGATTTTGAATCCGTCGTGTATACCAATTTCACCACTCGGGCTTTATTCTCATAAAGAGAATGGAGGCGCGTCCCGGAGTCGAACCGAGGTACACGGATTTGCAATCCGCTGCATAACCACTCTGCCAACGCGCCAACGTTACTAGGAATTCTCCTAGCCTGTTGTTAATTGTTTAACAACGTAATAGATGGTGCCCCGGGCCGGACTTGAACCGGCACAGCGCGAACGCCGAGGGATTTTAAATCCCTTGTGTCTACCAATTCCACCACCAGGGCACGCAATTTCTTGCGATGGGTAAGACACCATCTGTAAATACTGCCTAAGCCGTATTCTTTAATTTGGAGCGACACATCGGGTTCGAACCGATGACCTCAACCTTGGCAAGGTTGCGCTCTACCAACTGAGCTAGTGTCGCATTTTATTCTCAAAGAGAATAGAGGTGTATTCTGAAGAGGTACGCAGACTTGTAACCCACTACATAGCTACTCTACCAATACGCCAATATTACTAGGATTTCCTAGCCTGTTGTTAATTGCTTAACAACGTAATAGATGGTGCCCCGGGCCGGACTTGAACCGGCACAGCGCGAACGCCGAGGGATTTTAAATCCCTTGTGTCTACCAATTCCACCACCAGGGCACGCAATTTCTTGCGATGGGTAAGACACCATCTGTAAATACCGCCTAAGCCGTATTCTTTAATTTGGAGCGACACATCGGGTTCGAACCGATGACCTCAACCTTGGCAAGGTTGCGCTCTACCAACTGAGCTAGTGTCGCATTTTATTCTCAAAAGAGAATGGAGGCGCGTCCCGGAGTCGAACCGAGGTACACGGATTTGCAATCCGCTGCATAGCCACTCTGCCAACGCGCCAACGTTACTAGGAATTCCCCTAGCCTGTTGTTAATTGCTCAACAACGTAATAGATGGTGCCCCGGGCCGGACTTGAACCGGCACAGCGCGAACGCCGAGGGATTTTAAATCCCTTGTGTCTACCAATTCCACCACCAGGGCACGCAATTTCTTGCGATGGGTAAGACACCATCTGTAAATACCGCCTAAGCCGTATTCTTTAATTTGGAGCGACACATCGGGTTCGAACCGATGACCTCAACCTTGGCAAGGTTGCGCTCTACCAACTGAGCTAGTGTCGCATTTTATTCTCAAAAGAGAATGGAGGCGCGTCCCGGAGTCGAACCGAGGTACACGGATTTGCAATCCGCTGCATAGCCACTCTGCCAACGCGCCAACGTTACTAGGAATTACCCTAGCCTGTTATTAATTACTTAACAACGTAATAGATGGTGCCCCGGGCCGGACTTGAACCGGCACAGCGCGAACGCCGAGGGATTTTAAATCCCTTGTGTCTACCAATTCCACCACCAGGGCACGCAATTTCTTGCGATGGGTAAGACACCATCTGTAAATACCGCCTAAGCCGTATTCTTTAATTTGGAGCGACACATCGGGTTCGAACCGATGACCTCAACCTTGGCAAGGTTGCGCTCTACCAACTGAGCTAGTGTCGCATATTCTCAAAGAGAATGGAGGCGCGTCCCGGAGTCGAACCGAGGTACGCGGATTTGCAATCCGATGCATAGCCACTCTGCCAACGCGCCATATCGTAAAGAATTATATTCCGTACTAACCTCAGTGAGTCACCCCGCTGAGGTATGTGATGTAATTTACTGATTTTACGGGCTGAGTCAACGAAAAATTATGACTTTTTATTTAAGTGGTCATTTTCCGTTACATCCACCTAAAAATCAGCCCATTTCTGATCAAAAACCACCCGCATCAAAATAACCATTCTAAATTAAAAGATTATCATCTTTTGTTAGCTGTCATTCCTTTGTTATAACTAGGCACTGAGATTTACTTTACGTTCACTTAAATTTCATATTGTTATTCACACATTAACAATATTACAAATAAAATAGTCAATAACTTTTCACCTAAAGTATTACATCGGAAACCACACCTTCTTCTACAGTAAGATCTTCATCAATAAGCGTTAATTGTTACCGCTAATTATTTGATTTTAAAGTATACCTCTTTAGGGTTATTTAAAGTTGTATTTGATTTATATCATATTTATTCTGACTAACACTCAATAAGATTATTGTAATTCACAATATTGTTAAGAGGATTTATGAGTAAAGTCAAAATAGCGATTATTGGTAACGGTATGGTTGGTCACCGCTATATCGAAGAGCTTATCGATAAAGCTAACATGGATAACTATGATATTACGGTCTTTTGTGAAGAACCACGTGTAGCCTATGATAGGGTTCATCTTTCATCTTATTTCTCTCACCACACCGCTGAAGAACTCTCGCTCGTTAAGCAAGGTTTTTATCAAAAGCATGATGTTAAGGTCCTATTAGGCGAACGTGCCATCACCATTAACCGAGATCAAAAACTCATTTACTCAAACAGTGGTCGTGAAGTTCATTACGATAAACTGATCATGGCAACAGGATCATACCCTTGGGTGCCATCAATTAAAGGCAATGATTCAAAAGACTGTTTTGTTTATCGCACCATTGAAGATCTTAAAGCGATTGAAGCAACCGCTAAACACAGTAAAAGTGGTGTTGTCGTTGGTGGCGGATTACTTGGATTAGAAGCCGCTGGTGCACTAAAAGCATTAGGGGTGGATACTCATGTTATTGAGTTTGCCCCAGTACTGATGGCTGAACAATTGGATCCCCATGGTGGCGCACAACTTCGAAAAAAAATCGAACAACTCGGTGTTGTGGTTCATACAGGTAAAAATACTCAAGAGATTATTGCCCAAGGTGAACATGCTCGCAATACATTAGCATTTGCTGATGGTACTTCACTTGAAGTCGACTTTATTGTCTTTTCTACTGGTATTCGTCCCCAAGATAAACTCGCTCAACAATGTGGTTTAGGGTTAGGTAATCGTGGTGGTATTGCGATTAACAATCACTGCCAAACATCCGATAGTGATATTTATGCCATTGGTGAGTGTGCTTCATGGAACAACATGTTCTTTGGCTTAGTTGCCCCTGGTTATAAAATGGCTCAAATTGCAGTTGGTCACTTATTGGGTGAGTCGCATGCTTTTGAAGGTGCTGACATGAGCGCCAAATTAAAATTATTAGGCGTAAAAGTTGGCAGTATTGGTGATGCGAATGGTCGTACTCCCAACAGTAAAAGCTATGTTTACCTTAACGAACAGCAAGATGTTTATAAACGTATTATTGTTTCAGAAGACGGAAAACAGCTTTTAGGTGCCGTGTTGGTCGGTGATACCGCTGATTATGGTAATTTATTACAGCTTAAATTGAACAATATTGAATTACCTGAAAATCCTGACTCTCTAATTCTTCCAGCTCATGCGGGTGCAGAAAAACCGGCAATGGGTGCTGATTCATTACCTGATAGTGCTGTCATTTGTTCATGTTTTGATGTTACTAAAGGTAAAATTGCGGCAGCTGTCGCTGATGGTTATACAACGCTAGGTGAGATTAAAGCAGTAACAAAAGCAGGTACAGGCTGTGGCGGTTGCTTACCATTAATAACCCAAGTTCTTAATGCTGAACTTGCGAAAGCCGGCGTTGAAGTTAAAAATCACCTTTGTGAGCACTTTGAATATTCTCGCCAAGAACTCTTACACCTTATTCGTATAGAAGAAATTACGTCATTTGAGGCGTTACTGGCTAAATATGGTAAAGGTTACGGCTGTGAAGTCTGTAAACCAACAATCGGTTCAATCCTTGCTTCATGTTGGAATGAATACGCACTCACACCTCAAAATACACCACTCCAAGACACCAATGATATTTTCCTTGGCAACATGCAAAAAGATGGCACCTATTCTGTTATTCCACGTATGGCTGGCGGTGAAGTGACACCAGCGGGATTATTAGCATTAGCCCAAGTTGCAAGTGACTATAAACTTTACACCAAGGTAACTGGCGCACAGCGTATTGGTTTATTTGGTGCTCATAAAGACGATTTACCACAAATTTGGCAACGTCTGATTGATGCCGGATTTGAAACAGGTCAAGCCTATGCCAAAGCACTCCGCATGGCAAAAACATGTGTTGGTAGCACTTGGTGTCGTTTTGGCGTGCAAGACAGTGTCGGTTTAGGCGTCCAACTTGAGAACCGTTATAAAGGTATTCGTACTCCTCATAAGATGAAGTTCGGCGTGTCTGGTTGTACTCGTGAATGTGCTGAAGCTCAAGGTAAAGATTTAGGTATTATTGCTACAGATGCGGGTTGGAATATGTATGTTGGCGGTAATGGCGGTATGAAACCACGTCATGCCGACTTATTTGCGGCAGATCTTGATACTGCAACCTTAATTAAATATATCGATCGCTACTTGATGTTCTATATCCGTACTGCCGACAAGCTACAACGTACCTCAACATGGTTAACAAGCTTAGACGGTGGCGTTGATTACCTTAAAGACGTCATCATCAATGATAAATTAGGCCTAAACCAACAGCTTGAAGCTGACGCAGAACGATTGATTGCAACTTATCACTGTGAATGGCAAGCCACACTCAGCAATGAGCAACAATTAAAGCGCTTTGCACATTTCATTAATAGTTCTAAGCATGATGACAACGTTGTTTTTGTTCCTACACGCGAACAGCATCGTCCAGCGACTGCTGATGAAAAAGCAATCAGTCATGAACAAAATACAACCTTTATTATTTCATTGGAGGAAAAAGCATGAGTCAGTGGATTTCTGTCTGCAATCTTGATGATTTAATTCCCGGCACCGGTGTTTGCGCATTAGTTGGCGATCAACAAGTGGCGATTTTCCGTCCCTATAATAGTGAGCAACTATTTGCCCTCAATAATAAAGACCCTTTTGCACAATCAAATGTCCTCTCTCGTGGGATTATTTGCCAACATCAGGATCAACTATGGATCGCGAGTCCATTAAAGAAACAACGTTTTTCATTAGTTGATGGTCATTGTTTAGAACAACCTGATATTAAAATTACGTGTTATCAGATTCAAGTTCACCAAGGTCAAGTACAGGTTCGCTTGTAATTAAAGCAGTAATGAGTTTGGCATATATTGCCAAACTCTTTTTGCCATAAGTTAATATAAACACTTCATTATTAGCTTATGACAAACAGTTTTAATTTCTACAAGGAAAATGTATGTACGCTGATACAATCAAAAAATGCTCCGCCAATGCGGCTCGTATTGTTAAATTTGCACAAAACGAGAAACTAGGCTTTTGGATAAGCTCTGCCATGGCTGGCGCTTACGTTGGTTTAGCCATTATTTTAATTTTCACTCTCGGTAATATGGTTGATCCCAGTATTAGACCCCTCGTTATGGGTGCTACATTTGGTATCGCTTTAGTCTTAGTGATTATTGCAGGATCTGAACTTTACACTGGACACACTATGTTTTTAACTTTTGGTGTAAAAACAGGTCAAATCACCGTCACAGACATGCTAAAGGTATTGCCTCAAACATGGATGGGTAACCTCTTAGGATCTGTAGGCGTCGCATTACTTTTCTTCTATGCTGGCGGTGGTCATCTGTTAAATGACGGCAATAGCTTATTAAACAATGTCGCGATGGCAAAAACGGCCGCACCCGCTTCAGTGTTAGTATTTAAAGGTATTCTTTGTAATTGGCTTGTTTGTTTAGCTATTTGGATGTGTCAGCGGGTTGAAGGCTCTGCGAAATTCATTGCTATTTGGTGGTGTTTATTAGCCTTTATCGCTTCAGGTTATGAGCACTCAATTGCAAATATGACAATCTTTGCTCTATCTTGGTTTGGCGTTCATAAAGAAGCATTTACGCTTGCAGGAATTGGTCATAACTTACTATGGGTAACTATCGGTAATACTATTTCTGGGGTGGTATTTATGGGACTTGGCTATTGGTTTACAACATCAAAAACACAACGTCCAATAATTAAATCCGCTACAACTGATACCCAACCACAATAAAAAATAGTGTAATCATACCAATAATAATGACACAGCCTTGGAGTAAACTTATGTCACAACAAGACACTTTTTATACATTATCAACACCAAAAAGTGTTGGTAAAGTTATCCTTGTCGGTGCTGGCCCTGGCGATCCTGACTTGCTAACGGTAAAAGCAATGCGTTTGATTCAACAAGCTGATGTCATTATTTATGATCGTTTAGTCTCTGGTGAAATTATTGCGTTATTTCCACCGCACTGCCAATCAATTTTTGTGGGTAAAGAAGCTGGTAATCACTGCGTCCCCCAGCAACAAATAAATGATTTATTAGTTAAACATGCTTTAGCCGGCAAGCAAGTAATACGCTTAAAAGGTGGAGACCCGTTTATTTTTGGTCGTGGCGGTGAAGAATTAGAAGCATTACTGCCTTTTAATATTCCTTTTGAAGTTGTTCCAGGGATCACAGCCGCATCAGGCTGTGCTGCATATGCAGGCATTCCATTGACCCATCGCGATCATGCGCAAAGTGTCCAGTTTATTACCGGGCATCTAAAACAAGGTCAGGATCAAATTGATTGGCTATCACTAGCACGTGCTAAACATACACTCGTATTTTATATGGGACTCAATCAAAGCAGTGCCATTCGTCATAAACTCAGTGCTTATGGCATGTCACTCGCAACACCAATCGCAATTGTGGAACGTGGCACCACGGCTCAGCAACGTGTTTTAACGGGAGAATTAGCTCAGATAGAAACACTCGCTAAACAAGCAGCTAGCCCCGCTCTTATTATTATCGGTAGCGTGACCTTATTATCACAACAACTTAATTGGTTTAAGCAACAAACAGATTCAATCAATATTGAACAACCTTTACAGTGCTGTGGATAATCTTATACTATTGATATAATAAGGAATTGATAAGTAAGGTGTTAATGATATTTGCCACATTAAAATAGCACCAATAATATATCGATTCAGACAACAAAGATAAAAGACTAGAAACAAAAATGGCGAGCTTATTAGCTCGCCATTTCTTTATTTGTTAGCCAATATTTAACGTTATTTAGTGATTATCTGCGTTTAACAAATCACCTTTAGCCGCTTTAAGATACTGCACCATTGACCAGTAAGTTAGTACCATTGCAATGTAAAGCGATGCATAACCTAGCCACACAACATATTGATGTGGATGCCATAGTAGTAATAATAACGCAAACATTTGTGAGGCAGTTTTTACTTTACCGACCCATGAAACGGCTACACTTGCTCGTTTACCGAGTTCAGCCATCCACTCACGTAATGCTGAAATAATAATCTCACGTCCAATCATTGTAATAGCAGGCACAGTTACCCAAAGGGTATGATAATGTTCAACCACCAACACCATCGCGGTTACAACCATTAATTTATCGGCAACAGGGTCAATAAAAGCACCAAAACGGGTTGTTTGATTGAGTTTACGTGCAAGATAACCATCAAACCAATCTGTTACGCCTGCCACCCAAAAGATTAACGCAGTTGCAAACGCCGACCATTCATAAGGTAAATAAAAGGTAATAACAAAAAATGGGATAAGAATGAGCCGGATAAAACTTAAAATATTTGGGATTGATAAACGCATAATTTTATTCTTATATTCAAGATCTGGGTCTAAGATACAACCGAGGTTACTCTAAAAAATAACAGAGTATGCCTTTCGTGTAAATTCAACCAATAAAGTACTGTAACAATGATGACCTTCAAAGTGACAGACTAACCATGTTGCAATGCATCGACTATTTTTTCTGCTAAAGCTAAACTGATACCTGGTACTTTAGCTATTTCTTCTTTATTTGCTTTTTTCAGTTCTTGCATTCCACCCATGTATTTTAATAAAGCTTGACGCCGCTTGGGTCCAACTCCCTCGACATCTTCAAGTGTACTACGCTTTCTTACTTTTGCTCTCTGGGCACGGTGACCACTGATCGCATGATTATGACTTTCATCACGAATATGTTGGATTAAATGTAACGCGGGAGAATCACTTGGCATAGATAATTCTTCACCCGTCACGAAAATTAAGGTTTCAAGCCCTGGTTTTCGTGTGGTTCCCTTTGCAACACCCACTAACATTGGTCGTTTCGGCCACTCAGCAATATAAGGTCTAACAACATCATACGCTCTTGAGAGCTGACCTCTACCCCCATCAATAAAAATTATATCTGGAATTTTATCCAATTCCATATTTTTACTATACCTACGATCTAATACTTGTGCCATCGCTGCATAATCATCACCACCAGTGATCCCAGTAATATTATAACGGCGGTATTCTTGCTTTAATGGACCTTCATGATTAAAGACCACACAAGATGCCACGGTTTTTTCACCCATGGTATGGCTAATATCAAAACATTCCATTCGAGAGATAGGTTTTAAGTTTAATGCTTGTTGCAGTGCAAAAAAACGCTCTTGAATCGTCATTCGATGATTTAATTTACTGGTTAGCGCCGTTTCGGCATTTGTTTGTGCTAATTGTAAATACTTGGCTCGTGCACCACGAGGATGATATTTAATCGTTATCTTACGGCCTGCAAGCTCAGATAATGCAGCTAAAATAGCCTCACAATCATCCCCGAGTTCTTCACTTAAAAGAATAAGGCTCGGAATAACCCGTCCTTCAGCTTGATTAAAATAAAACTGGGTAACAAAACTTGATAACACTTCAGTTAACGAAGCATCGATAGGCATTTTAGGAAAATAACTGCGACTACCTAAAATCTTACCCTGACGAATATAAAGACCATGAATACACGCCATACCATTTTGATGAGCAATACCGATAACATCTAAATCATCGTGATTATCTTGACTAACAAACTGCTGCTCTTGAATACGACGCAAGGCTTGGATCTGATCACGATAAACAGCAGCACGTTCAAACGCCAGAACAGCACTCGCCTGCTCCATTTTTTCCACCATAGTATTGATCACTTGCCGATCTTTACCTTGTAGAAATAATCTTACCCATTGCACTTGTTGTTGATAATCATCATCAGAGACTAACCCTTTAACACAAGGACCAGAACATCGACCAATTTGATACATCAAACAGGGACGACTACGGTTAGCGTAAACAGAATCTTCACATTGGCGGATAGGAAATATTTTTTGCATAAGATGCAAACTTTCACGTACAGCAGAAACATCAGGATAAGGACCAAAATATTCACCTTTACGGCGTTTAACGCCACGATGAATGGATAGCCGAGGATGTTTACTGGCACTTAGCAAAATATAAGGATAAGACTTATCATCACGCAATAAGACATTATATTTAGGTAAATACTGCTTAATATAATTATGTTCGAGGATCAATGCTTCAGTTTCAGTGTGAGTAACAGTCACATCAACTTTACGAATATTTTTGACTAACGCGCGCGTTTTTTCACCGTTAACATTAATACGGAAATAACTGGATAGGCGTTTTTTGAGATCTTTGGCTTTACCAACATAGATGATCTCACCGCTGGCGTCGTACATACGGTAGACGCCAGGTTGGTGAGTGACCGTTTTGAGAAAACCTTGAGCATCAAAACTGACATCATCAACGTGCTCTGACACTATAAAGTCTCAGTATCAAGCATGCCATGACGAATCGCCAAATGTGTTAACTCAACATCACCACTAATATTTAACTTATTAAATAAGCGATAACGGTAACTATTTACTGTTTTAGGACTTAAACTTAATTGTTCTGATATATCAGTAACTTTTTGTCCTTTGGTGATCATCATCATGATCTGTAATTCACGCTCTGACAGTTCTTTAAATGGATTTTCTGAATCTGGCGCGAACTGACTTAAAGCCATTTGTTGAGCAATTTCAGATGAAATATACCGTTGACCACTATTAACCATACGAATAGCGTTAACCATGTCATCTGGCCCTGCACCCTTGGTCAAATAACCCGAAGCACCCGCTTGCATAACTTTGGTTGGAAACGGATTTTCAGTGTGTACAGTTAATACAATAATTTTAACATCGGGATTGAAGCGTAAAATTTTACGAGTCGCTTCAAGACCGCCGATACCTGGCATATTCATATCCATAAGAATAATGTCGGCATGATTGCTACGACACCATTTTACGGCTTCCTCACCACTGATGGCTTCCCCTACCACCTTAATACCACGGACATCTTCAAGAAGACGTCGGATCCCTGTGCGAACCAGTTCGTGATCATCTACAAGGAATACATTAATCAAGCTGTATCTCCAATATGATTTGGCTCTGCACCCGGCCACAATGGCGGGACAGCTAACTCACTAATACTTATAATTCTACCTTAACTTCAACGCTAACCTCATACTGATTCTGTGTCTCAGTGCAAAGTTTCACATAAAGTTAAGACTTGACAGTTTACGGTTATCTATTTTTTACGCGCTGTAAAATAATGACCGTTGTTCGATTATTGTCTATTTTATAATAAAAATAAAGCCCCAAAAAATTAGTCTGCACATATGCTAACAATACCATGATAAAAAACAGCCAAATCAGTAAGCTATAACACTTTATTAACCTAAATTTGATAAGATAAACTAATGCTGATTATTCTTTAGCCGTCTAGATGTAAAGCGTTCCTTTCCGTGAGAGATTACGTTATCATAGCGCCGCTTTTGGTTTCACATTTACGACATACTGCGTTTTCATATTGAAAAGACTTACACCGCTCCTGCTTAATAATGGATTATTAATGCTGAGTTACCCAAAATGATAGTCATTACTATCACGGTACTTTGCTGATTAGCATGGTCTGTCTAATCTGTAACACGATGATTACAACCATAAGCACCTTTATAATCCAATTATTGCATTTCATCGATGGCTGAATGTCTCGATGACTGAGTTAACAAGGTTAAGTTATGAGTCTTTCTGCTAAAACAGTTGTTGTTATTGCAATTGGTGCAGCCTTATATGGCATCGGTGGTTTACCTATGTTCGGTATTCCTGTCTTTGCTAACACCACTTTAAAACCAGCCATGGCAGTATTAGCCTTATTTGCCGTTCTTTTTGGTCCTCTTGTCGGTTTTCTTGTTGGCATTATTGGTCACTGGGTAACAGACCTATTTGCCGGTTGGGGAGTATGGTTCACATGGGAACTTGGCTCAGGCATTGTTGGTTTGATTATTGGACTCTACCCTATTCTTACTCGTGGCCGTTTAGATATGGGACTTTTTTCTAAACTTGATTTTAGCCTATTTGTGGCACTTGCATTTGTCGCCAATGTCGTGGGATATGGCTGCTCCGCTTTTCTTGATGCGGTCCTCTATGCAGAACCATTTACCAAAGTATTAGTGCAATTAGTCATTATTGCATTAAGTAATACCATCATTATTGCCCTTGTTGGCCATTTAATCCTGACATCGGTCGCTAAACGTAAGCAGCAAAGCTTCAACTTAAAAGAGGCTTATTAATAATGAGTATCGTCTTTAATAACTTTTCGTTCAAATATTGGGCGCTTGAAAATCCAACGCTTAAAAATATTAATCTGACAATTAACAAAGGCGAAAAAATTGCGCTTATTGGTCCAAGTGGTTGTGGGAAATCAACATTAGGACAATGCCTAAACGGACTAATACCGCATGCTATTAAAGGTGATTGTAGCGGCGAGTTATATATTAATGGTAAGAATACCCGCACATTAGATCTTGATCACTGTACCAGTATGGTCGGTACGGTACTCCAAGACACCGATGGTCAATTTGTGGGATTAAGTGTAGGCGAAGATATTGCTTTTGCACTTGAAAACCAAATGATTCCGCAACAACAAATGCGTGAAATCGTGCAAGCAACCGCCGATATGGTCGATTTAAACAGTATTTTAGATCACTCTCCTTTTGAACTAAGTGGCGGTCAAAAACAACGTGTCTCTATGGCGGGTGTCATGGTGGATGACGTTGATATTTTATTATTTGATGAGCCACTAGCCAGCCTTGACCCCAAAACGGGTAAAGCAGCAATTGAGATCATTGATAATCTACATAAAGATTCAAACAAAACGGTGATCATTATTGAACACCGTTTAGAAGACGTATTACACCGTCCAATTGATCGTATTATTATGATGGAACGTGGTGAAATCATTGCAGATATGACACCGGATGATCTTTTAGCCAGCCCGTTATTACAGCAACACGGTATCCGTGAACCATTATATATTTCTGCCATAAAAGCAGCCGGATGTACGATCACAGCTGAAGATAAGCCTGCATATTTTTCAACCATTAATCTTGATAAATTCAAACCTCAAATAGAAGATTGGTTCCATCAAGTTAAACAACCTCAATTAGATCCCGTACAAGATGTGCTATTAAGCGTTAACAACCTTAGTTATTCTTATGATGGTGTTCGCAAGACGTTAGACGACGTTAGCTTTGATATTCATAAAGGCGAATTTGTTGCCATTATGGGTAAAAATGGCTCGGGTAAATCTACCATCACCCGTTTAATCATGGGCGTGTTAGAAGCCGATGAAGGTATCATCACCCTTAATGGTAACGACTTAACGAACCAATCTATTTTTGAGCGTAGCCAGCACATTGGGGTGGTAATGCAAAATCCGAATCATATGATCTCACATCATATGATTTTTGATGAAGTTGCATCAGGGCTACGTAACCGTGGCATGGATGAAGCACAGATTAAAATCAAAGTAGAAAAAACGCTTAAACTTTGTGGCCTAGGTCGCTATCACCACTGGCCTGTCGATGCATTAAGTTTTGGTCAGAAAAAACGCGTTACAATTGCGACAATGTTAGTGCTTGAGCCTGAATTACTGATCCTCGATGAGCCAACAGCGGGACAAGATTATCATCACTACACTGCAATGATGGCGTTTATTCAAGAACTAAATCAAAAGCTTGGGCTAACCATTGTGATTATTTCACATGACATGCACTTAGTGCTTGAATATACCCAACGCGCGATTGTCATTGCCGATAATCGCTTACTTACCGATGATAAAGTTAATCATATCTTTAGCCAACCAGCATTATTGGATCAAGCAAACTTAACCGTTACTAGCTTATATTCATTAGCTCAGGCGATGGGTATTGAGCATATTGATCAATTTATTCGCTGTTTTATCGCCCACGAAGTAAAAAATAAATAACCATGAAAAGCAAACATTTAAAATTTGGCATCAGTTATGTCAACACCAATTCTTGGCTTCATGCCTTAAACGGCATTACTAAATTTGTGCTATTTATGGCGTGGGTAACAATGGTGTTACTCACCTTTGATCTACGCGTTATCTGTGGATTAATCATCGTGGGTTTATTGCTACTTAAAGCCACTAAAATCCCTTTTGCTGTCTATAAACCGTTATTAGTCGGTACCGCGGTCGTACTATTAATGAATGCATTATTTATGTTTTTGATTGCCCCTCAACAAGGCACCGATTACATGCATTCGACCACTGTACTCGTGCACCTTTTTGGTCACTATAATATTACTCTTGAAACGGTATTTTACTTACTAACCGTCACGCTGAAATATTTTAGTATGTTCCCAATTGCGTTAGTATTTGTTTTTACTACTCATCCAACGGAATTTTCAGCCAGTTTAAATAAATTAGGTGTCCCTTACCGTATTGCTTATGCGGTTAGTTTAACGTTACGTTATTTACCTGAAGTGATGAAAGATTTCACTAATATCATGCATGCTCAACAAGCACGAGGGGTAGATATTTCAAAAAATGCGCCAGTGATGACACGTATTCGTAATGTTGCCAAGATTCTCGGCCCACTGATTTTTTCAAGTTTAGATCGCGCTGATGTGATCTCCAATGCGATGACATTACGTGGTTTTGGTCGTAATAAAAAACGCAGTTGGTATAGCTTAAAACCGATGACAAAAAATGATGTCATTGCGCTAGTTATTATTGCTCTTGTACTTGGGCTTGGCATTTTGCATCGTTATCAATCTACAACTTTATTCTGGTATCCTTTTCATTAAGACTGCCTTTAAATCATAATAAAAAACCGTCATTTATTGGCGGTTTTTTCGTTTAACTCGCTGTAATTCATCTCTTCATTACCTTCTTGTTATCCTTATTTTCATTCCATCTCTTATTAATAATATTGCTCTATTTCTCAAATTATAAGAAAAGCAACTTTTTACTTATTGTCAGCGTATTAATTAAACCGTACTTTAAATTAACAAAAAACAAACTTAACGCTTACTAGTCAAACAGACAGTCACGTTTTTATAACTAAAAATCATTAAAAAACACAACGCACAGACTAATAAATACAAAAATAGCATAAATACCACAGTGATAAAGAAAACAACAATTATCACTCTGTAATAATCATTAAAAGGATTTTAAAATGAAATTACTCGCTATTATTAGCACATTAGGCGGAATACTTTGCTCAAGCTTCGCTACGGCCGCTGACACTTTTATCTCGATAGGTACGGGTGGTCAAACGGGTGTTTATTACATTGCAGGACAATCTATTTGTCGATTTGTAAACCGCACAACGGATACTCACCACATCAAATGTAATGCCCCAACCAGTGGTGGTGGTGTGGCTAACGTAAATGGCCTGCGCAGCCATGAATACAACTTTGGCATTATGCAATCTGATCATCAGTTTAAAGCGCTTAACGGATTAGCCCCTTTTCAAGATCATGGCAAAATGCCCGCTATTCGTGCGGTTTTCTCTCTACAAAGTGAAGTGTTTACCATTCTTGCTCGTGAAGATTCAGGTATTAAGACCTTTGACGATTTAAAGAATAAGCGAGTGAACTTAGGCAATCCAGGTTCAGGACAACGTGATACGTTTGAGCAGATTTTAACGGTTAAAAATTGGAATAGTGATATTTTCAGTCTGGTTTCTGATCTCAAACCAGCCGAACAAGCGCCTGCAATGAGTGATAATAAAATTGATGCGATGAGCTACTTTGTTGGTCACCCAAACGGCGCGATTCAAGAAGCTTCTACCACAACAGATACCCGTTTAATTGCGGTTACAGGCCCTGAGATTGATGCACTATTAAAAGAAAAGAGCTATTTCACTAAAGCGATTATTCCTGGTGGTATGTACCGTGGTAACCCAAATGATACCGTTTCTATTGGTGGTAAAGCGGTGTTATCAACCAATGCCGATACTGATCCCGAAATGGTGTATCAATTAGTGAAATCAGTCTTTACTAACATGGATCGTTTCAAACGCTTACATCCTGCTTTTGCTGAACTAAAAGAAACCGATATGATAAAAAC
Organism: Photobacterium carnosum; assembly: GCF_021236965.1. Classification (NCBI taxonomy): domain Bacteria; kingdom Pseudomonadati; phylum Pseudomonadota; class Gammaproteobacteria; order Vibrionales; family Vibrionaceae; genus Photobacterium; species Photobacterium carnosum. Next base: position 24,864 of record NZ_WMDN01000003.1, on the reverse strand, counting down.
CGGTTTAACCGCGCCGCTACATGATGGCGCTATTCGCTACTACAAAGAACGTGGCTGGATGTAAATTCCACCGCCAAGCGAGATAGTCACTTATCTCGCTTACCCTTCTTTTTTACTAATGAAAATACATAGCATGCCATTGCTTTAATAACGTTTTCTGTTTTCATTAGTGTTAACAAGTAAGTGAAGACTTATGACTCAACATAATCTAATACTCGATAACCCGCTTTCAACAGAAGATCTGATTGCGAAAGATGTCGGCGCGCGTTTACCGACAGGAATGATGGCAAAAGTTATTACCTTTTTAGCTATTTCATGGTCACTGTTTCAATTGTGGATCGCATCCCCACTGCCTTTTATTATTGGTCTCGGGGTTTTTAATGACACCGAAACTCGCGCTATTCACTTAGCCTTTGCGCTTATTCTTGCCTTTTTAGTCTTTCCTGCCAGACACTCTTCAGCCACAGATCGGGTACCTTATAGTGATATTGCTTTAGGGATGATTGCGGCAGCTACCTCATTGTATTTATTTGTTATGTATAATGAATTAGCCCAGCGCCCCGGCAGTTTAACCCAATTTGATTTAGTCATTGCGTGTATTGGCTTACCGTTATTACTAGAAGCTGCCCGACGAGTCTTAGGCCCAGCTTTACCTCTTATTGCACTAGGCTTTATTGGTTATAGTTTTGCGGGCCCTTGGATGCCGGGATTACTCGCCCATCGCGGTGTACAATTTGCTTCACTTGCGAATCATCAATGGATCACCACTGAAGGCGTATTTGGAATCGCACTTGGGGTATCCACCAGCTTTGTTTTTTTGTTTGTGCTATTTGGCGCTTTACTTGAGCGTGCAGGTGCTGGGCATTATTTTATTCAATTAGCCTTTAGTTTATTAGGTCACCTTCGAGGCGGACCAGCAAAAGCTGCCGTGGTCGCATCGGGGTTAACAGGCTTAATATCTGGCTCATCAATTGCTAACGTTGTTACAACTGGTACTTTTACTATTCCAATGATGCGCAAAGTCGGATTTAGCAAAGAAAAAGCAGGCGCAATAGAAGTTGCATCTTCGGTAAACGGGCAAATTATGCCTCCTGTTATGGGCGCTGCGGCTTTTTTAATGGTCGAATATGTCGGCATTCCTTATATCGACATTATTAAGCATGCATTTTTACCTGCGGCTATTTCATACATTACTCTGCTTTATATTGTTCACTTAGAAGCCCTAAAGTTAGGAATGACCGCAATTGAACCTAAGCACCATAAACCGTGGTTAGTGCGTTTAACCAGTTTTAGTTTTGGGTGTTTGTTGGTCAGTGGTTTTTCGTTAACTATCTATTATGGCTTAGGATGGATCAAACCGTTATTAGGTAATTATGCAGCTTATGCCATTGGCGGATTATTAATTGCAGTTTATCTCGGTTTACTCAAAGTAGCCGCCACTCACCCACCATTACCGGCTGATGATCCTGATGCGCCCTTGGATGAATTGCCAGAAACACGCAGCGTCTTATTAGCAGGGTTACATTTTATTTTACCTGTCGTGGTATTAGTGTGGTGTTTAATGGTCGAGCGTTTATCTCCAGGACTATCAGCTTTTTGGGGCTCGGTAATGTTGGTTGGTATTATCATCACTCAACGTCCGCTACTAAGTTTATTACGTAAAGACGGTTATCATTATGGCAATTTCAATGACGGCAAAAATGATCTGATTGAAGCCTTAATTGCAGGCTCACGTAATATGATAGGAATAGGTATTGCCACTGCTACCGCGGGAATTATAGTCGGTGCTGTTTCTCAAACAGGTGTGGGTTTAATTCTAGCAGATTTAGTTGAAATGCTATCAATGGGCAATTTAATGCTGATGCTAATTTTATCCGCACTATTAAGCCTTATACTTGGTATGGGACTGCCAACTACCGCTAACTATATTGTGGTCTCAAGCTTATTAGCGCCCGTTATTGTAACGCTAGGTCAGCAAAATGGCTTAATTGTACCGTTAATCGCTGTACATCTATTTGTGTTCTACTTTGGTATTATGGCGGATGTAACTCCTCCGGTTGGATTAGCCTCATTTGCCGCTGCCGCCGTATCAAAAGGCGATCCAATAAAAACCGGTATCACCGCGTTTTATTACAGCTTACGAACCGCCGCATTACCGTTTTTGTTTATCTTTAATACTGATTTATTACTGATCGATGTCACTGTAACCCATGGTATTATTATCTTTATTATTGCAACCATTGCGATGCTTATTTTTGCGATGGCAACCCAAGGCTGGTTTATTACTCGTAATCGTTGGTATGAAAATATCGCGTTATTATTGATCTCATTTACTCTATTTCGTCCCGGTTTTTGGCAAGACTTAATAGTGGATCCTTTTCAAAATATCGCGCCAACACACTTAGTAAAAACCCTTGATACTCTACCTGCTGGCAATGTTATTCGAATGCGAATGGCTGGTGAAGATGCGATTGGTAAACACCGAGAGTTTAGCGTGTTATTTACCGTTCCTAAGGGTAATACCGGCCAACAAAAACTGACAAATATTGGTATTGAAACCTATCAAAGCCAAGGCAAGACATTGATTGACATGGTAACTTTTGGCAGCCCTGCCGCTAAAGAACAATTACAATTTGATCAACAGATTCTCGATATTAGAGTCCCAGTAGAACGCTGGCGTAAAGAATGGTTTTGGCTACCTGCAATATTATTATTTGGGATAATAATTCAAAATCAGCGTCGACGTTTACTGTCAGCACCAGTAGCAAAAACACCACAAAAATCCGCCATCGTATAAACAAAAAAAAGCCGATCATCTGATCGGCTTTCTATTGTCTATTTTTAAAATTTTAAAGCATTACATTAGCTATTTTTAGCGTGTTGTAAACGACGTTCTCTTTGGCCTTTAATCACCAAATAGATGCCCACTAAAATAAATGGAATACTTAATAACTGACCGGTATTAATCACCATATCGGTTGAGTAATCCGCTTGGTGTACTTTAATAAATTCTAGTAAGAATCGTACTGTCATCACCAAGACTAAGAACCAACCCAACAGCAATCCTTTATACTTACCGATATCGGTTTTTCTATATAAAGCAAATAATAAGAAGAATATTGCTAAGTAAGAAAAGCCTTCATAAAGCATAACCGGATGACGTGGTATTAAATCAACACGTTCAAACACAACCGCCCATGGCAAATTACTTGGGGTGCCTAAGATTTCCGAGTTAAAGAAATTACCAAAACGGACAAAGAAACCAAACAATGCGGTTGCTATTGCTAATCGATCAAGAAGCCACATACGGTCAATAGCATACTTTTTACTGTAATAGTAAACCGCAATGATTAAACCTAAACCACCACCATGACTGGCAAGTCCACCTTCCCATACAGCAAAAATTTTCGCTGGATGTGCCCAGTAGTAATCTGGATCGTAGAACACCACATGAAATAATCGAGCGCCAACAATGATACCGACCACGGCATACATAAGTAATGAATCTAAGCTTTCAATTGGCTTATTTTCACGTTCATAAATTGACTTCATAACTTGGAAGCCAAACGTAATAGCGAGCGCAAATAGCACGCCATACCAATGTATCTTTAAACCAAAGAATGACACTAGTATTGGATTAACATCCCAAACAAAATGATTCAAACAAGATTACCTTCTGAGTGAACAATAGCCAAAAATAACAAATGCTATCGATAATGATTACAGATTAGCAAGAAAAACCAGTGGGGTGAATAAACCGCAGCTTAATTTATCAAACTATTTATAATAAATACGGTTAATAATACAGCACAAAAAAAGCACTGAGCAATATAGTAAACATATTAACGCACTATATTTGTCATTTTATGCGCTAATTACCCCTTTAAATAACAATTAATACTTGACCTCAAACTACAATTATCGCATATAATAATAACTTAACTTTAATTAAAGGCTCAAGATGTATATTAAACGTCTTCGCACAATTTGGATTACAAGCTTTACGCTTATAGCATTATTGCTATCAAGTGTTGCTTCCAGTGCGCCTTTAATGTCGATAAAAATGCTCAGCATGAATAATTCAATGATGATAATGTCATCAACGATGGATTGCTGTGATGATGAATCAATGACATCTCATGAACACCATCAAGCACAACAATCGGCAGCACATTGCGATAAAATGGGTGGCGTTGATAATTGTTGCTCTATCGCATGTTTAAGTAATATTGCTTTTCTCCCGAGCCAATTTGAAAACTTATCTCAGCCATCAAATCTGACGCTCATCGCTATAGAAAAAACACACCAATTAAATACTACCACGCCAACGTTATATCGCCCTCCAATAGCATAAATCCGTTTAATCTATTTTTACTCACGACATCATTATTGTCCGTGATAGATTAATTGTATCTTATGATCTGTATTTAATTATTTTGCAGCAGATCTAAGATCACCATAAGCCTTATTTAATTCAATGACTGTTCTAAACCGTTATTACTTAATTAACTACGTAATAATAATTAGATCATCACTAATATTGTTTTATATTCGCTTGTGGAAGATTGGATTACGTTATGAACGTTACAACTTCTATGTTAGTGCTGATTGCCAGTGCTAGCGCAATAACACCGGTAACACTGCTTGCGTCACCATTAACAACTGCGTCGGCAAAAACTGAGCAATCGCAACAATTAACACAACTGATCACTAAAGCGATTAAAAACGATGCCAATATGGCGCAAATTAGTGCTCAACAGCGTGCAATGCAAGAAACCAGTTTAGGCACTAACAGCTTACCTGATCCCAAATTAAAACTGGGTATTGGTGGTTTGCCAACGAACAGTTTTTCTCTAAATACTGATCCAATGACCACATTATCGATTGGTTTAATGCAACAATTTGACCGTGGTGACACCCTTGATTTACAACAACAAAAAGGTGATATCCAAGCAACAGCTATTGGTATTCAACATGCGGTTCGTGAACTTGATATTACCAATAAAATGACCCAATTATGGTTAGAATTAGGCTATCAACAATCAGTTTATCGTACCTTACAACGTAACCACCGCCTTATAACGGAATTAGCCAATTTCACCAAGACTAACTACGCTATCGGTAGCGGTGAGGCACAAGATTTACTCCAAGTTCAACTGCAAGTCGTCAAAATAGAAGACAAATTACAAACAAACCGACAAACACAACATCGTATCATGGCACAACTGTCTGAATGGCTGGGCGCTGATTGGCTCACAACGCAAACAATAATCAAAGCATCAAACCAGTTATCTTGGCAACATCTTAACCAATTAATGCCGCGTTTAACCGCCACTACCCAACATTATTCATTACTGAAACAACACCCACTGGTACTTATTGCCAATAGTGCTATTTCTGCAAATGAAACCCAAGTCGCCATTAGCCAACAAGCCTATAAACCTCAATTTGGCATTGAAGTTATGTATGCCTCTCGCCAAGCCAATGGTATGTCTGGCAAACCAGCCTCTGATCTGGTGAGTGCCTATCTCACCATGGATCTGCCGCTGTTTACAGATAACCGTCAAGATCACCATTATGCGGCTGCGCAATATCAAGTGGGAGCGGCAAAATCACAACGTGATCTATTGCTCAATCAAATGAACGCCAAGGTAAATGCCTTACTGGTTGAACGCGATAATTTAAGCCAGCGCTTATCGCGTTATACAACCACCCTTCTGACTCAAGCTAAAGCACGTACACAAGCTGTAGAACGGGGCTATCAAAATAATACGGCGCAGTTTAATAATGTGATCACCGCAGCCACTGATGAGCTTACCTTAGTCATTGAACAAGCACGGATTATTACCGACTTAAACATTACTAACAGCAATTTAGCCTCATTAATCAATGGTTTTGATGTTCAACCACAATCGTTGCAGCTTCAGCATTCAACAACCATCAATAATAATAATCAATAAGTAGGTAATACCATGACGTCAAAAAATACGCTCAAAATTGCGACAGTTGCCTTACTTATTGGTGCTGCTATTGGTGTAACTATTACACATTATCTATCGCGTCATTCAGCATCAATGACCACAGCTGAAACAACAACGACCAATAATGATCCGTTATATTGGGTAGCCCCAATGGATCCTAATTACCAACGTGATAAACCGGGTAAATCACCAATGGGCATGGATCTCATTCCTGTTTATGCGGAAAAAACCACAGCAAAAGAAAATGTTGCAGGTACGGTAATTATTGATGCTGCGGTTGAAAATAACTTAGGTGTAAAAACAGCAGCAGTCATTAAGCAAAAACTTGAACCCAAAATAAATACCATCGGTTATGTTGCTTTTGATGAAAGTCATCTTTGGCAAACTAATATTCGTGTCAGTGGTTGGGTTCAAAAATTATACGTCAATGCTGTCGGTGAACATGTACATAAAGGCGATGTATTATTTACCCTTTATTCGCCTGAATTAGTTAAATCTCAGCAAGAATTACTTAATGCTTATCGCACTGGTCGTAGTGGTTTAATGCAAGGTGCCCGTGATCGTTTAGCCGCACTTGGGGTCGACAAACAACAAATTAAACATATTATCAAAACGGGGAAAGCAACGAAGACCATCGAAGTCAAAGCTATCGCTGATGGTGTTATTGCGAGTTTAAATATTCGTGAAGGTGGGTATTTATCACCCGCACAAGCCGCTATTAGTGCGGGACCTTTAAATGAAGTCTGGGTTAATGCTGAAATATTTGAACGCCAAGCACATTGGATAACCGCTGACAGTAAAGCCACCATGACATTAGATGCGATCCCCGGCCAACAATGGCAAGGCAAAGTTGATTATGTTTACCCTATTCTAGATCCCAAAACACGTACATTACGGATGCGGTTAAAGTTTGCTAACCATAATGAGCAATTAAAACCCAATATGTTCGCCAACATCACCCTAACCCCGATAACCGAAAAAGCCGTTCTCACTATCCCGACTCAAGCCGTGATTCGATCAGGCAATATGACCCGCGTTGTACTCGCTGAAGGTAATGGAAAATACCGATCAGTAAAGATCCGTATTGGTCGTGAAGCCGATAATCTCGTGGAAGTTATCGCAGGATTAACGACCGCAGATCGTATTGTCACGTCAGCACAATTTATGCTTGATTCAGAATCAAATAAAACGGCTGATCTCTCACGTATTAATGGTGTCGACAGTGTCGATAAAGCAATCGCCGTCACTTGGGCTCAAGGAGAGATCACTGCGATCAATGCTGATCAAACAATATTAACCATCAACCACCAGCCAGTCAGTGCTTGGAATTGGCCTGCGATGACGATGGATTTTAATATTGATAAAAATATAAAAATTAAAGACTTAGTAGTAGGTCAACAGATTAAATTTGAACTACAAAAAACAGCAGATAATCAATATAGCATCATTGATTATAAAAAACAGAAGCACAATATTGCCAATGAAGTATGGGTAAATGGTGATATCTCAATGTTAATGCCTGCATTTAATATGATCACGGTTAACCACCAAGCAGTACCTGAATGGAAATGGCCTGCGGGTGAAATGAATTTCACCGTCGACGATAGTATTGCATTAACCGATCTTAAACAGGGGCAATCGATTCGGTTTAAGCTGATTAAAAATGGCAGTGATTACACTCTGCAAGATATTAAACCAATGGAGAATAAATAATGATCCCTGCTATAATTCGTTGGTCAATCAATAACCGTTTATTGGTATTAATTGCGGCCTTATTTTTAACCGTTGCTGGCTTATACAGCGTTAAAAATACCCCCGTCGATGCCCTGCCGGATCTGTCTGATGTTCAAGTCATCATTAAGACCAGTTACCCAGGTCAAGCACCACAAGTGGTCGAAGATCAAGTCACTTACCCATTAACAACAGCTATGTTAGCCGTACCGGGCGCTGAAACGGTCCGTGGCTATTCTTTCTTTGGCGATTCCTATGTCTATATTATCTTTAATGATAAGACTGACATGTATTGGGCTCGCTCTCGTGTACTTGAATATTTAAGCCAAGTTGCACCTAAGTTACCCGCCAATGCAAAACCGACCTTAGGACCAGATGCGACTGGGGTTGGCTGGATTTATAGTTATGTATTACAAGATAAAACAGGTAAGCATGATTTAGCCGAATTACGTAGTTTACAAGATTGGTTTCTAAAGTATGAACTTCAAACTGTTGCAGGTGTTTCTGAAGTTGCAACCGTTGGTGGTATGGTCAAACAATACCAAGTTCAAATCGATCCTTCCAAACTACGGGCCTATAACCTCACGTTACAGCAAGTGAATATGGCGATTCAAAACGGCAACCAAGAAACCGGTGCTTCCGTTATTGAAATGGCTGAAGCCGAACATATGGTGCGTACTACAGGTTATTTAACCAATATCGAGGACATAAAATCACTGCCATTAAAAGTAACCAAAAATGGTACGCCACTGTTACTCGGGGATATTGCAGATATTAACATTGGTCCGCAAATGCGCCGGGGTATTTCTGAATTTAATGGTGAAGGTGAAGCTGTCGGTGGCATTATTGTGATGCGCTTTGGCGAAAATGCCAGTCAAGTCATCGCCAACGTCAAGACTAAACTGGCACAGTTACAACAAGGCTTACCAGCAGGTGTTGAGATTGTAGCCACTTATGATCGCTCAACATTAATTAACCATGCGGTGAAGAATCTGTGGCAAAAACTCGCTGAAGAATTCCTTGTGGTTGCTATCGTCTGTGCACTATTTCTATTCCACATTCGTTCTTCATTAGTAATAGCGATTAGCTTACCGATTGGTATTTTATCTGCTTTTATCATCATGCATTGGCAAGGTATTAATGCCAATATCATGTCACTAGGCGGTATCGCTATTGCAATCGGCGCAATGGTTGACGGTGCGATTGTGATGATAGAAAACGTGCATAAACACATTGAACGTACCCCACTTACCGATGAAAACCGTTGGCAAGTAATAGGTAAAGCGGCAGAAGAAGTTGGTACACCCTTATTCTTCTCATTGCTGATCATTACCTTAAGTTTTGTTCCCGTGTTCGCGCTCCAAGGACAAGAAGGCAAGATGTTCTCGCCATTAGCATCAACTAAAACCTACGCGATGGCAGCAGCGGCAGGCTTAGCGATTACTTTAGTCCCCGTATTAATGGGCTATTTTATTCGCGGTAAAATTTTACCTGAACATAAAAACCCCGTGAACCGTGCTGTGATTGCACTTTATCGACCATTATTGAATATAAGTCTTAAGTTTCCAAAAACAATCATCGTTATTGCGGTGTGTTTAATGGCTTCTTCATACTACCCATTAACAAAACTTGGCAGTGAATTTATTCCACCGTTAGACGAAGGTGATTTAATGTATATGCCAACTACCTATCCGGGGATCTCTATCGGTAAGGCTCGTCAGTTATTACAACAAACCAATAAACTGATTAAAACAGTACCAGAAGTCGCTACAGTTTGGGGTAAGGTTGGTCGAGCAGATACAGCAACCGATCCTGCACCATTAACCATGATAGAAACCGTGATCCAATTCAAGCCACGAGATCAATGGCGAAAAGGTGTTACCACTGAGTCTTTACGCAAACAATTAGATAAATTGATCCAATTTCCAGGATTAACTAACGCATGGGTGATGCCGATCAAAACCCGTATTGATATGTTAGCGACGGGCATCAAAACACCCATTGGGATCAAAATCGCAGGCCCAGATCTAAAGGTTATCGAAAAGATCGGTGCAGAACTTGAACCTATTCTAAAAAACATTAAGGGAACAACCTCGGTTTATGCCGAACGTGTTGCCGGTGGCCGTTATATCACGGTTGATATTAATCGCCGCCAAGCTGCGCGTTATGGATTAGCCATTAAAGATATTCAACAAATAGTCTCTACCGCGGTTGGTGGAATGAACGTAGGTGAAACCATTGAAGGCTTAGAACGTTATCCGATTAATGTTCGTTATCCGCAATCCTACCGTGATTCAGCCGCGAAATTAAAAGATCTGCCATTAATTACCCCCAATGGTGCACGAATCGCACTAGCGGATGTTGCGGATATTCGTTACGAAGATGGACCACCAATGATCAAAACTGAAAATGCACGTCCAAATGGATGGGTTTTTGTCGATATTGATCAACGAGATTTAGGTTCTTACGTTGAGGAAGCACAGCAAGTGGTAGCGAAACAATTAAAACTGCCCGCAGGTTATTCATTAACGTGGTCTGGTCAGTATGAATATATGGAACGCGCAAAAGCCCGTTTGAGTATTGTGACTCCAATTACTCTCGCCATTATTATGCTACTGCTTTATTTCAGTTTCCGCCGCGTACAAGAAGTAATCATTATTATGACTACCCTACCATTAGCCATGGTTGGTGGTTTATGGCTGATGTTCATACTTGGATTTAATTTCTCAATTGCCGTTGGCGTTGGCTTTATCGCGCTCTCTGGTGTCGCCGTTGAAATTGGCGTGATTATGTTGGTGTACCTCAATCAATCATGGGCCTTTAAAAAACAAGATGCTCAAGAGCAACAACGTTCATTAACAGCAGATGATTTACAACAAGCCATCAGTGAAGGTGCTGGATTACGTGTACGCCCAGTAATGATGACTGTCTTAACCGTTATCATTGGTTTGATTCCGATAATGTATGGCTCAGGTACGGGCTCTGAAGTCATGCAACGCATTGCCGCACCAATGATTGGCGGAATGGCATCTGCACTGTTACTGACGTTATTAGTATTACCAGCTACCTTCAAGCTTTGGAAAAGTCGCGAGCTTAAGACCAAGACCACAGCATTATTAAATTCATCATCAATTACAAAGGAATGAGTCATGAAAAAAATACTGTTAACTTTAATACTAGCCTTAACAACCACAACAGCGATGGCTGCAATGGACCACGCAACAATGAACCACGCAACAATGGATCATAGTGGTATGGATCATTCACAAATGGACACCAATAAAATGGATCATCAGATGATGAACATGAAAAACATGTCTGATGTGGGAATGCCCGCAATGGGGTCAAAGCCAGATAAAGTGGTATACGTTATTCTTTCTGATGACATGAAAATCACATTTAAAAAACCCGTTGATATCAAGCCTAACGACGTGGTGCAATTTGTGGTAATGAACACAGGTAAAATGGATCATAATTTCACTATCGGCTCAGCAAAAGAACAAGTAAAACATCGAGAAATGATGGTTGAAATGGATCATCGTAATCATGAACATAATCACGATAATGGCAGCAGTATCACCGTTGCACCAGGCAAAGCAAAACATATTCTATGGCATTTCCACGGCGATAAAAATGTTGAACTTTCTTGCAATATGCCTGGTCATGCAGAAGCTGGAATGATGAAAGCAATTACGTTGTAACAAAGTCCGTTATAACGAAGAAAATAATCCCAGCCAATAAAAAAGCAGCTTCAATAGAAGCTGCTTTTAATATTTATTTACAACGAAGACAATTACTTCTCGTCAGTCGTTTCTTCTAGTGATTCAACACCATGAAGATTGATTTGTAGTGCTTGTAAAAAGTTACGCAGCACTTGATCTTTACACTCACGGTAGTGTTTATGATCTACTTTACGGAAAAAAGCACTTAATTCATGCTTGCTTAAACGGAAATCAACTAACTTCAATAAATCAAGCACTTCTTCTGCTTTTAGATTTAGTGCAATTTGTAATTTTTTAAAAATAATATTATTTGTGATTTTCTGCTCTGGCGCAGGCTGAACGCCTTCTTTTTTGCCACGCTTTTGATTAATAAAGCCATTTAAGAAAGTAGCTACTTGCTCATCAGAACAACTTTTATAACCTTCCGCTTCATCGCCTTTTAACCAGCTACATACTTGCTCACGTGTTACTTCACAGTCAGCAGCAGCGAAAATAGCGATCATCTCACTATCAGTTAATTCAAAAGTATAGCGAATACGGCGCAAAACATCGTTATTAGTCACAATTTATCCAATTTAGTATGCTGTGGTTGTAATAATCACAGCGAAATTATCAGCGCAGAATAACAGATAACTCATCGCTATTCACCCGTATCTAGCAGCTTTTATATATCAACAATGCCAATTAATTTACTCTTAGCTGTAATTGATAACTTTCCTAACACCATACCAATGAATAACTTACCATTGAAAATAAATACTCAACTATTGATTAATACTTATCGATATTTTCTTTAGCATATAAAACATCATCAGTATAAGTCATACAAATTATCGAGATAAATAAGAAATTTTCACTATTTACAGCCATAATTAAAGCCAAAACGTATCAATTTACGATTATTACGGAATGGCAGATAAATAATTATGACTATTTCTAATTTCATTAAATATAAATATCAGCTAATTTCTTTATGCCTATTATTAATAAGTTTTCAAATTAATGCCGTTCAACTCGCCCCTCTCGGCGGTTCTAAGTATGTCGGTGATCTAGCAGAACTAGAAAAAAAACGGGTATTACGGGTATTGGTTGCAGCAGATCTGGGTTTTTACTATATAGAAGATGGTATTACTAAAGGTATTATTGCAGACTTATTGCAACATTTTGAGCAAGATATTCGTAAAAAACACCCAGCATTACATCTACAAATTATTCCTGTACACCGAGATAAACTGCTGCCTTATGTCATCAATGGCCTAGGTGATATCGCCATTGCTAATATTACCGTGACGGCTGAACGTAAAAAACGGGTCGCTTTTAGTGAACCTGTCCTTACGAATATTTCAGAAGTACTCATTAACAATAATAAACAACCGCCCTTTAATAAAGTCACCGATTTAAGTGGTCAAACAATCTGGGTCAGAAAAAGTTCAAGTTATCATCAAAGTTTACTCAAAATTAATAATAAATTACGGATGCAAAATTTACCCACAGCATCAATATTATTCATAGATGAAACGCTACAAGACTATGAATTACTGGAACTTATCAATTTAGACCTTCTCAATGCAACCGTCATTGATAACCATAAAATAAAAATCTGGCAACCCATATTAAAAAATATTCGAGTTAATGATAATTTTGTATTACGTAATGATGGTCAAATCGCTTGGGCTATGCGTAAAGACAGTCCCAAACTGATGGCGCTGGTTAATCATTATATTGATACAGTAAAAGAAGGGACATTAATCGGTAATATTATTTACAGTAAATATATTAAGAATCATCGTTGGCTTCATACGCTACTTGATCCTAATAATATTGATAAAATAGAAAATCTATCACCTATATTCTTTCGCTATTCAAAACAATATGACTTTGACTATTTAATGTTAATGGCACAAGGTTTTCAAGAATCAGGGCTTAATCAACATAAAGTATCAAACAAAGGTGCCGTTGGTATTATGCAGGTATTGCCTAGTACTGCGCGTGATCCTAGTGTGGATATTCCTAATATATATACCTCAAAAAATAATATTCACGCGGGTGTGAAATATATGCGTTATCTACAAAATCAATACTTTAGTAGCGATAAAATAGATTACGATAATAAGATTTATCTGTCCTTAGCCGCTTATAATGCTGGGCCTGGTAATATCAATAAAATGCGCCGTTATGCAAAAGAACAAGGTTATAATCCTAATATTTGGTTTAATAATGTTGAACTCATTACCCGTAAACACATTGGATTACAACCGATTGTCTATGTGAATAACATTAATCGTTACTTCATTGTTTATAAGCAAATAATGAAACTTCAACGTTTCCGTGATTCAGGTATTCGCCCTTTTATTCCACCGTATAAATTTGATGCTCCGGTGTTGTTTAAATAACACATTAACTATCATAAGCCATCAATAATCATCATGGTTTATATACATAATGATGATTTATGATTTTAAATTAGGCAGTGATAAATGCTTAGTTCGACGGTCATGCTTATGGAAATACCATAATTTACGGTTTTTGGATAATTTTTTCATTACAACACCTGTAATAAGATTAATAGAGTAGAGATCGTTCTATTATCTATTGATAATGTAAATTAATGCCAGTAACAATCATTGCTCATATTTCCAATATTACATTTTAATATTAATATATTGAATTAATACGCTAGATTAACAATTCTATATATCCAACAAAACAGCCAACACTTAATTTAAACAATTATACTCATAATAAACCATGTTATTTAAATAAATATAAACATTTCAATCAAAAAACTTGAGTGAAATCACAAAATATAATAAATCGTATCACGCCCCTTCATCGTCATCATTATTTTTATCACCATATTCAAACAAATAGCAAGCGATTGCGCAATCGTGGAAAATTAGTTTTTGTCAATTGCAAAAAAAACTACTGGATTAAAAATGCGATATACATCACTTTATCATGGTATGAAATCATTCAGCATACACACATAAACAGATAATAATCACACTGAGCACAATCCAATATGGTCTATTTACACTTTATACTCGGGTTAGTTGTTATTGCAGTATTAGCTTTACTTGCTAGTAATAACCGAAAGGACATCAAATATCGCTATATTATTCAGTTACTTATAATAGAGCTAGCGCTTGCTTACTTCCTTCTCAATTCATCTGCTGGTACAGGTATTGTAAAAGAGTTTGCAGACGCATTTAATGGTTTACTCTCATTTGCAAGTGATGGTACTAATTTTGTGTTCGGTAACTTATCGAATAACAATGATTTTAACTTCTTCCTTAATGTATTAATGCCAATTGTTTTTATCTCCGCATTAATTGGTATATTGCAACATATCAAAGTATTACCTTATATCATTAAAGGATTAGGTTTCTTGTTATCTAAAATAAATGGTATGGGTAAACTAGAATCATTCAATGCGATCAGTGCATTAATGGTTGGCCAGTCAGAAAACTTTATCACTTATAAAAACATTCTAGGCGGAATGTCTGAGCGTCGTATGTACACCCTTGCAGCGACGGCAATGTCAACAGTTTCCATGTCTATCGTTGGCTCATACATGAAGCTTGTCGACCCTAAGTATGTTGTTGCAGCATTGTTTTTAAACATGTTCAGTACTTTTATCATCCTTTCCATTATTAATCCTTATGACCATGAAGCAGAAATGGATATCGATGAAATGATGGCAGCAGAAAGTGGCGCAAAATTAACTTTCTTTGAAATGCTTGGCGAATACATTTTAATGGGCTTTAAAGTTGCAGTGATTGTTGCTGCAATGCTTATTGGTTTTATTGCTCTAATTTCAATGATCAACGCTGGCTTTAGTGCCGCTTTTGGTATCAGCTTCCAAAACTTAATTGGTTACTTGTTCTACCCTGTTGCATGGCTAATGGGTATTCCTGCTCACGAGGCATTACAAGCTGGCAGTATCATGGCAACGAAACTTGTTACTAATGAATTTGTCGCAATGATGGACCTTCAAAAACAAGTCGGTAGTTTATCAGCACATACTGTCGGTACCGTTTCTATCTTCCTTGTTTCATTCGCAAACTTCAGCTCTATCGGCATTATTGCTGGTGCGGTTAAAGGTGTAAACGAAGAAAAAGGTAATATGGTTGCTCGATTTGGCTTACGTTTACTTTATGGTTCAACGTTAGTTAGTATTTTATCTGCATTAATTGCTAACATCATGCTATAGCAGCATCAATTAACCACAGGATTCTTAAATGAATCCTGTGGTTTTTTATCACATAAGAATCAATATCTTCAGCCATTATTACTTCTGCTCATCCTTCTATATACAATCAATTCCACTGCAATTAATTAATTAAGTAATATTAACTTCCAGTTTTAGCCTCTTTAATTTGTATGATAAATAATTTAAATTTTGTATTACTCATTACATAAAATTCGATTTAGCGAAAACATGTCCTGAGCCGATAAATAATCATAACAATGAGGCTTATATGTCAAATAAAATCATCTCAGGTGCAGAGCTTGTCGTTGCAACCCTAAAAGCACACGATGTTCCGCATATTTTTGGTATTCCTGGTGCTAAAATCGATTCCGTGTTTGATGCTATCTGTGATAACGGCCCTGAAATCATTATTTGTCATCATGAACAAAATGCCGCTTTCATGGCCGCAGCGACGGGTCGTTTAACAGGTAAAGCTGGTGTTTGTCTTGCCACTTCAGGTCCTGGTGCATCAAACCTAGTTACTGGTGTTGCTACTGCAAATAGTGAAGGTGATCCTGTTGTTGCCCTTGCTGGTGCGGTTCCACTTTCGATGTATTCCCATAATACGCACCAATCAATGGATACACGTTCTCTGTTTAATCCAATTACTAAGTTTTCCGCTGAAGTAATGGACAGTGCTTCTTTACCTGACGTGGTTCATAAAGCTTTTCGTATTGCAGAACAACCGACTCAAGGGGCAAGTTTTGTTAGCCTTCCTCAAGATGTACTAACTAACCAAATTCCTTTTATTCCAGTACAACAACCGAAGCCAATTTTATTTGGTGGTGCGCACCCACAAGCTATCCGTCAGGCAGCCGATCTTATCAACGCGGCTAAAAACCCAGTATTATTATTAGGTATGGATGCGAGTCAGCCATTTGTTGCTGGTGCCATTCGTCAATTACTTGAGCAGACTAAAATTGCTGTGGTTAACACCTTTGCAGCTGCTGGTGTCATTTCTCATAATTTATATGATTGTTTCCTTGGTCGTGTGGGTTTATTTAAAAACCAACCGGGTGATATTGCATTAAACAATGCTGATTTAATTATTACTATTGGTTATAGCCCAATTGAATACGATCCAATCTTATGGAATAAAGACGGTAAAACACCCATTATCCATGTGGGTTACCAACAAGCTGATTTAGAAGCTAGCTATAATCCTATTTCAGAAGTAGTCGGTGATGTGGCCGTTTCAGTTGCTTCTATTGCCGCTGAATTAGATCAACGTGAATCTCTTGAAAATAATCAAAAATTTCAGGATTTACGTCAAGACTTACAACAAATTATGCGCATGGGTGTAAACAAAACATCGTCAATGGGTGTTCATCCATTGCGTTTTGTGCATGACCTACGTCGATTCGTAAGTGATGATACAACTGTGTGCTGCGATGTAGGCTCTATCTACATTTGGATGGCACGTTATTTCCATAGTTTCGAGCCTCGTCGATTACTGTTTAGTAATGGCCAACAAACATTGGGCGTTGCTTTACCTTGGGCTATCGCAGCATCACTACTGACACCTAATGAAAAAGTTATTTCAATGTCTGGTGATGGTGGTTTCTTATTCTCATCTATGGAATTAGCAACCGCTGTTCGTCATAAATGTAATATTGTTCACTTTGTTTGGACAGATCACAGCTATGACATGGTAAAAATTCAGCAGCTTAAAAAATATGGTCGTGAAAGTGCAGTGAGCTTTATGGGCCCAGATATTGTTAAGTATGCCGAAAGCTTTGGTGCGTATGGTTTAGCAATTAATACTGCTGATGATATTGAACCAGTATTACGTAAAGCAATGGCATTAAGCGGTCCTGTATTAGTTAACGTTAATATTGACTACCGCGATAACAGCCGTATACTTGACCAACTTCACCCTTGCCAACAAGATTAATAGGAAAACATCATGAGTCAGCAACATAGCAACAAAACGTTTTACCAAACTTCAATGATGAGTGCCTTAATTGCAGGTTTATACCAAGGTGATTTTACAATTGGTCAACTACTTGATCACGGCAACTTTGGTATTGGTACCTTTAATGACCTTGATGGTGAAATGATCGTTTTAGGTGATGAAGTCTATCAACTAACCAGTACTGGTGAAGTACATTTAGTTAGTCATGATATTACCACTCCCTTTGCTTCTGTGGTTAATTTTGAACCTACGGAAAAAGTAAGCCTTATTGAACTAACAAAAGCTGAGTTTGAAGCGTGTTTAGAAAAAGATTTTGTTGCTAACAATGCAATTAATGCTATTCGTTTAACGGGTAAATTTTCATACGTTAAAACACGTACCGTTCCAGCACAACATCGCCCTTATCCGCCAATGGTAGAAGTCGTAAAACATCAACCTATTGCAGAAATGACCCATGTCTCAGGCATAATGATCGGCTTTAAGATCCCTGAATACATGATCGGTATTAATGTTCCTGGCTTCCATTTCCATTTCATTAGTGATGATCGTACTCAAGGTGGTCATGTCAGTGACTTTATTTTGACAGAAGGCACCACTGAAGTTGAAATATTTAAAGATTTCCATTTACGCATGCCTGCATCTCAAGAATTTGATCGTGCTGATTTAAATCCTGACGATCTTAAAGCGGCTATCCATACTACCGAAAAATAATCGCTAAGACGTGTTATTTCAAGCCCTGTTATTTATAATAATGGGGTTTTTTTTTACTATTTAAAAAACATTATTGACAATAACCAAGACTATCTCTATTATCTGCGCCAGCTAAAGCAATCGATTACATTACATTGCTTTTTAGCAAAAAAAACGTCATCACAATGCAGCTGATCCCCATCAGTTGTCTTTCTATTTTTATAAATATGAGAGACATTAATTTTGGGATTGATTATGCAAACTAACACATTAACCACCAACACCTCCCCGCGTAACAACAACTGGCAAAACAAAGCTATTTTAAGTGTTGCTTTTTTAATGGCCACAACATCTGTCGGTCCTGGTTTTTTAACGCAAACTGCCGTATTTACCAATATTTATAACATTGATATGGCTTTCCCTGTTTTTGCTTCCATGTTTATTACGTTTGGTATTGTAATGAACTTATGGCGCATCGTTGGTGTTTCAGGCTTACGTATTCAAGATATTGCTAATAAAGTGGCACCAGGCATGGGATATTTCATTGGTATTCTATTAGCGCTTGGCGCTGTTGCTTTCAACTTTGGTAATGTTAGTGGCTCAGCCCTTGGTATGAATGTCCTAGCAGGACTAGATACCACCTGGGGCGCGATTTTTACAGGTGTTATTGGTAGTCTACTTTTTGTTGTTCATAATGCATCAAAGCGTATGGATCAAATGGCACGTTATCTCGGGTTATTAATGATCGTATTAATCGCCTATGTTGCCCTTACCAATTTACCGCCATTAGCACCTACCGTAATGGCTGCGATTGCCCCCTCTGATTTTTCTAACCTTTTATTACCAACCTTAACTATCGTCGGTGGTGCTGTTGGTGGCTATTATACTGGCGCACAACGTTTAATTGATGTGAAATTAACGGGCATTGAAAATACACACAATGTCATCAAAACAGCATGGGCCGGAATATCAATTGCGGTCATTATTCGAATTTTATTATTTTGTGCGATATTAGGTGTTATCACAACTGGAGTAACATTAGATAAATCAAACCCAGCAGCAGACGCATTTCGCCACGGCGCAGGTGATATTGGTTACTTTATTTTTGGCTTAGTCTTATTTGTTGCTTCAATTACTTCGGTAGTTGGTAATTCTTACATGGCTATATCTCTCATAAAAACCCTTTTCCCTATTGTTGCTCGTAATGAAAAAGCATGGTGTGTTGGATTTATAATCTTCACGACCTTAGGCACAGTATTAATGAACATGCCGATTCTATTACTGATGCTAGCAGGTCTAGTCAACAGTATTATTCTACCAATAGTGCTCGCGACAATGCTTGCTGCTACACGCAAACCCAATATTGTTGGCGATTATAAACACCCTCTTTATCTGACCGCTATTGGCATTACTATTGTAATTATTATGAGCTTAGCTAGCCTATCTAATATTAGTGGTTTTATTACTAAATTTATCGGCTAATTAATGGGAGACATCTCACTAAATATGTCTTCCATTTTAATTAATATTTATGTTAATTATCGCATCAAGACATAATCAATAACTATTTAGTTACAAATTAGCATTAAATGTTATTATAAAATCACTAATAGTTGCTATTATATATATGATTTAGTTATATTAGAGCAGCTATATTACTATCATTCTTATACAGTTTGATAAGATATGATTATATCCATAATAATAAAATAAGATGAATCGTTAAAAAATGAATATAAAGATTGAAACTCTTACCTCATTTATTGCTGCTGCCGAATATGGTTCGTTTAGTGCTGCTGCACGACAGCTAAATAAAACTCAAGCTGCAGTTAGCCTCACTATTCAAAATTTTGAACTCGATTTAGGGTTTCAAGTATTTGACCGTTCAAGTAAATGCCCTCGCCTTACAGAAAAAGGGGAACATGTACTAAAAAATGCAAAAATAATGATGGCGCAATATCAAACATTTCTTGAGCGATCATTATCTATTTACCATATGAATGATGTAAAAATAAAAGTGGGGATAGATCCACTGGTTTGTAATGATAAAATACTATCAATAATAAAAAAACTATCCTCTGATTTGCCTAATATTGAATTATTTATTATGCAACAAAATAGTAAACGCTTAGCTGAAGAGATAAAAGCTAAAAACCTTGATATCGCACTGGGTATTTTTGATCATGAAAATAAGATGAATCTAGAATATACCCAAGCATTCAATATCAATGTCAGTTGGGTTGCGACGCAATCTTACCTTGATAAATTTAATGATGGCGCAACAACATTAAGCTACCAAGATTTCTGTCAACAACGTCTATTAATTCCAGCCTCTTTAGATTCTCTACCTTTTGAAGAAGCAAAAGCCGCATTACAATTATGGCATGTTGAAGATATCCATACTATTTTATCATTATGCCGTGAAGATATTGGTATCTGTTGTTTACCTGATTTCGTATTACAACATGATCTTAAGAATGAATTAGTACAAAAACTTAACCTTTCATTCAGTAAAATCACTAGTAATGTATGGTCAGCATCTCTTATTTATCCTATTGGTTCCCAATTAAGTCCTGCTATTCATTGGCTTCAAGGACAATTTACCAATATTGAATCATTTTAAATAATCATTATTTAGCATGAGCACCTCTACTCATGCTATCCCCCCTATCTTTAATAGCGCTTTAATTCTTACTCTATAAGAACACTGCCATTTATCACACTTACTCTCTTTATCCTTTTTTCTGTTTATAAATGTATAGTTATGCAGATTATCTATAGACCTGAATACTGTCATTTTACTAACAATTTATTGCCGTCATTATTTTTTAAAGTATATTTTCGTTCCTGATTATTACTACAGAGTAAAAGTTATTTGTTTTTTACTCTATTGTCATTAAATGAGTTAGCAATATAATAGTCACTCCTGGCTCAACTAAGATATTTTAAAAAAAATACCCTTGTTTAGTTCACAGAACTTGAATTTTGACTGATTTAATTGTCTTATATCAAAGAAATTCATTACATATAAGATATCAGGTAGCGGCCCTACGTATTAGGGCTAATAAAAAATCATTTTGTAGCAACGGATCAGCTCATAGCTTTAATGATGGAAAGACCATCCCCTGAGAATGATGTCTAGGGTTCACTTTTTGAGGTATTCGTTATGTCACGAATCGTTATTGTAGGTGGCGGTGCTGCCGGTATAGAACTATCTACATTGTTAGCTAAAGCTAATCGTAAAAAACATGAAATTATTCTGGTTGAGCCAGAAACTGATCACTATTGGAAACCACGTCTGCATGAAATTGCTGCGGGTACTTTTGACCGTGAGTTAGATTCTGTTTGCTATTTCACTCATGGTGCAATTAACGGTTACCAACATTATCAAGCAGCAATGACTGATATTAACCGTGAAAATAAAATGCTCGCTGTTCGCCGTAATGATGGCACAGAAGCGATGGTTAAATATGATTACCTTGTTGTTGCTGTCGGCGCTGTAAGTAATGATTTTAATACGACAGGTGCACGTGATAACTGTATTTTCCTTGATTCAGCAAGCCAAGCTCGTCATGCATGGAATAAAATCAGTCAATTACTACGTGAAGGTAGTGATCGCACTGTAAATATTGTAGGTGCAGGTGCAACAGGTGTTGAACTTGCAGCAGAGCTTGCTCGTGTAAGCCACAAGCTACAACGTTACAATGCAGCTAAACTAACAATTAACTTAATTGAAGCTGCTGATCGTGTGCTACCAAATAGCCCACTAAAAATGTCAGAAAAAGTATTAAAAGAACTAAAACGTACCAATATTAATGTATTGCTTAATACCCGCATCAGCGAAGTATCAGATCACGGTATGGTAACCGCGGATAATCAACCATTAGAAGCAGATATTCAGTTCTGGGCTGCTGGCGTAAAAGCACCTGACTGGTTAAATGGCATCGGTGGTCTAGAATATAACCGTATGAACCAAATCCTTGTTAATGCAAACTTAACAACAACTGTTGATAACAGCATTTTCTCTTTAGGTGATTGTGCATCAATTCCACAGGCTGACGGTAGCTTTGTACCGCCAAAAGCACAAGCTGCTAACCGCGCTGCAGTGCATTTAACTAAAAGCTTGACCGATTTATTACGCGGTAAAGAACTAACTGATTTTGAATTTAAAGACGGTGGTATGGTTGTCGCTGTTGGTCACCACTTTGCTGTTGGTTCATTTGCACCTCATTCAAAGATGGCAAATAAATTAGTCTTTAAAGGACGGTTAATTCGTCGTCTTTACGATACAATTTTCCGCCTTCACCAACGTACCGTTGAAGGTATGTTTACTGTATCACGTTTAATTATTACTAAACGCTTAAAAGCTTTATTCCAGCCTAACGGCATGTAACAAACATAATAAATATTCGGCTAATCATTATTAGCCGAATATAATACCTAATACCTAATACCTAATACCTAATACCTAATACCTAATACCTAATATTTTATCGTTAATATTCTTTTTATCATAAAATATTTAATACTTTATCCTACTATACATATTAAGATTAATATAATGAAAAAATTCTTTGCTAAGTTATTCGGTAATAATACCGAAGGTTCAACGACATCTTTTATTAAATTGCATCCAGCAATAGATGGTGGAATTAAACCAACTAAAAATACATTTAAAAGTGGTTTAATTAGCTGTCAATGCCGAAGAAATAAAGTTACCGTTAAGTTAAATGGCCAAACTGCTCATAACCACGCTTGTGGCTGTTCTAAATGCTGGAAACCTAAAGGCGCATTATTTTCACAAGTCGCCGTTATTCCAAAAAATAATGTTGAAGTAATCGCCAATGCTAAAAAATTAATCATCGTTGATAAAACAGCAACCATTCAACGTCATGCTTGTAAAGATTGTGGCGTTCATATGTATGGCCGTATTGAAGACACAAACCACCCATTTTACGGCTTAGACTTCGTTCACACTGAACTATCAAGCGAGCAAGGCTGGTCTGCGCCTACGTTTGCCGCATTTGTTTCATCAATTATTGAAACAGGTACTGATCCTAAATCAATGCCAGCAATTCGTGAGCGTTTTGAATCATTAGGTTTAGAAACTTATGATTGCTTATCACCCGACTTAATGGATGCTATTTCAACCCACATTAGTAAAAATAAATAAAATCACCGCTAATTTATTTTCATAAGAACGCCCTTTTAAGTTGTGCCTTACTAGGGCTGTCTACCTTTATTTTCGATTGTTCCTATTTGGTAATAATCAATTACAGTATTCGTTATTGTGGAAAATAAAATTAAGCATAGAATGTACTACATCAACCCAATATCTATTTGTTAATTATTATTTTAATTAATTTTTAATTGTGCTTATACAAATAAATATAATATTTAAAAATGGTCTTTATAATTAATTATAATAAACCTAAAAAATAAATCATCTAATAACAATCCAATAAGAGAAACATTATGTCTATATCTCTACACCCTGCAATTGATAACGGTTTTACTGCAACTAAAGAAAACTTCCAAGGTGGCGTATTAAACTGTAACTGTGAATCAAATACAGTTCGTGTGAAACTATCTGGTCAAACTGCACATAACCATGCTTGTGGTTGTTCTAAGTGCTGGAAACCTGAAGGCGCAGTATTTTCACAAATCGCTGTTATCTCTCGTGACAACGTTGAAGTAATTGCTAACGCAGAAAAGCTTGTTATTATCGATGAGTCTGCAGCAATTCAACGTCATGCTTGTAAAGAATGTGGCGTTCACATGTACGGTCGTATCGAGAATGCTAATCACCCATTCTTCGGTTTAGATTTTGTTCATACAGAACTATCAACTGACAAAGGTTGGTCTGCACCTGAGTTTGCTGCATTTGTTTCATCTATCATTGAAACAGGTACAGATCCTAAAGACATGACGGCTATCCGTGCACGTCTTAACGAACTAGGTCTTAATACATACGATTGCCTATCTCCAGCACTAATGGATGCAATTGCAGCACACGTTTATGCTCAAAGCCAAAAATAAGCATAATAAATAGCTGAATTATTTTATTCTTTAAAAAGCAATATCTTTTGATATTGCTTTTTTTTTATCTAAATTTCATCTCAAATGGTAAAAATAACGGTCATAGTTAAAAGACTAATCCTAGACAATCTATGCCCTCATTTAAAAGTATTTACAATTAATAATAGCTAGATATTCACATCAATAGGTAGTATCGCCTAAAATAAGAACAAACATGAGTAATATCCTATTTACCATGAGAAGATAGACTTATTGTTACCCTTCAGTAATAATGATTTTACAATTTAAGGGATTATCAATTTTTAAGAAACAAATATAATAGCGGCATCAAGTCACAATGATGGTATTAAACCTGTGACTATAATTAACAACGAACACCATGTTTAAACATGGGTCACTTATATTTTAAGAGAGTGAACGATGACTGACAAATTTATCAAATCAAAAGCTGCTATCGCATGGGGTCCTAAACAACCTCTTTCTGTTGAAGAAATTGATGTAATGTTACCTCGTGCTGGTGAAGTATTAGTTCGT